>NZ_AYWP01000016.1:0-122374 GCF_000502435.1 Mesorhizobium sp. LNHC232B00
ACCGCTTCGACGCAAAACTGAAGCGGACAAGTAATGTGCTACCAAAACCGGACATCTTGATTAGCTACCGACAGGGCGTTCTGTGGGCGTTCCGCGGACGGTGCTTTTTGACGCAGCGCAAGGGCGATGCCGCAGCGCGGGCGCGGCCGTGAACTTCCTTCCAACTTCTTAAGCTTGGTTAACGCGTTGTTTACCACGTTGGGCGAAATGTGCGCATGTCGGCTACCCGTGTTTATCCTGTATCGAATTTTTCACGGTTTTTCGGAGCGCGGGTGAACCCCGGGAAGCTTGTCTTCCACCGCATGGAAGCGCGGTCGCCTCGTTCCGGCAGGGACTTGGGGAGCTGGTCGCAAACTGGCCAATCTGAAAGACGGACGCACCGATGAACAGCAAGCGGTCCTATCTCGATACACTCAACGCCGGCAGGCCGCGCAGGCCGCAGACCACGCTCGAGCAGCTCAACCGCTCGCTGGAGACGCTGGAACAGCGGCTGGGGCAGACGCGCGAAGACACGATGGCACGTCCCGCTCCCCGCCAGTATGACGCCGAACCGCGCTATCCCGCAGCCGATCCCCGCTATCCCGCCACCCAGCCCCAGCAGCGCTGGTACGAGGATCCGCAGCCGGCACCGCGCGCCAAGGCTCCAGTGCCGCCCCCCGCCTTCGACCAGAGCTATCAGGCCATTGCCCGCGACATCGACCGCGTCCGCGGCCAGGAAGACAGCGTCGCCATGGTCGGCAAGATCGCCGGCGAGCTGCGCGGCATGCGCGAGGAACTGCGCCACCAGATGACATCAGGACTGCAGCGCGAATTCGAAGCACTGCGCAAGGATATCGATCGCGCCTTCCAGTCGAACGCCAAGCTGGGCGCATCGGGCCCAGGCGGATCGGGCAAGGGCAGCGCCGAACTCGGCGTCGAATTCGAACGGCTCTCCGGCGCCATCAAGTCGCTGTCGGAAAAGAGCGACGACAGAAGCGTCAACCTGCTGCGGCTGGAACTCGAGCAGGTCAAGGCCGCGCTCGACACGCTGGCGCGCGAGGAGAGCGTGCAGAAGGTCGATCGCCGCTGGGATGATTTCGATCGCCGTTGGACAGCCTTCGAAGACCGCGTCGACGCCGACCAGCGCAAGCGCTCCGACGAGCCCGCGCTTGCCGCCCTGACCGATCGGCTGGAGCAGATCAGCAATGCCGTCAACAACCTGCCGGAATCGCTGTCGCTGCGTTCGCTGGAGGAAAAAGTCCGCACGCTGGCCGGCGCCGTCGATCACTTCGCCAGCCAGCAGGACAATAGCGGCAGCGACACGCTGGCCATGATCGACGAGCGGCTGGACGAAATTTCCCGCGCTATCGTTGCCTCGACCGTCGCGGCGCAGGCCAATTCGCTCGACCATGAAGCCTTCGAGCGCATCGAGAAGCGGATCGATTCTCTGGCCCGGCAGATCGAGGAAGTGGCGCAGGACCGCCCGGGCAATGCCGTCATGGATCGCCTGAGCACGCTGTCGAGCCGTGTCGACGAGCTCGCCGGCCGCGCCAACCTGCCCGAACAGGCGATGGAACGGCTGGCCAAGCAGATCGCGCTCATCGCCGACAAGATCGACCAGGCGCCGGCCATGCCCGATGCCGACTATATCTTCCACGGGCTGGAGCAGCGTTTCGACGTGCTGTCGAGCATGATGGAACGCCGCCAGGGCGACGCCATCGAACAGGGCAACATGCTGTTTCGCGATCTCGAGCGCCGGCTGGACGAGGTTGCCGATCGGCTGGACCAGCGCGTGCCGCAGATCGACAGTGCCGGTATCATGGAGGCCATCGACGCCCGCTTCACCGCGCTCGCCAAGCGCATCGAGACGCGCGCTCCCGATCCCGCCGGCGAAGCGGCAATCCGCGGCCTGGAAAGCCGGCTCGTGGACATTTCCAGCCGGCTCGACGCATCGGCCGCGCAGGTAGCCGGCATCGACCCGGCGCTGATCCGCAGCCTGGAGGCGCAGGTCACCGGCCTGTCCGCGCATCTTTCCAAGCCCGGCACGCCGCTGCCGGAATTCGAAGACATTAGCCCGCGCCTCAACGAAATCGAGAAGTCGCTGGCCGGGACCCGCGATTCCATCCTCGGCGCGGCGCGCGAAGCGGCCGAAAACGCAGTGCAGTCGCTGGCCGGGTCGAGCGCCAATACCGCCGCCGTTTCGGGGCTCGCGCAGGACCTGAAGACGCTTGAGACGCTGACACGCCGTTCCGACGAGCGCAATTCGCGGACCTTCGAGGCCATCCACGACACGCTGCTCAAGATCGTCGACAGGCTGGGCTCGCTGGAAACCAGCGATCCGTCCGAGGCGGTAAGCGAGCTTTTGGACGCACGGCCGGATGAAGCGGTCGGCAAACGCCGCGCACGCACGGCCAAGATGGCTGTCGAGGCGCCGTCGATGGATATCGACGCGCCGATGCCGCTGACGGGCGACATGGCCGATCTCGACGGCCGTGCCGCCGCCATAATGCGCAACGAGCCGGGAGGCACACGCTCGCCGGCGGAAGCCGCCGCTGCAGCCGCGATGGCCGCACTCGGTTCCGACACCATTGCCGAGAAGGACCAGCCGGCCGGCCGCAAATCGATGTTCGGCGGGCTGGCACGCGCCTTCAAGGGCAAGAAGGCGGCGGATATTCCGCCCCTGGCCGGCTCGGCGCCGAGCGCCGATATTCCGAGCGTCGATCTCGACGAGCCGCTCGACCCGAAAATGGCCAACCGGCCGCTGGAGCCCGGCTCGGGCGCACCCGACCTCAATGCCATCATGAAGCGCGTGCGCGACGAGCGGGGCCAGCCGGCAAAGCTCAGCGACAGCGATGCCTCCAAATCGGACTTCATCGCGGCGGCGCGGCGCGCGGCGCAGGCCGCCGCGGCCGAAGCCGATGCCTTGAAGCGCCAGTCGACGATGAAAGGGCCGGTAAAGGCGCTCAGGATCGGCGACCTGCTCAAGGCGCGGCGCAAGCCGATCCTGATGGCGGCGGCCGCGATCATGCTGGCGCTTGCCGGCCTGCAACTCGGCAAGGCATTCCTCTCCGATCCGGCCCAGGTGGCAAGCAACGACGCGGCACCAATCGTGGCCTCGCAGCCGGTTCAAACGGCATCCGTCGACGCAGCCAGCCCGCCGAAGGCGGAAGCCCAGCCGGCGGCAACGGACAACGCGCCGGCCCACGCCGTCAGGCAGGCCGAACCATCCGCGCCGATGGCTAAAGACGACATGGTCAACCAGACCGCCATGGCGATGCCTTCCGACAACGATGCGATGGCGGATACGGCACCAGCCACCGGGCCGACATCGGGACCCGCGGCTTCGGCCGCTGCTTCCGGCTTCGGCGCCTCCGATGCAATGGCTCCGGCCGCGCCGACGGCGCCCACTTCGATGGCCCCGACGACGTCAACGCCGGCGGCCATTACCGGTGGCGCGCAGGCGACGGCCAGCGATGCCCAGCCGACCATGGCCGCGCCAACCGCGACCAACGACACCAAGGGCAATGACACCACTGGCGCGGTTGCGCCGACGGATACATCCGCCACGACAGCCGCGGCCAAGTTCGACATTCCGGCCGAGGCCGGCCCGGTTGGGCTCCGCGATGCCGCCGCTGGCGGCGACGCCAAGGCGCTGTTCGAGATCGGTTCGCGCTACGCGGAGTCGCGCGGCGTTAAGGAAGACATGGCGACAGCGGCCAAATGGTATGAGAAATCGGCAGAACTCGGCTTCGCGCCGGCCGAATACCGTATCGGCAATTTCTACGAGAAGGGCATCGGCGTCGCGCGCGACATCAAGAAGTCGAAGACCTGGTACCAGATGGCCGCCGAGCAGGGCAACGCCAGCGCTATGCACAATCTGGCCGTGCTGTTCGCCATGGCCGCCGACGGCGTGACCGACAATGAATCGGCCGCCCACTGGTTCCAGGAGGCCGCCGACCTCGGCGTCAAGGACAGCCAGTTCAATCTCGGCATTCTCGCCGCCAAGGGCGTCGGCATGAAGCAGAACCTCGAGGAATCCTACAAATGGTTCGCGCTCGTCGCCAAGACCGGGGACAAGGACGCGGCCGCCAAGCGCGACGAGATTGCCAATGCGCTGCGGCCCGAACAGCTCGAGCGCGCCCGTGCCGCGACCGAATTGTGGAAGGCCAAGCCGCTCAACGTGGCAGCCAATTCGGTCGACGTTCCCGATGCCTGGCAGGAAGGCACGCCGCAGACCACCGCCAGCATCGACATGAAAAAGGCGGTCCAGAACATCCAGCGCATTCTCAACAAGAACGGCTACGACGCCGGTGGTGCCGACGGCAAGATGGGCCAGAAGACGAAGACCGCGATCATGGCTTTCCAGACCGACAACAAGATGCCGGCCACCGGCGCGGTCGACGAGAAACTGGTCAAGGCACTGCTGGCGCGCAAATAACGGCAGATGCGTCGCTTCCACGACGCCCTTGCCACACATTTGCCTGTTAACTGATTGAGATGTTTTTTGTTTCGGCCCGGTGACGGGGTTTTTCCCCGCCGCCGCGTCGGCGCAAGAAAAAATTGGCTTTTCGGTGCGAGACTGTCCGCAACGGCTGTATTCGCCGACAGGCAAACTGATCGAGACTGACGGGTGGGCATCTATCTCCCGATTGCGGAAATTTCCGTCAACGTCTTCGTGCTGCTGGCCATGGGCGCCGCGGTGGGCTTCCTGTCGGGCATGTTCGGCGTCGGCGGCGGCTTCCTCATCACCCCGCTCCTGATCTTCTACAACATTCCGCCAGCGATCGCGGTCGCCACGGGCGCCAATCAGGTTATCGCCTCCTCCTTCTCGGGTGCGCTGTCGCACATGAAGCGGGGTACGCTCGACTTCAAGCTCGGCGGGGTGCTTCTGGCCGGCGGCGTTGTCGGTTCGACCGGCGGCATCTTCGTGTTCGCTTTCCTGCGCAGGCTCGGCCAGCTCGACCTGTTCATCTCACTGCTTTACGTCGTGCTGCTCGGCACCGTGGGCGGACTGATGCTGGTCGAAAGCGTCAATGCGCTGCGCGCGACGCGCAGCGGTGCGGCACCGGTCCTGAAGAAATCCGGCCAGCACAACTGGATCCACCGCTTGCCGCTGAAGATGCGCTTCAGGGCCTCGAAACTGTTCGTCAGCGTCATCCCGGTGCTAGGCCTTGGCGCCGGCATCGGTTTCCTGTCGTCCATCATGGGCGTCGGCGGCGGCTTTATCATGGTGCCGGCGCTGATCTATCTCCTCAAAGTGCCGACCAATGTGGTTATCGGCACGTCGCTGTTCCAGATCATCTTCACCTCCGCCTACACGACGCTGGTTCACGCCAGCACCAACCAGACCGTCGACGTGATGCTGGCTTTCCTGCTGATGGCGGGTGGCGTGGCCGGCGCACAATATGGCGCCAAGGCCGGCCAGAGGCTGCGCGGCGAGCAATTAAGGGCGCTCCTGGCGTTGCTGGTCCTGGCGGTGGCGATAAGGCTTGCCATCGGCCTGTTCGTCACGCCGCCCAACCTATATTCGCTGTCCGGCGCGGGTCTCAACTGATGGCGGGCCCTAACGCATTCGCAACTGCCATTCTCCTGTCCTTGCTCGTGGCCGCCTTGCCGGCGAAGGCACAGACGCCGCTGACGGAAGGCATCCAGATCGGGCTCTCCACAGACAATGTCTCGATCACCGCCGGCTTTTCCGGTGCCGACCTGACCATTTTCGGTTCGCTGGAGAACCCCGACCCGCTGGTTGCCCGCCAGGGCCGCTACGATGTCATCGTCGTGCTCGAAGGACCACCCAAGCCTGTGGTGGTGCGCCGCAAGGACCGGGTGCTCGGGGTCTGGGTCAACCTGGAATCGGAAACCTTCGAGAACGTGCCGGTCTCCTATTCGGTGGCGACGACACGGCCGCTGCAGGACATCACCGAACCGAACAGCTACAAGCAGCTGTCGCTCGGCGCCTCCAACCTCTACATGCAGCCCGCCGATGCCGGCGACAGCCCGGCGACGATCCAGGAATTCACCGCCGCCCTGCGCGAGCGCAAGGCGGCGGCCGGCCTCTACAGCGAGAATGTCGGCGGCGTGCAGTTCCTGTCGCAGAACCTGTTCCGCGCCACCGTCAGGCTGGCGCCGAACGTGCCGGTCGGCACCCATAAAGCCCGCGCGTTCCTGTTCAAGAGCGGCCTGTTCATCAAGGAGAGCTCGGCCCAGCTCGAAATCCGCAAGTCCGGCTTCGAACAGTCGATCTTCCGCGTCGCTCACGATTATGCCTTCCTCTATGGCGTCTTCGCCATATCGCTGGCCATGCTGACGGGCTGGCTCGGCAGGCTGGTCTTCCGCAGGGATTGAGGCATCTGAAAGGGGTTTCCCTTTTCCGGATCATGCTGTAGACCGCACCTCCCCCGCCCGACGGGCAAGCAATTCAATTCGGCAGAGTGGTCAATCCGGCAGAGTGGTTCGGTCGCCCCGGACCGCAGCGCACGCTTCTTCCGCGAGCGCCGATCCGCTGCCTGCCACCAATGACAGGAGGCTGCCTTGCGACCAGCATTCGCCGGTATCGACTTCGGCACGTCGAATTCCACGGTTGGCGTGGTCCGCAACGGGCAGCCGCGTCTCGTCGGGCTTGAAGACAGCCAGGTCACGTTGCCGAGCGCGGTGTTCTTCAATTTCGAAGACGGCCGCATCTGCTTTGGCCGCCAGGCCATCGCCAACTACACCGACAGCGTCGAAGGCCGGCTGATGCGCTCGCTGAAGAGCGTGCTCGGCAGTTCGCTGGCGCACGAAAAGACGCGCATCAAGGCGCGCTCGATCGGCTTCATGGAAATCATCGGCCTGTTCCTCGGGCATCTCAGGAAGAAGCTGGAAGAAGACGCCGGCGACGTGGTCGAGACGGTGGTGCTCGGCCGGCCGGTGCAGTTCGTCGACGACGATCCGCAAGCCGATGCGAATGCGCAGGGCGACCTCGAAAAGGCCGCCCACGCCCAGGGCTTCAAGCATATTGCTTTCCAGTTCGAGCCGATCGCCGCGGCGCTCGACTACGAGCAGAGGGTCACACGCGAGGAGTTGGCGCTGATCATCGACATGGGCGGCGGCACGTCGGACTTCTCGGTCGTGCGCGTCTCGCCGGAGCGCTCCCGCTCGCTGGACCGCAAGGACGACATCCTGGCCAGCCGGGGCGTTCATATCGGCGGTACGGATTTCGACCGGCTGCTGAGCATTGCCCATGTGATGCCGCGGCTCGGCTATCTGACCCCGACCAAGGACGGCAAGCGCAATCTGCCGGCGAGCTATTTCATCGATCTCGCGACATGGCAGCGCATCAACCTGGTCTACACCGCCAAGGCGATGACGCATCTGCGCCAGATCCGCTACGAGGCCGCGCGCGCCGACCTGGTCGATCGTTTCATCCACATCGTCGAGCATCGTTATGGGCACGCGCTGGCGGCTCTGGTCGAAAAGGCCAAGATCGAGCTGACGGACAGATCATCCGCCGAGGTGGCGGTGAAGCTGCCGGGCGCGGACTTCGCCGCCGAGATCACGCGCGGCGGGCTGGATGCCACGATCGCCAGGGACATCGAGCGGGTCACCGCAACGGTCGGGGAGACTATCCGCGACGCACAGGTCAAACCGTCCGACATCACCGCGGTGTTCCTGACCGGCGGATCGACCGCGATCCCGCTGGCAAGACGGGAGATCCTGTCGCTGGTGCCGCAGGCTTCCGTCATCGAGGGCGACATGTTCGGCTCGGTCGGGCTTGGCCTGGCTCTCGACGCGCAGCGGAAGTTCGGCTGACCGGTCCGTTGATATTCAGGTGATGCCGGCCTGCAAATGGCCGTTTCCTGCGCTTCCGGTACTCGCGTACCCGAACGTACGCTCCGTTCCGGTTCTCGGAACCAACCATTTTCGGCACGGCCTGACCTGAATCTCAACGAACCTTATGCTGGCGCAGATCCGGTTGTTTCGGCACCGAGATGCGCCTTGAGCGCCATCTGGGCCAGGCTCGCCTGGCGATCCCGGTGCGTGATCATGGCGAAGTCGCGTTTCGGCAGTTCGAGCGGCACCGACCGCAGGCTGCCTTCGGCAACGGCGCGTCCGACGACCAGGTCCGAAATGATGGTGGCGCCGGCACCCGCCTCGACCGCCTGGCGAACCGCCTCGTTGCTGGGCAGCACCAGGAATATTTGCAGGTCGGCAAGCGAAATCCCCTCGCGCCGCGCCAGATCCTCCAGCACCTCGCGCGTGCCCGAGCCGCCCTCGCGGATGATCCAGCGCAGGCCCCTGATGTCGGAATGGCCAGGCGCGGTTTCAACGATCTCGGGGTGGGAGCTGGCAACGACCAGCATCAGCCTGTCGGTATCGACCTTGGCGCGGCGCAATATGTCGGATTCGGTGCGCCCCTCGACCAGGCCGAGATCGGCGGTTCCATCCAGCACGCTGGCCTCGACCTGCCTGGTGTTGCCGATGGTGACGCTCAGCCTGACGGCCGGATAGGCTTCGTGGAAGGAAGCCAGCCGGCGCGGCAGCCAGTAGCTGGCGATGGTCAGGCTGGCCGCGATCGAGAGACTGCCCGCGACCGTCTGCGAGACATGTTCAAGCACATTGCGGGCGGCGGCGGCCCGCTCGAGCACGGCCTTCGCCTCCGGCAGGAACCGATGGCCGGTCTGGGCCAGTTCGATGTTGCGGCCGACGCGGTTGAACAGGTGCACGCCGTGCTGCTCTTCGAGCGCGCGGATGGCGGCCGATGCCGCCGACTGGGAGATGCCCAAAAGCTCCGCTGCCTTGGTCATGTGGCCGCGCTCGGCGACGGCGACGAAAATGCGCAACTGGTCCAGGGTCATGCGCGCATTAAGAACCAATATCGATCGAATTTACAAGAACAACTGATTAGACGGATCGATAGCTTTATTCTACTTTTTCAGTCGAAGTTAGAAAAAATTGGCCATCAGGTCGCAGCGAATAAAATGATCGGGCGGTTCAAATCCCTGTTTGCCCATTGGGCCCGTGGCATAAGGCGACGGCTGACCGGCGATCGCTACCACCCGGAAGAGCATTACATGCGCGGCCCCGGACCGAAGACGCGGGCCAAATCCGCGCGCACTGGATCATGATGCACGGACCACCGCGCGGCGCGAATTCGGCACCATCGCAACGCCCACTGGCTGACACGCGCGCGCCTGACGAAGGTGACGGCGTCGACACTTCGCCCGATGTTTCCGACAGCATCGCCAAGACCACCTGCTACATGTGTGCCTGCCGATGCGGCATCGACGTGCACATCAAGGACGGCAAGGTCCGCTACATCAACGGCAACAAGGACCATCCGGTCAATCGCGGCGTGATCTGCGGCAAGGGCAGCTCCGGCATCATGCAGCACTACAGCCCGGCCCGGCTGAAGAAGCCCTTGTTGCGCACAGGCCCGCGCGGTTCGGGCGAGTTCCGCGAGATCGAGTGGGAAGAAGCGTTCGCGATCGCCACGGAACGGCTCTCCGCCATCCGCCGGACCGATCCGAAAAAACTCGCCTTCTTCACCGGCCGCGACCAGTCGCAATCCCTGACCGGCTGGTGGGCGAGCCAGTTCGGCACGCCGAACTTCGCTGCCCATGGCGGCTTCTGCTCGGTCAACATGGCGGCCGGCGGCCTCTATACGATCGGCGGTTCGTTCTGGGAGTTCGGCGAGCCCGACTGGGACAACACCAGATACTTCATGCTGTTCGGCGTTGCCGAGGATCATGATTCCAACCCGATCAAGATCGGCCTCGGCAAGCTCAAGGCGCGCGGCGCCAAGGTTGTCTCGATCAATCCGTGCCGGACCGGCTACAATGCCATTGCCGACGACTGGATCGGCATCCGGCCGGGCACCGACGGCCTGTTCGTCTTCGCCCTCATCCACGAATTGCTGAAGGCCGGCCGCGTCGATCTCGATTATTTGCTCCGCTACACCAACGCCCATATCCTCGTCGTGCAGGAGCCGGGCGCCTCCGACGATGGGCTGTTCGTCCGCGATGCCGACGGCAATCCGCTGGCCTGGGACAGGGTGGCGAAGACCTCCGTCAAGGCAACCGATCCGGAGGCGAAGCCGGCGCTGACCGGCAGCTTCGAGGTCGGCGGCCGTCGCTGTACGCCGGTGTTCCAGCTCATTGCCGACCGCTACCTCGACGAGAAACATGCGCCGGATGCGGTCGCTGAGCGTTGCGGCATTCCGGCCGATACGATCCGCCGGATCGCGGCCGAGCTCGCCCATGTCGCCTTCGAACAGACCATCGAATTGCCGATAGCCTGGACCGACTGGGCCGGGCGCCGGCACGAGACGATCAAGGGTCGGCCTATCTCGATGCATGCCATGCGTGGCATCTCCGCCCATTCCAACGGTTTTCATACCTGCCGCGCCATCCACCTGCTCCAGGTTCTCTTGGGCACGGTGGATGTTCCCGGCGGCTTCCGTTTCAAGCCGCCCTACCCCAGATCGGCACCGCCGGGCCCAAAACCCGCCGGCAAGACAAGCAAGGCAATGACGCCGCTCGACGGCATGCCGCTTGGCTTCGTCTGTGGGCCGGACGATCTGCTGGTCGAAGAAACAGGCACACCGCTTCGCATTGACAAGGCCTATTCGTGGGAGGCGCCGCTGGCCGCGCACGGCCTGATGCATACCGTCATCCGCAATGCCTGGGCCGGCGATCCGTACCCGATCGACACGCTGATGATGTACATGTCGAACATGGCGTGGAATTCCTCGATGAACACTGTCGAGACCATGGCCATGCTGACCGACAGCGATGATGCGGGTAACTACAAGATCCCCTTCATCATCTATTCCGACGCCTATTATTCCGAGACGGTGCCGTTCGCGGACCTCGTGCTGCCGGACACCACCTATCTCGAGCGGCATGACTGCATCAGCCTGCTCGACCGGCCGATCAGCCATGCCGACGGGCCGGGCGATGCCATCCGCCATCCCGTCGTCGAGCCGGACCGCGATGTCAGGCCGTTCCAGTCGGTGCTGATCGAACTCGGTGCACGGCTCAGCCTGCCCGGTTTCGTCAAGGACGACGGCTCGGCCAGATATGCCGACTATGCCGACTACATCGTCAACCACGAGCGCACGCCGGGCATCGGGCCGCTTGCCGGCTGGCGCGGCAAGGACGGGACGTCGATCGGCAAGGGCGAGGCCAATCCGGACCAGTTGCAGCGTTACATCGACAATGGCGGCTTCTGGCACCACGACTTCGCTGACGAGCAACGCTACTACAAGATGGCCAACCGCTCCTATCTCGACTTCGCCGTGCAGATGGGCTTCATCCCCACGGCGGAGCCGATCGTCTTCCAGCTTTATTCCGAGCCGTTGCAGCGCTTCCGCCTCGCCGCGCGAGGCCACGGCCGCGTCTTGCCGCCAGAGGGTGATCGCCAGCGCATCGAGACCTACATGGACCCGCTGCCGTTCTGGCACATGCCGTTCGAGGAAGCGGCCGTCGACCTCGAAAAATACCCGCTGCACGCGCTGACGCAGCGGCCGATGCACATGTATCATTCCTGGGGTTCGCAAAATGCGTGGCTCAGGCAAATCACCAGCCAGAACCGGCTGTTCGTGCATCACCGGACCGCCGCCGGCCTCGGTCTTGCCGACGATGACTGGGTGTGGATCGAAAGCGTCAATGGCAAGGTGAAGGGGCAGATCAAGCTGGTCGACGGCGTCAACGAAAGCACGGTCTGGACCTGGAACGCGATCGGCAAGCGGCGCGGCAGCTGGGGACTGAAGGAAGATGCCGCTGAGAGCAATCGCGGCTTCCTGCTCAACCATGTGATCGGCGACCAGACCGCGGCGGACGCGCAGGGCAAACGCTATTCGAACTCCGATCCANTTCCTGCTCAACCATGTGATCGGCGACCAGACCGCGGCGGACGCGCAGGGCAAACGCTATTCGAACTCCGATCCAGTCACCGGCCAGGCGGCATGGTTCGATCTGCGCGTGCGCATCGCCAAATGCGCTGATGAGGAAGCCGGCTTCACCGAACCGCAATTCGAGCGTTTCCAGCAGCCACCGCATTTCGAGCCCGCGCCCGATAAATTGACCTTCGGCGCCGAATTCCGCACGAAAAGAGAAACCACCGGATGACCTGCCTTCCCACCCACACCGACAAGAGGCTCGGCCTGGTCATCGACCTCGACACCTGCGTCGGTTGCCAGGCGTGCGTCACCGCTTGCAAGGAGTGGAACACCGGCGGCCACATGGCTCCGCTGACCGACATCGATCCCTATGGCGGCCATGCCGACGGCGTCTGGTTCAACCGCGTCCACAGTTACGAGCACACCACCGAGATGGGTGGGCACACGGTCAACTTCCCACGCTCCTGCCTGCATTGCGAGACGCCTGCCTGCGTCACCGTCTGCCCGACCGGGGCTTCCTACAAGCGGGCCTCGGACGGCATCGTGCTGATCGACGAGGACAAGTGCATCGGCTGCAAATTGTGCAGCTGGGCCTGTCCCTATGGGGCGCGCGAATTCGACACCGATGTCGGGGTGATGAAGAAGTGCACGCTGTGCATCGACCGCATCTATAACGACAATCTGGCCGAAGGGGACCGCGTGCCGGCCTGCGTCGCCGCGTGCCCGACCAGCGCCCGGCATTTCGGCGACCTCGGCGATCCCCAGTCAGCCGTCTCGCAACTGGTGGCGGAGCGCGGCGGCGTCGACCTGATGCCGGAACTCGGCTATCACCCGACCAACAAATACCTGCCGCCGCGCGCCCACACGCAGCGCGCCGCATCGGTGCCCGCCAAGCCGCTTGAGCCGGTGCGGGCCGAGGGCGGCTTCCTCGGCTGGGTCGACCGCATGCTTTCGAACTAGAACATGCATCCAGCCTTTTCCGTTGTCTTCTTCACCACTGCTACAGGCGCGGGCTACGGCCTTCTGGCGCTGCTCGGCGTGCTCGGAGGCCTCCAGATCATCCCGCCCGATTTCTGGCTCGGCCTCATCGGCCTGGGGCTGGCGCTCGGCTTGATCGCGGCCGGATTGTTGTCCTCGACCGGCCATCTCGGCAGGCCCGAACGCGCTTGGCGGGCGTTCTCGCAATGGCGCAGCTCGTGGCTGTCGCGCGAGGGCGTTGCCTCCGTCATCACCTTCATCCCCGCGGGGCTGTTCGGCATCGGTTGGGTGTTCTTCGGCCGCACGGATGGCTGGGTCGGCATCGCCGGAGTTCTGACGGCGTGTTGCGCGGTGGTCACCGTCTGCACCACAGGCATGATCTACGCGTCGCTGAAGCCGATCGCGCAGTGGCACAGCCGATTCACCTTGCCCGGCTATTTCATCTTCTCGGCGATGACCGGCAGCGTGCTGTTGAACGCGTTGATGCAGTGTCTTGATGTCGGTTCGAAGACGCTTCTGGCGGCTTGCGTGCTGCTGACCATGATCGGCTGGGGCTGGAAGCTGGCGACGTGGCGCTACAACGACCGCCTGGAGATCCTGACCAACGTCAACACCGCGACCGGCCTTGCCGGCGGCACGGTGCGGTCGTTGGAATGGCCGCATACCGAGGAAAACTACCTGCTCAAGGAAATGGGTTTTCGCATCGCGCGCAAGCATGGCGCACGCCTGCGCCAGATCACGCAAGCTCTGGCCTTTGCCTTGCCAGTCCTGCTCCTCGCCGTCACCTCTGCTCTGCCCTGGCCTTTTGCGGCGGCGGCGTCGGTGCTGGCCGCGATCGTCCAGTTCGCCGGCATGCTGGTCGAACGCTGGCTGTTCTTCGCCGAGGCGAAGCACACGGTCACGCTCTACTACGAACGTTGAGGTCAGCCGGGGCGCAGCATCGAGCCGGAGATGGCGAAGATGCGGTCGACGCCAAGCATGTAGGCCATCAGCGATTCCAGGCGGAACAGCCCGGCATAGGCGCGGTCGAGCACGTTGAGCGAACCGGTATAGGCGCCAAAGGCCGGCATGATCATGCGCCCACCGTCGCCGGCAAAGCAGCGCCTGCGCACCGAGCGCCCCTGCTGGACGATGCGCGCGCACGGATGCAGGTGACCCGATATCTCGCCTTCGACGCGCAGCTTGGATGGCTCGTGCCGGAACAGCAGCGAGCCGATCGCCAGTTCGCGCACCGTTTCGCCGGGCAAATCGGCCGGCGCTTCGGGATCATGATTGCCGGCGACCCAGAACCAGTCGCGGCCTGCCATCAGCGCTTCGAGCCGCTCGCGGAAACTGGCATGCATGCGCTCCGCGCCACCGCCATCATGGAAGCTGTCACCCAGGCTGATGACGATCGAGGGCTGATAATCCGATATCACAGCCTGCAGCCGCAGCAACGTCGCGCCGGTGTCGTAGGGCGGGATCAGCGTGCCGCGCCGCGCCAGCGACGAGCCTTTTTCGAGATGCAGGTCCGATACCGCCAGAAGCCGGAGCTCGGGAAAATAGAGCACGCCGCGCGGATCGCAGACCGCGCTCTCGCCGGCGATACCGACAAGGTCGGCCTCGGCGATCAGCGATGTCCGCGCCAGCGAAAAGTTCATTCCTCGACCATCTCCGGCCCCATGGCTTCCTCGACCAGCGTCGCGGCATCCATCAGCAGCGTTTCATCGGCTTCGCCATTCACCGGCATCTTGCCGATCTCGAGCATGATCGGCACGGCAAGCGGCGAGATCTGTTCCAGATCCTTATGCACGATTCGACCTTGAATGCGCGAGAGCATGTCGGCAAGTCTGCTGACATCGAGCAGGCCGGTCGCTGCATCGGCACGTGTCGCCTGCAGCAGAATATGGTCGGGCTCGTGGCTGCGCAGGACGTCGTAGATAAGGTCCGTCGACACCGTGACCTGGCGGCCGCTTTTCTCCTGGCCGGGGTGGCGTTTTTCGATCAGTCCGGAAATCAGCGCGCAGTTGCGGAAGGTGCGCTTGAGAAGCCAGCTGTCGGCCAGCCAGGCCTCGAGGTCGTCGCCAAGCATATCCTGGTCGAAGAGCGCACCGAGCGAGGGCTTCCGGGCCTTGAACATCGCGCCCATATCACCCAGCGACCATATGGCCAGCGCGTAGTCGGTGGCGACGAAGCCGAGTGGTCTCGCGCCCGCCCGGTCGAGACGCCGGGTAAGCAGCATACCGAGCGTCTGGTGCGCCAGCCGGCCTTCAAAGGGATAGGCGACCAGATAATGGCGATTACCGCGCGGAAAGGTCTCGATCAGCAAGTCATCGCGCTTTGGCAGCACCGACTTGTCGGCCTGGAACCGCAGCCAGTCGGCCACCTGCTCGGGCAGCTTCCCCCAGCGCCGGGGGTCGTCCAGCATGATGCGGACCTGCTCGGCAAGGTAGGTCGAAAGCGGGAACTTGCCGCCGCCATAGTAGGGTACCTTGGCATCGCTGCCAGGCGCATTCGAGACGAAGCATTCGTTCTCGCGGATGCCTTCGAAGCGCAGCACCTTGCCAGCAAACATGAAGGTGTCGCCATGCGTCAAGGTTTCGAGAAAAGCCTCCTCGATCTTGCCGAGAACCCGGCCACCGCGTGAGGCCGAGCCCTTGCTGCCAGCCTGCACGTAGCGCACGTTGAGCGCCGGCACTTCTATGATGGTGCCGACATTCAGCCTATATTGCTGGGCGACGCGCGGATTGGAGACGCGCCACAGCCCATCCTTGTTGAGGCGGATGCGGGCGTAGCGCTCATAATTTTTCAGCGCGTAGCCGCCGGTGGCGACGAAATCGATGACACGGTCGAAGGTCGGCCGGTCGAGGCTGGCATAGGGCGCCGCCGTTCGCACTTCCTCAAACAGATCATCGGCACCGAACGGCGCGCCGCAAGCGCAGCCCAGCACGTGCTGCGCCAGCACATCGAGCCCGCCATCGACCAGCGGCGGCGTGTCCTGGGCGCCGAGATAGTTGGCGTCGAGAGCAGCACGGCATTCCAGCACTTCGAAGCGGTTGGCCGGGATCAAAATCGCCTTCGACGGCTCGTCCATGCGATGGTTGGCGCGGCCAATGCGTTGCGCCAGTCGGCTCGCCCCCTTCGGCGCACCGACATGCACGACCAGATCGACATCGCCCCAGTCGATGCCGAGATCGAGCGTCGAGGTGGCGACGATGGCGCGCAGTGCGTTCTCGCCCATCGCCTTCTCGACGCGCCGGCGCTGGGCCACATCGAGCGAGCCGTGATGCAGGGCGATCGGCAAGGTGTCCTCGTTGACCCGCCATAATTCCTGGAACAGCAGCTCCGCCTGGCTGCGGGTGTTGACGAACAGCAACGTCGTCTTGTGGCGCTTGATCTCGCGATAGATCTCCGGCGTGGCGTAGCGCGCCGAATGTCCTGCCCAAGGCACACGCTCTTCGGAATCGAGGATGGAAATCTCAGGCTTCGCGCCACCGGTGACAACGATCAATTCGGACATATCGCCGGGTGGGTTCTGGCTGACCAGCCAGCGCCGCAATTCGTCCGGCTCGGCGACCGTCGCCGAGAGGCCGATTGTCTGCAGGCCGGGCACGTAGCCGCACAGCCGCGCCAGCCCGAGCGCCAGCAGATGACCGCGTTTCGACGTCACAAGCGAGTGCAATTCGTCGAGCACGACATAGCGCAGATCCTCGAAAAAGCGCCGGGCGTCGGAGGCGGCGATGAGCAATGCCAACTGCTCGGGTGTGGTGAGCAGAATGTCGGGCGGCACCAGCTTCTGCCGCTGGCGCTTGTGGGAAGGCGTGTCGCCGGTGCGCGTCTCGATGGTGACCGGCAGGCCGATCTCTTCCACCGGCTTGCCGAGGTTGCGCTCGATGTCGACAGCCAGCGCCTTCAGTGGCGAGATGTAGAGCGTGTGGATGCCGCGATGCGCCTGGCCCGGTTTCCGCCTTGGCCTGACGGCGAGTTCGGTCAGCGAGGGAAGAAACCCAGCCAGCGTCTTGCCGGCGCCGGTCGGTGCGATCAGCAGCACCGATTGCCCGGCTTGGGCCTTCGCCAAAAGTTCGATCTGGTGAGCGCGCGGCGACCAGCCTTTCTCGCCGAACCATCTGATGAATGGTTCGGGCAGGACGACGGCTGCATTCTGATTGGCAAGGCGCGGTTGCTCGGTCACGCTCCCAGAGGTAGCGCGACGGCGGCCCAACGCCAAGGAAAATCGGAACAAAAGGGGATCGAGCTGTTCTTCCTTCTCCCCTTGTGGGAGAAGGTGGATCGGCGCGCAGCGCCGAGACGGTTGAGGGGTGTTCCANGTTCTTCCTTCTCCCCTTGTGGGAGAAGGTGGATCGGCGCGCAGCGCCGAGACGGTTGAGGGGTGTTCCAGCGGAGTGAGACGTTGGCGTTCCCTGGAACACCCCTCATCCGTCGCCTTCGGCGACACCTTCTCCCACAAGGGGAGAAGGGAAGATCAGTGCTCACGGCCTTCTGAACCCTGTCGGACCGCCATAGAGATAGCCGATGCGGGCGATGGCGTCTTTCAGCCCTTCGCGCGAGACCAGCATGGTGTGGCCATTGGCGTGGATCATGGTCTCGGCATCGGTCATGACGGCGACATGGCCTTTCCAGAAGACGAGGTCGCCGCGCCGCAATCCTGAGAAATCAGCGCCCGGGTCGAGCGGCTCGCCGATGCTTGCCGCCTGCATGTCGGAATCGCGCAGCACGTTTTTGCCGGCCATGCGCATCGCCAGTTGCACGAGGCCCGAGCAATCGATGCCAAAGCCGGAAACACCGCCCCAGAGATAGGGCGTGCCGAGAAACATCTCGGCCACCGAAACATAGTCGCTCACCCTCTCACCGATCGGCCGGAGGTGACCTGATATGACGGCCTCGCCGGAAGGAAGGACAGCATAGTGCGTGCCCCGCGTCTCGGCGGCACCTGTCACCGTTACCGTCGATCCCATCGACAGCTGTCCGGCGATCGGGAAACGCAGGTCCGGACCAGGGTAGAGGAAGGTGCGCGGTACCGAGACGATATGGGTGGGCGCGCGGTCGCGTCCGCCCAGCATCATGTCGGCGACATAGCCGACATAGCCGTCGCGCTCGGCCTGGACCCAGGCCCAGCCTTCCCTGTCCTCGAAGACGAGGACATCATCGCCGAACAGGAGCTGCGTGTTGATGCCGGCATCCGGACGCGGCGCCTTGCGCAGATCGGCAACGGAGGCGGTGATCCGGGCCGGCCGGCCGGCGACAAAGCGGTCGGCGGTAACCTCTCCTTTCAATCTTGCATCGGCAAGGTCGGAACGAAAGGCGTGAAGGCGGGCATCCCTGGCAGTCAAATCAGCAACTCGGTCAAGGTTGGTTGGTTAGATCGGCAGTTCGTGGGCTCTGGCAATGATACCATCGCCGAAGCGCTCGACAAAGAGCGCGCCCTCGACCGTGCGTTTGATCAGCACATTGCGCTTGTCGAGCTCGTCGCGGTGGCGCGACACCAGTTTCAGCGCGCCCATCGTGTCGAGCGCGCGGGTGATGACCGGCTTGGTGACGTTCAGGCGGGCGGCGAGCCCGCGCACCGTGTGCGGCGGCGGATCGAGATAGATGGTGAACAGGATCGCCGTCTGGCGCATGGTAAGGTCGGGCGCGTCGGCGCGCACCTGCGACAGCATTACTTGCTGCCACAGTCGCAAGGCCTGGCTTGGGCGCATCGCAATCGACATTGCGCCAGCATGACGGCAAATTGTTTCGGTTCCGTTTCAGTCACGGCAATTTGCCGGCTCAGCCCACAGCTGTCAGCCGAAGCGTTTCGAGATGATCCGCTCCAACGCGCGGATGCCCTGCGCCTCACCGCCGGCGGGGCCGTGCGGACGGTCGGCGGGGCTCCAGGCGAAGATGTCGAAATGCGCCCAGCTCGCCGTCCTTTCGACAAAGCGCTTGAGGAACAGCGCCGCCGTGATCGAGCCAGCGAAACCGTCCGTGGTGACATTGTTGATGTCGGCGATCTTCGACGACAGTTTCGCCTCATAGGGCTGCCACAGCGGCATGCGCCACAGCGGATCCTCGACCGCGGCGGAAGCCGCCGCCAGGTCGGAAGCCAGTATCTCGTCGCCGGTGTAGAACGGCGGCAGATCAGGGCCGAGCGCGACACGGGCAGCTCCGGTCAGCGTTGCCATGTCGATCAGCAGCTGAGGCTCCTCGTCATCGGCCAGCGCCAGTGCGTCCCCCAGCACGAGCCTGCCTTCAGCGTCCGTATTGCCGATCTCGACCGAGATGCCCTTGCGGCTCGCCAGCACATCGCCAGGCCGGAAGGCGTTGCCGGCGATGGAATTCTCGACCGCGGGGATCAGCACGCGCAGCCGCACGTTCAGCCGGGCCGCCATGATCATCGAGGCCAGGCCAAGCACATTGGCCGCTCCGCCCATGTCCTTCTTCATCAGCAGCATGCCGGATGACGGCTTGATGTCGAGACCGCCGGTGTCGAAACAGACGCCCTTGCCGACCAGCGTCACCTTCGGCGCGCCTTGCCGTCCCCATGTCATGTCGATCAGGCGCGGCGCGCCGACGGATGCGCGGCCGACGGCGTGGATCATCGGGAAATTCCGCACAAGCAGGTCGTCGCCCTTGATGACCGAGACTTCGGCCTTGTGGACCTCGGCCAGGGTGCGCACCGCCGCCTCCAGATCGTCCGGCCCCATGTCGCTGGTCGGCGTGTTGACCAGGTCGCGTGTCAGGAAGACACCATCGGCGATGCGGCGAACGCGCGCTGCATCGGCACCGGCCGGCAGGTCGAAGCGCAGCGTCTTGCCCGGCTTCTTGCCATAACGGGTAAAGACATAGCCGCCGAGCACCAACGCGATCGCCGCAAGTTGCGGATCGGCCGGCATCGAGGCGAAATGCCAGTCGCCTTCGGGCAGGGCTTTCGCCAGCGCGCCGAGCGCGAGCGCGCCATCGCCGTCGCCAAGACCGAACAAGGCACCGGCGAGCGCGCCATTTTCGCCGGGCACGGCCAGCGTCCTGCCCGCCTCCCCGGAAAAGCCGTTGACCCTGGCCCAGGCGACCATGGACGGCGCAAGCCCCGCGGCCTCCAGGCCATCCCTGGCGACCAGATGGACCGGCAGCGCGCCCTGCAATTTCTTCTCGACGAGTTCGACAGGCATCCGATGTTCTCCTGCCGACCCTGGCGAGTCGGCGTTTCTTAACCGTCCGTTAGGGTTAACAGAATATTTCTGCGGGAGGAAAGATGGCCACGCAATGGCCGCGTATGAATGGAGGCCCAGGGCCGATGCCGACCAACCGCACCATCGACGTCAGGGGAAAACGGCTGATCACCACGGCCCTCATGCTGGCGCTCGCCGCGGGTGTCGCCGGCTGTGGAACCAGCAATCTCACCACCGGCTCGATCGGCCGCACCACCAGCGGCAAACCGCTGGAGACCATGTCGGCGGGCGAACTCCACAATGCCACCGCTTCCCTTGGCCAGTCCTACTCCAGGAACCCCAACGACAAGCGAATCGCCACCAATTTCGCGGCGGCGCTGCAGATGGACGGCGATGCCGACCAGTCGCTTGCCGTGATGCGCAAGCTGGCGATCGCCTACCCCAAGGATCGCGACGTGCTCGCCTCGTATGGCAAGGCGCTGGCCGCCAATGGCCAGTTCGAAGCGGCGCTCGACGCCGTGCAGCGCGCGCAGACGCCGGAATATCCCGACTGGAGGCTGGTGTCGGCGGAAGCGGCCATCCTCGATCAACTCGGCCAGAAGGACCAGGCGCGCCAGGACTATCGCAAGGCGCTCGAACTCAAGCCGAACGAGCCTTCGGTTCTCTCCAATCTCGGCATGTCCTATGTGCTGGCAGGCGATCTGCGCACCGCCGAGACCTACATGCGTTCGGCCGCACAGCAACCCACCGCCGACAGCCGCGTGCGCCAGAACCTCGCGCTCGTCGTCGGCCTGCAAGGCCGCTTCGACGAAGCCGAGAAGATTGCCTCGCAGGAGCTCTCGCCCGAGCAGGCGCAGGCCAATGTCGCCTATCTCAGGCACATGCTGGCGCAGCAGAATGCCTGGAGCCAGCTCAAGGACCAGGACAAGGACAAGTCGAAGTCGGCGACCAACTGAAGCGCGCCGCGCCGAAAGCGGATTCAGCCGGCGCGCTCAACTCACGATTTCATGCATGCGGACTTTCGGGCGACATGCGTCAGACGAAATCCGCTGCGACCATGAATGAAAAGCCGCGCTTGGTTCAGCGCGGCTTTTTTCAGATGTCATGCAGGGACGTGCCGCCGTTACTGGGCAGTCGATGATGCATGATCGCTGCCGAAGATGCCGCGCTGGCTGACCTGAATGCCGGCGGGACCCAGAATGATGGCGAAAAGCACCGGCAGGAAGAACAGGATCATCGGCACGGTGAGCTTTGGCGGCAGGGCTGCCGCCTTTTTCTCGGCGGCGTTCATGCGCTGGTCGCGGCTTTCGGCTGCAAGCACGCGCAACGCATGCGCCACCGGCGTGCCGTAACGCTCGGCCTGGACGAGTGCCTGCGACACCGACCTGACCGATTCCAAGCCAGTGCGGCTGGCCAGATTCTCGTAAGCCTGCTTGCGCTCCTGCAGATAGGAAAGCTCGGCATTGGTCAGGATGAACTCTTCAGCCAGCGCCACCGATTGCGCGCCGATCTCGTCGGCGACCTTGCGGAGCGCGGCTTCGACCGACATGCCCGACTCCACGCAGATCAGCATCAGGTCGAGTGCATCCGGCCACGCCATCTGGATCGATTGCTTGCGCTTGGTGGCGCGGTTGTTGACATAGACGACCGGCGCGTAGAAGCCGGCATAGGCAACGAGGATGCAAACGAACAGCCGGATGACCAATGGCTTGTCGGGCAATCCTCCGAGCACGAATATGTAGACCAGGGCCAGCGCGAAGCCGACGAAAGGCAGCACGAGACGGAAGAACAGAAACCGCGTCAGCGGATTCTGGCCGCGAAAGCCGGCGACCTTGAGCTTCTGCAAGGTGCTTTCGTCGGCAAGGGCGCGGCGCAGATCAAGCCGGTCGACAATGTTGCGCATGCCGACCGACTGTTCTTCGCGCAAGCCCTTGCGCCGGCGATCGGCCTCGGTTGCCAGCCGCGCGCGCTGCTTGGCGCGAAGCTCATCGCGCTCCAGCGCGACCGATTTCATGCGCGACTTGAGCTGGTTTCCGCTGAACGCCGGCAGCAGTGTAAAGACGGTCGCGAACACCGCGATGGCGACGAGCAGCGCGATCAGGAGGCTCGGATCGGTCAGTGATTTGATGACTTGATCGGTCATGTCGCGATCCTAGACCTCGAAGTTCATCATCTTGCGCATCACCAGGATGCCGATTGACATCCAGACTGCCGAACAGCCGAGGATGAGATTTCCAACGCTGGTGTTGAACAGCGGCATCAGGTAGGTCGGGCTCGACAGGTAGACGAGAAACGCGACGATGAAAGGCAGCGCGCCGATGATGGCGGCCGACGCCTTTGCCTCCATCGACAGTGCCTGGACCTTGGCCTTCATTTTCTTGCGATCACGAAGCACCCGCGAAAGATTGCCCAGCGCCTCGGAGAGATTGCCACCGGCCTGCGACTGGATCTGGATGACGATGCCGAAGAAGCTCGCCTCGGTGCATGGCATGGTTTCGGGCATGCGCAAGGTTGCGTCGGGGATCGACAGGCCCATCTGCTGCGAATCGACGATGCGGCGAAACTCGGTCTTCACCGGCTCGGGGGCTTCGTTGGCGATCAGGCGCACTGCATCGTTCAGCGGCAGGCCGGATTTGACGGCGCGCACGATGATGTCGAGCGCGTTTGGAAATTCGTTGAGGAACGCCTTGACGCGCCGGCTGCGGCGAAATGAAACGAACCAGCGCGGCAGGCCGAGCGCACCGGCCAGCAGCACGCCGGGCAAGACGATCAGCGGCGCCCCGGCCACGAACGCGATCACTGTCAGCGCGATGCCGCATATGGCGGAATAGATATAGAAACGCTCGATCGGAACCTTCATCCCAGCCTGGCGAAGCTGTGCCTTCAGCGGCGGCTTCTTGATGGCGCTGTCCTTGGATTTCTGCTTCTCGTCGAGCTCCTTGAGCGAATCCTGGACCGATTTGCGGCGCTTGGCCGCGTCCGTCGCACGGTCGCGCGTGGCCTTGACGACGGAACGGTCCGTCTCCGCGGCCTTGATCGTTTCAAGCCGCTTGCCGGTCTGTCTCTCATTGCTGATCTGGTTGAACAGAAATGCATAGGCGACCGCGCCGGCGCTGAAGCCGGCGAGCACGACAAACGCCAATACGGTGCCGTCAATTCCAAACATTGGCCAGAACCTTCACGCCTGCGGGTACGTCAGTCAGCGCGTTTCTCCATAGCCTCGAGCGCTATGGCGAGGCGCTGCTCCTCGCCGTAATAACGGGCCCGTTCCCAGAAATGCGGACGGCCGATGCCGGTCGACACGTGCTCTCCCAGCAGCCTGCCGTTGGCGTCCTCGCCCTTGATGTTGTAGAGGACGATATCCTGCGTGATGACGACGTCGCCTTCCATCCCGATCACCTCGGTGATGTGGGTGATGCGACGTGAACCGTCGCGCAGGCGGGCCGCCTGGATGATCACGTCGATGGAGCCGACGACGATTTCGCGCACGGTTTTCTGCGGCAGCGAGTAACCGCCCATGGCGATCATGGATTCGATACGGTTCAGGCATTCGCGCGGGCTGTTCGAGTGGATCGTTCCCATCGAGCCGTCGTGGCCGGTGTTCATCGCCTGCAGAAGGTCGAACACCTCGGGTCCGCGCACTTCGCCGACGATGATGCGCTCGGGCCGCATGCGCAGGCAGTTCTTGACCAGATCGCGCATCGTCACCTCGCCTTCGCCTTCGAGGTTGGGCGGACGGGTTTCCAGGCGCACGACATGCGGCTGCTGCAGTTGCAGTTCGGCCGAATCCTCGCAAGTGATGACGCGCTCCTCGCGGTCGATGTAGTTGGTCAGGCAGTTGAGCAGTGTGGTCTTGCCGGAGCCGGTGCCCCCCGAGATGACGATGTTGCAGCGAACACGGCTGATGATCTTGAGGACTTCGGCTCCCTGTGGCGAGATGGCGCCGAACTTGACCAGCTGATCGAGCGTCAGCTTGTCCTTCTTGAACTTGCGGATGGTGAGTGCGGTGCCATCGATAGCGAGCGGCGGCGCGATGACGTTGACGCGGGAGCCGTCGGGAAGGCGGGCGTCGCAGATCGGACTCGATTCATCGACACGGCGGCCGACCTGGCTGACGATGCGCTGGCAGATGTTGAGAAGCTGCTGGTTGTCGCGGAAGCGGATCGGGGTCTGTTCGACCTTGCCGTTGACTTCGATGTAGACGTTCTTGGAGCCGTTGACCATGATGTCGGCGATGTCGTCGCGGGCAAGCAATGGCTCGAGCGGCCCATAGCCAAGCACGTCGTTGCAGATGTCCTCGAGCAATTCCTCCTGCTCGGCGATCGACATCGCGAAATTCTTGATCGCGATGATGTCGTTGACGATGTCGCGGATTTCCTCGCGCGCGCTTTCGGGGTCGAGCTTGGCGAGCTGCGACAAGTCGATCGTGTCGATGAGCGCCGAGAACACCTGGCTCTTGGTGTCGTAGTAAGTCTCGCTTTTTTCGCGGCCACGCTTGGGCTCCGGCGCAATGGGGGGCGCCTCTACCGCGCGGCGAGCCGGCGGTGCGACAGGTGCGCTCGGCTGCGGCGTTGCCGCCGGCCGCGCAAGAACCGCCGTGTCAGCCGAACCCGCGGCTGCCGGTGCGGCCGGCGCAGGTGCCGGCTGGCGAAATTCCGGCGTGAACCGGTTGCCGTCGTCGTTGCCTCGTTTACCAAACATGATCGACTACCGGTCCCACTGCGTCACTTCTTGTTGCGCGAGAGCTTGCCGAGCAGACTGCCCAGGCCAGCCTTCTTTTTCGTCTTGATCTCGCTGCGGCCGGTCAGCACATGAGCAATCTCGTTGATCGTGGCCACAACCGGATTCTTGGCATCCATCTCGCCAAGCATACGCCCGTTGTTGGCGGCATTGCCGAACAGGACCGGATCAAAGCCGATGACCGACATCGGCGTCAGGCCGAGCGGTTCGGCGAAATCGGAAGGCGAAATCTCCGGCCGCTTGGGAATCCCGGCCTGGTTGATGATCAGCTTTGGCGGCGGGTCGTTGGGGCGAAGCCGCTTCAGCATGTCGACCAGGTTCTTGGTGTTGCGCAGGTTGGCCAGCTCCGGCGTCGCCGTGATGACGATCTCGTCGGCCTTGACCAGCGTGTTCTTGGCCCACCCGGTCCAGACATGGGGAACGTCGAGCACCAGGAGCGGCACGCTGCGCTGCGCGGTATCGACAAGTTGCGCAAAGGCATCCGGATCGAAGTCGTAGACGCGCTCCAGTGTCGAAGGCGCCGCGAGCAGCGACAGGTGCTCGGCACACTGGGTCAGCAGCCGATCGAGATAGACTTCGTCGATGCGCTCGGGCGAAAACACCGCTTCGGCGATGCCTTGTGCCGGATCCTGGTCGAAATTGATGTTGGCCGTGCCGAAGGCGAGGTCGAGGTCGGCAACGACGACCTCGGATTTGAACAGCGAGGACATCGCCCAGGCTACGTTGTGAGCGATCGTCGAGGAGCCGACGCCACCCTTGGCGCCAATGAAGGCGACCGAGCGGCCGAGCGGTTCAGCCTCCGGATCGACGAAAATCGACGACACGACACTGACGATGTCGGCCATCGAGACCGGCGCGATGACATATTCGGAGATGCCGGAGCGGATGAGTTCACGATAGAGGCCGACATCATTGTAGTGGCCGATCACCACCACTTTCGAGGACGGATCGCAGTACTCCGAGAGTTGGGCGAGTTGCTCCAGCAGTTGCTTGGGTTCGCTGCGCGACTCGAGCAGGATCAGATTGGGCGTCGGCGCCGATTGATAGAACTCGATTGCGGTGGGAACGCCGCCCATGTGGACCTTGAGATGCGCCTTGGTCATGCGGCGGTCTTCGCCGGCCCGCTCGACCGGATTGGCAACGCCCTCCGTCTCGCAGAATGCCTGGATCGAGATGCGCGGTATCGGCCGCAACGCCTGCATCGCGGCGATGTCCTGCGGCGAGGTATCGCCGCCGTCCACGGTGGCATCATAGGCGAGGTTGCTCATGGTCATGCTCTTTCCGTGGCCTGTTCTTTGCGTGGCCTGTTCTTGCGTGACTTCTCTTTCCCGAGGGCGGCTCAGTAGGTCACTTCCGAATTGCCGAGGAACTCATCCGAAATGCCCCTGCTGCGGTAGACGTCGATCACCGCGCCACGATTTTCCGCATCGATGGTGGTCTGCTTGCGCGGTCCGAGCAGATCGGCCGGATTGGCCATCTGGGCGGCGAGATTGTTCTGATAGGAGCAGCCGAAGTCGGCGTAGTGCTTGTTTTCAGACGACTCGACCAGATCTTCGGGCCAGCGTCCGCATTTGTCGGTCTGGGCTCTCACCGCGATAAAGGAGACGCGAACCGGGGCCGATGCCTCGCTCGACCCAGCCTGATAGGAGACCACGGCGATCCGGTTGCGCTTGATGCCGCTGGCGACCGCGAGCCTGGCGAAATCACGGCCGGCCGCCCTTGCGGCAACCTCGTTGGCCGATCCGCTGGGAATCTGGATGGTCAACGCCGGAGCGGCACTCTTGTCATAGCCGTCGAGGAAACCCAGAAGCGTGTCGCGTTGCGAGCCGGTCATGCCGCGATCGCCGGCACCGACGGGCAGGTCGATCTTCTGGTTCTTCTCCGCGATGACGATGGGATGGTTGGTGCGATAGTCGTCCGGAATGGCGCCGACGGTGACACTGTCGCGCTGGGCGCAACCGGCCAGCAGAGCCGTTGCCGCCACGGCCAGGACCGGAAGCAGCCAGATCCGCGAACGGCCAGGGCGCATCGTGGCGATGCTTGTCTTCAACGCTGACTGAGACATGTCCGCTTCCCCATTCACTTGTAGATGTAGCCGACAACGCCGTGGTACCGGCCGTTGGGCTTGTCGGTCTGCATGGTGCCGTAGACGCGATTGACCTTGCCAAGGAACATGGCGGCGCCATCGCTGGCAGCGTTGAAATTGTCGTCCGGCTTGGCGAGATCGTTGCGAGCCACCGGCTTCACCAGATAGGGCGTGATGATGATCACCAGCTCACTTTCGTTGCGCACGAAATCCCGGCTGCGGAAGAGCGTGCCGAGCACCGGGATCTTTGTCAGTCCAGGCAACCCATTGACGGCTTGCCTGACATCGTCGCGAACCAGGCCGGCGATCATCATGGAGCCGCCCGAGGGCAGTTCAACCGTCGTATCGGCAAGGCGCTTGCGCAACGACAGGGCATTCATGCCGGCACTGGTCACGCCCTCGGACAGTGACGCGGATCCTTCGGTTGTCGGCTCGGAGACGGAGGTTCTGACTTTCAGGCTGATGCGTCCGGGCGACAAAACCACCGGCTGGAATTCCAGGCCGATGCCGTACTCGATCTTGTCGACCGAATAGGTCTTCAGACCGGTCTGGTTGTCGGTGGACACGTTCGCGGAGACGCCTGTCACCATATTGTATTCGCCGCCGACCTTGAAGGTCGCCTTCTCGCCGGATACGGCGGTCAAGGTTGGCTCGGCCAGGGTCTTCATGACCCCCGACTCCTCCATGGCGTTGATATAGGCCCGAAGTCCCGAGGCGCCGATATTGAAGCCCGAATTCGACAGTTGCTTGCCAAGGCCGGTGAAGTTGTCGCTGATCGCGCCGTAGCTGATGCCGTTGCTGCCACCGCTGCCGATCATGTTGACGCCGAGCTGCTTCATCACGGTGCGGCTGACTTCGGCGACCGTCACCTTCAGCGTCACCTGATCGTCACCGATGATCTGCAGGAGATTAACGATCTTGCTGGTGCGGCGTTCCTGGTCGGGGTTGTTGATGTCGACACCGCTCTGGGCAGAGCCGCCGGCCGCGGTCTGCGAATATTGTCCCGTCGTCGCTTCACCGCCCGAGACGAAGATGGTCGCCAGATCAACCGCCCGTTTCGCGTCCAGAGGCGTATCGACCATTCCGGTCAGAACGACGTTGTCGTTCAGCAGTTCCACCTTGATATCCGAGGTCGGAATAAAGCGCTTGATGTAGTCCTCCAAGCCGGCGACGTCGCGTTCGACGGCCAGATCCAGGCTGGCGATCTGTTCGCCGTTCGGACCGAAGACGAAGATGTTGGTCTCGCCGACCGCCTTGCCGAACAGGTAGATACGCCTTGCGGTGCGGGTCACGGCATCGGCAACGGCCGGGTTGGCGACGAGAATGTCGTAGGCATCGCTCGGCAGGTCTATGACCACCGACTTGTTGAGGCCAAGCTTGACACGCTGGGAGGCCGTGGTGGCCGTCACCTGCGTACTCTTGGCCTCGACAACGCCCTGCACATTCGTCCCGACGAGCAGGAGGCCGAATGCCGCGGCCACGATCGCTGGCAGTTTTCCGCTTAGCCTCATTTCCTTGCCCCTACTTCGGAAACTTCGCCCGACTTGATCAGTCTCACCGTTCCCTTGCGGCCATTGCCGGAAACGAGATAGTCGGCCTCGTCCACATTCTTTTCCTGAGTGTCCGTGATCGCCCGCAACGCCAGTGTCAGGCGATCCGCCATCTGCTGGGCGACGGTGATGATCTCCGCCTGCTTGGGTGTGAGCTCCAGCGTGGCGGTCTGGCCCACCCTGGTCTTCTTGCCTTCCTCGTCCTCCTGGATGGTCTGGTCGATTGCCAGGACGCGGATGTTCTTGAGGATGGTTTCGGTGTTGAAGCCGGTGCTGCCGCTGTTGGCATCCGCCCTGCGGGTCATGATGACGTCGACAAAATCATTGGGAAGGATGAAGCCGCCGGCCGACGTGTCGGCCGATATGGTCGTGGCGACCGCCCGCATCCCGGAAGGCAGGATCGACGACATGAAGCTTTGCCCCTCGCCGATCAGCTTGGAACGCCGCACAGGTTCGCCCGCGTACATTCCCACACGGGCTATCGACCCCTTCAGTTTCTCCAGGGCGTCGGGAGCCGTGGCCTTGGTGATGAAGTTCGGGTTGATGCCGTCGGCTGGCCAGGGCTGCCAGGCGATGTTGTTCTCGAGCTGGTTACCCATCGCGACATCGCCGGAAAGCACAAGCACGTCCTGCAGAGCCACCGCGGGAGCCTGGGGGCCGGAATCGACGACGATCTGGGCGGGTGGCGGGGCGACCATGTTCTTCGCGACGTAGCCAGCACCACCCGCCGCGGCCACCGCCACGCTTAAGATAATCAATCGGGATGCTGGCATCTGTCCGAACCCTCGCCCTTGGCAAACCACGTAGCCAAGGCGGACTTTGCAGCGGCAATCGTCAAAACAAGGTTAATGTAATGCTTACGATCGTGATTAATTTAAGGTTTACATAAATTAGACGGATCGGGCTGCGGCCCAGCAATGCTGCCGGCCGGCCTCACTTCAAGGCCAAGCCCAACGACACAAATCGGGAAAAGAAATTAGGATTGAACTCAGCTCGCCAGCCTTGCCAGCGCCCAGACCATCAAGGGCGAATCCGGATAGGTCAGCAGCCCACCCAGGCCGAGAGCGATCCCATAGGGAACACCGGCCGACTCTTCGGCGAAATGGCGCAGGAATGGATTGCGGCCGGTAATAACCGCTAGCGGCGACTTGCGATAAAGAACGATGGCGAGCGTCAGCAGGCCGCCGATAAACGTCGAGACAACAAGGTACTCGACGAGATGGACGTTGAGCCCCATCCATACGGCCGTAGCGGCCAGCAGCTTGGCATCGCCTCCGCCCATGCCACCCATCGCGAACAGGCCGAACGTCACGGCCAGGATCAGCGCGCCGGCGGCAAAATGCCAACCGTATGTTGCCCATTCCATGCCCGTCAGCGGCGCAACCAGTGCGAAGACGACAACGAGCAGCACCGACACGCGGTTGGCAATCGTCATCGACAGCATGTCGGAGATCGCCGCGAACAGCATGCAGAACGGAAAGACGACGAAGATCAGGGCTTCAAGCATCGGCGCTATGCCTATTGTGCGAATTCCACCGGGTTCAATCTAGGCATGTTCGATTAACGATTGATGAGACCGGAATGAAAGACGGCTGTGTTGGCTAGGATATAGAAAAAGGGCCGCCACGCGGCAGCCCCTTTCCAGTACGCAATCTGGATACCCAGCAATACAGCGGATCAGGCGCCGCTGGAATTCAGGGTGGTTCCGATCGTGGTGAACTTGGCGTTGATTGCATTGCCGAGCGCGCCGGCGCCAGTGATGATGGCGAGCGCGATGAGAGCGGCGATCAGACCATATTCGATAGCGGTCGCGCCGGATTCGTCCTTCACGAAACGTGCAAAAAGGTTAGACATTCGAGAGCTCCTACTCCACGTGTTACAGCACTTCCGTCAACTTCTGTGATGGTTGATCGGATGCTGCCAATCTAGGGAGAAGCTCTTTCGATCGGCTTAATAAACAGCCTTACCGATTCCTTTCCCGGCTCGAACATATTGCGTGGTTAACCCCATACTAAGCGATCGCTAAAATGCCATTTTCCGGGCCAATGCCGCAAAGGGCAAGGGCGGGGAACGCTCGCGACCGAGCTGAGATCCAGCCGTGCCGGACACCCCGTCGATCGCGACTTCCGATGCCGGGTAGGCGGACTTAACCGTTGGTTCACCAATCTCGTTCATGTTCTGTTGAACAAGTTGCTTGCGTGGAGCGCCCCGATGGCCGAGCCGAGATACTCAATCCTGATTGCCGCGCTTCTTGCAGCAACGTGCCTCGTCGTGCCTGCCAGGGCCGGCACCGGCATCGAGGTCACCATGAATCAGGCCAAGATCGTGAAGCTGTCGCGCCCCGCCGACACGATCGTCGTCGGCAACCCGTCAATCGCCGATGCCTCGGTCCAGGACGCCTCGACGATCGTGCTCACCGGCAAGGGTTTCGGCGTCACCAATCTCGTCGTTCTCGACCAGGAAGGCAGCCCGATCGTCGACGCGCAGGTTACAGTCGTGCGGCAGGCAGCCTCCTCGGTGCGCATTTACCGGCGCGCCGAAGTGCAGACCATGTCCTGCACGCCCTACTGTGAAAGCTCGTACAAGAGCGAGGCTGAAAAATCCTCCGAAGCAGAGATGGGCGGCGGCAGCAAATAGGCGGCGCCCGCCCGCTATCCGGGTTACGGCATGGTTAAAACGCGTGCGTCGACTTTAGCGATCATTCAAACCGGGCCTCAATTGGTTTGCGCTAATAACGCCTGTCAGAACCGTCCAAGGGTGGCAGGAAACAGGGCATGGGCAAGGAATTCGCATCGAAAGGTCAGCGCAAGGTGGAGCGCTCCAGCTTCTTCAGGCGCTTCTTCCACGACCGGCGCGGCAGCACGGCCCTGGAATTCGCGCTGCTGGCAATGCCGTTCGCCCTCCTCGTATTCGCTATCCTTGAAAGCTGCATCTCGTTTGCCGGCCAGGAAGTGATGGCCAACATCACCGACGATGTTGCGCGCCAGTTGCGCACGGGCCAGTTGAGGCCGGCCGATGTCGCGGGAGGCAAATTGACGACCCTGATCTGCGACAGGCTGGAGATCATCGTCTCCACGGATTGCCCCAATCAGTTGCTTGCGGATCTTCGCGAATATCCGACTTTCGCCGACGCGGCCTCGGCGAGCTTCAAGATCCAGAACGGCGATGTCGTGCTGATGCAGGGCACCAACTCACAGGCCTTCGCGACTACGCCTGGCCTCGCGGAATCGAGGAACATGCTGCGGGTCTTCTACAAATGGCCTGTGATGACCGATCTGATGGCCAAGTCGATGGCCAATCTGAGCGGTGGCAGGACATTGCACTTCGCGTCAGTGACCTGGCAGAACGAGCCGTTCGACAATTGAGTTCGCAAACACCACAAGAAAAAAGGCAATGGCATGATGCGTGCGGGGGCACATCCGGAAATCGCAGGGATCCGCGGCAAGGCCGTCGGGTTCTTGTCCAATCGCCGTGGCGTCGCCGCGGTCGAGTTCGCTCTCATCCTGCCTATCCTGCTGGTCATGTACTTCATGACCATGGAGGCTTCGCAGGCGATCGAGACCAGCAAGAAGGTCAGCCGTATCGGCAGCATGGTCGCCGACCTGGTCACGCAGCAGCCGACCATCGTCGCGGCGGACCTCGATGCCATCATGAAGATCGGCACCTCGACCATTCAGCCCTATAACCGGTCAACGCCGAGCATTATCATCACGGCAATACAGGTCACCACCGATACGCCGCCCAAGGTGAACGTGGTGTGGTCGCGCAAGCTGGTCAATGGCGTCTCCAGCATCGCCACTACCCTGCCCGCGACCACCACGGTTCCGACAACGCTCAAGGTCGCCGGCACCTTCCTCATCCGCGTTCAGAGCAATCTCAGCTATTCGCCGATTATCAACTGGCAGGCGGACACCCAACAAAAGCTCGGATTGACCCAATCCCTCAGCACCACCATACCGATGGGCGAAACCTACTATCTGCGTCCCCGCAGAAGCCTGACGATCCCCTGCGGCGATTGCTGAGGCCTTACTGCTGCCCGCCATCGGTTGACACAAAGCGCACGATGGCTTCCGCCATCGCGTAATCCTTTGGGGCCACGGTCAAAAACCCACCGGAATGTTTCGATTCCAGGAGATCGTAGACATCCGGTGTCGTCGACTTGAGGTTGGTGAGGAACACGGTCAGCCGGCGCTTGGCTTCCGGGTCGAGATCGCTGCGTACGGCGTGCGGACCGTATCTGAGCACCCCCGACGTCCAGACGATCTGGAAAGCCGACGGCGAAAGACCGGCCGCTTCGAGCCTTGCCTGCGTGCCGCCCGATAGCAGCGGCTGGCCGTCGGCCGCAGCCCTTACCCAGCCGAACAAGGCGTCGGCCGAGCCATCGAAGAGCATGGCCTCCGCCGCCGACGCCGTCACGGCATGGATCAGAAACGGTGAATCTTCGGCGATCTTGACGTGTTCGGCGGCCAACCCCGCCAGCGGCAAAAGCGAGCCCCCGACGCTGTCCGATGGCGGCATGGCGATCCGGTGGGTCCCCATCGCCGCCAGGCCTGATAGCTTGCCGTCCCTGGTGAGCAGCACCGAACGGATGCCGGCCGCACCGTCGGAATCGACCGGAGCCACAAGCGGCTCGACGCATCCACAACGCTGCAGCGCCGTCGCGTAGGCGGTCGCCGAATAGATGGCGTATTCGATCCGGGCGTTGGCCTGCGCCTCGATCAGGGCGGCATAATCGCGTGCGACGACGAACTCCACCTTCATGCCGAGCGCATTGGTGAAGGCTTGCGTCAACTGCGCCAGCCCGGGAACGGTGTTGCCGGCGCCAGGCTCGGCGACGACGCCGATGCGGAATGTGCCGATATCGTCGCGCCAGTCGGCCTGCGCCGGCCCGCACCAGAACGCACCACGGACGAGCATAAGCGCAGCCAATGCCTTGGGCGTCGCCTTCATGACAAGACCGCCCTGGGTTCCAATCGATCCATGCCCATGCCCGCCGCGTCGCCTTTTGGTTTCCGAATTGCCAATGCCACCGTGGGACCCTATGTCTGGTCGTTCACACTGGCAACGATGACCCGATGGCGCGTGCTTTCCTCTTTGTCCTGGATTCCTTCGGCATCGGCGGCGCGGCCGACGCCGAACGCTATGGCGATGCCGGCGCCAATACCCTGGCCCACATTGCCGAAGCCTGCGCGGAAGGGCGCGCGGACCGCGAGGGGCTTCGTCAAGGTCCGCTGTTTGTCCCCAACATGGCATCGCTCGGGCTTGGCAAGTCGGCCGAGACCGCGACGGGATTGGGCTTTGCCCATTTCGGGACGGATCTGCTCGCCAATGCCTTCCACGGTGCGGCGCAAGAGGTTTCGAGCGGCAAGGACACGCGTTCCGGCCACTGGGAGATGGCGGGCCTGCCGGTGCGCTTCGACTGGGGTTACTTTCCCGACACGGTTCCCGCGTTTCCGGCGGAACTGACCGAGGCGATCATCCGCGAGGGCAAGGTTCCAGGCATTCTCGGCAATTGTCATGCGCCCGGCACCGAGATCATCGAACGGTTCGGCGAAGAGCATATCCGCACCGGCAAGCCGATCTGCTACACCTCCGTCGATTCTGTCCTGCAGGTCGCCGCGCATGAGGTTCATTTCGGCCTGGAGCGGCTTTATGAATTCTGTCAGGTGGTGCGGCGGCTGGTTGATCCATTGAGGATCGGACGCGTGATCGCGCGGCCTTTCGTCGGCGAAACCGCCGCCACCTTCACGCGAACGTATAACCGCCACGACTACGCCGTGCCGCCGCCGGAGCCGACCCTGCTCGACCGCCTGACGGCGCGGGGAAGCCGTGTCATCGCCGTCGGCAAGATCGGCGACATCTTCGCCCATCGCGGGATTTCGGAAGTGCGCAAGGCCGCCGGCAACATGGCTATGTTCGACAAGGCGTTGGGCGCGATGGACGACGCCGGCGCCGGCGATCTCGTTTTCGCCAATTTCGTCGATTTCGACACCGAATTCGGCCATCGCCGCGATGTGGCGGGCTATGCCGCCGCGCTCGAGGCCTTCGACCGGCGGCTGCCGGAGGCATTCTCCAGGCTGAGGCAGGGCGACCTGCTGATCCTGACGGCCGATCACGGCAACGATCCGACCTGGCGCGGAACCGATCATACGCGTGAGCGTATCCCGATAATCGGCATCGGGCCGGACCTCGGGGGTGGCGACATCGGGCTGCGTGCGACATTCGCCGATATCGGCGAGACCGTGGCCGAACATCTCGAACTGGCGCACGGCCGTCACGGCACTTCTTTCTATCCAGTGATTGGCGGCCCAGTGATTGGCGGCCATGCCTGAATTGCCCGAAGTGGAAACGGTTCGGCGCGGGTTGCAGCCGGTTATGGAAGGCGCCCGCCTTATCCGTGTCGAGACGCGACGACCGGATTTGCGGTTTCCCTTTCCCGAACGGTTTTCGGAGCGGCTGACCGGCAGGACAATCACCGCGCTCGGCCGCCGCGCCAAATATCTGACCATGCACGTGCAGGACGGTCCGGTGCTGATCTGCCATCTCGGCATGTCGGGCTCCTTTCGCATCGAGGCCGATGCCGACAACGAGACCGACGACAACGGGACTCTGGGCGTGTTCCACCACGAACGCCCGAAAAGCGCGGCGCACGACCATGTCGTGTTCCATGTCGCTTCCGCGGCCGGTGCCCGGTCGCGCGTGATCTTCAACGATCCGCGCCGCTTCGGCTTCATGCTGTTTGCGGAAGGATCGCCGGAGACGCATCCGATGCTGGCCGGGCTGGGCGTCGAGCCCACGGGCAACGCGCTTGACGGCGTGCTGCTCGCCTCGTTGCTGAAGGGCCGCAGATCGCCTCTGAAGGCAGCGCTTCTCGACCAGAGGCTGATCGCGGGGCTTGGCAATATTTATGTGTCGGAAGCGTTGTGGCGCGCCGGCCTGTCGCCGCTGCGTGAAACAGGCACCATCGCCAGACCGGGCAAGAAGGCCAGGGAACAGAGCGAACGCCTCGCCGAGGCGATCCGCTCGGTCATATCGGATGCCATCGCCGCTGGCGGATCTTCGCTGCGCGACTATATGCACGCGGACGGATCGCTGGGCTACTTCCAGCATTCCTTCGCCGTCTACGACCGGGAGGGTGAGCCTTGCGCGAAACCCGGCTGCGGCGGCCACGTCGAACGCGTCGTCCAGAGCGGGCGCTCGACCTTCTATTGCCGGACGTGTCAGAGCTGAGTTAGACCGGATCAAGCGAGGAGCGCAGCCATGGCCTATGAAACGATCATCACCGAGACGCGCGGCAAGGTCGGGCTGATCACGCTGAACCGGCCAAAGGCGCTCAACGCGCTGAATTCCCAGATCCTCGCCGAACTCGTCGTGGCGGTGAGCGCTTTCGGCGCCGATCCCGGCATCGGCGCCATGGTCGTTACCGGTTCCGACAAGGCCTTTGCCGCCGGTGCCGACATCAAGGAGATGCAGGCCATCTCCTATGTGGACGCCTACAGCCAGGACTTCTTCGCCGGCTGGGAGGAGTTCACGCGTGTCAGAAAACCTGTCATCGCGGCGGTGGCCGGCTATGCCCTGGGAGGCGGGTGCGAACTGGCGATGATGTGCGATTTCATCATCGCCGCCGATACGGCCAAATTCGGCCAGCCCGAAATCACGCTTGGCGTCATTCCCGGCATGGGCGGATCGCAACGCCTGACCCGGTTCGTCGGAAAATCGAAGGCCATGGACATGTGCCTGACCGGACGAATGATGGACGCCGCGGAAGCCGAGCGCTCCGGCCTGGTATCGCGGGTGGTGCCTGCCGGCGAGCTTGTCGAGGAGGCCGTCAAGGCGGCGGCCAGGATCGCCGATTTCTCCTTGCCGTCGGTGATGATGGCGAAGGAAGCCGTCAACCGCGCCTACGAGACGACATTGGCGGAGGGATTGCGGTTCGAACGCCGCCTGTTCCACTCGCTTTTCGCGCTCGATGACCAGAAGGAAGGCATGGCGGCCTTCGCCGAAAAGCGGAAGCCGAATTTCACCAACCGGTAGAGCGTCGCCGGCCGCGACCGAAACCCCGGCATCAGCCAAAAAGAACGCCAGGCAGCGTTGACGCGCCGGAAAAGCTGAACTATAAGCCGCACCAACCGAGGCGGCCCCGTGGCTGCCCGTTTGTTTTTTGCGCCCTGCGGCATGCCGCGTGCGCCGACCAGATCAGAAGAGAGGCATCATGGCCAACACATCCTCGGCCAAAAAGGCAACGCGCAAGATCGCCCGCCGTGCGGAGATCAACAAGAACCGCCGCTCGCGCGTCCGCACCTACGTCCGCCAGGTCGAGGAGGCACTCGCCTCCGGCGACAAGGCCGCCGCGCAGGCCGCTTTCAAGGCCGCCGAGCCTGAATTGATGCGTGCCGCAACCAAGGGCATCATCCACAAGAACACCGCGTCGCGCAAAGTGTCGCGTCTGGCTCAGCGCCTCAAGGTGCTGTCGGCCTGACATCGCCTTCCAAGGCTGATCTTCTTCGAACCCGGCCGATCGCGCCGGGTTTTTTCGTTTGCCGGCAAGTACTTAAAAAGAATGCCCGCAAGCAGCGTCAAGAACGGATTGCACGGTTCAAAGTGTTTTGCCGGCACATACATGCCCGCTGAAGGCTCGACATGCTTGAAAGCGTCGCCTAAAAAATTCTCACCCCTCAGAAATAGCCCTTGTTTTTCAACCAGTTAGTGATGGTCATCCACAACTTGTCCACAGCGCGTCGGGGCGACGGGAGGACAACTGGCTGTCAAGAGAATTATTTCAGAAAATTTCGCGCCGGCCCGGCTTTTTCATATTCGCCGGAAAAGGGTTTGAATCACAATGGCTTTGTCAAAATATACCACTACGCCATAGAGCACCAACCTGCCGGTGCTAACCAGATTCCTTAAAAATCCGTTAGAGGTGGCCTTGCCCTATCCACAGCGATTTCGGTAATGTCGGTTCATCAAAAAGGGACGGGCCATTGGCCCTTAACCCAGCCCGAATCGGCCAGCGCAAATTGGCGGGATTTGCAACGCGGATCAAGTCCGCGAACGGGTTTGGTTTGTCTTTTTTTGATACGGTAGGGGACTGGCGTAACAAGACATGGCAGGTAGACGGCGCGCCGGCGCTCTTTTCGCCGGGCGGTGTTGTATTGCCCTGACATACCCAACGCGGACTGGCTTCCAAGGGCCGGCACCGGTTCCCCGGGTAATGGGCGACGTTCATCTGCCGGCGGCGGCAGCGGGCATCGTAGCAAAGACTTAGGTCGCCGGATCACGGATGCAGGAGGCGCATTCCCGGCGGAAAACAGGTACAAAAAGACAAGGAACTCGATCATGCAGAGCGGCGTCGAAAGGGAGCTTACGGGCGACCTTCCATTTCCTGGAACTTTGATTGGAGCAAACGGCATGGCGGTCTCCAGCGACGCGGAACAGAAGTTCGACCGGGTCAAGGCCCAGTTGAAGGCGCGTCTGGGAGCCGAGGTCTATTCGAGCTGGTTCGGCCGCATGAAGGTCGCGGAGGCCTCCAAGGGCATTGTCCGCATCTCGGTGCCCACCGCGTTCCTGCGCTCCTGGATCAACGGCCATTATCTCGACCTGATCTCCGAACTGTGGAAGCAGGAGGATGCCGATCTCCTCAAGATCGAAATCATCGTGCGCACGGCCACCCGCCAGGGGCGCAGCCATGCCGAGCCGGAACTGGCGCCAGTGCGCAAGATGACGCGGCAGACGCAGACGGCGCTGGCCGCCGGCACCGTGAGCCCTGGCCGGATCGAGCGGTCGCCGGTGCCGCGCCCCGGCGCCGCGATCGAGAGCGAGTTCCGCCACAATGTGTTGGGATCGCCGCTTGATCCGCGCTACACGTTCGGCTCGTTCATCGAGGGGCCGTCGAACCGGGTGGCCTTCGCCGCCGCCAAGGCCGTGGCGGAATCGCAGTCGAGCGCGGTGCGCTTCAATCCGCTTTTCCTGCACGCGACGGTCGGGCTCGGCAAAACCCATCTGCTGCAAGCAATCGCCGCGGAATCCCTGAAGCAGAACCCCAAATCACGCGTCGTCTATTTGACGGCCGAGTATTTCATGTGGCGCTTTGCCACCGCGATCCGTGACAACAATGCACTGACGCTCAAGGAACAGCTGCGCGACATCGATCTCTTGATCATCGACGACATGCAGTTCCTGCAGGGCAAGTCGATCCAGCACGAATTCTGCCACCTGATCAACATGTTGCTCGACAGCGCCAAGCAAGTGGTCGTTGCCGCCGACCGGCCGCCGTCGGAACTGGAATCGCTCGAACCGCGGGTGCGCTCGCGTCTCAACGGCGGCGTCGCGCTCGAAATGTCGGCGCCCGATTTCGCCATGCGCCTCGGCATGCTCAAACTGCGCCTGGCCACCGCCAGGGTCGACGACGCATCGCTCGACATCTCGGAGGAAATCCTCAACCACGTCGCCCGCACCGTGACCGGCAGCGGCCGCGAACTGGAAGGCGCCTTCAATCAGCTGCTGTTCCGTCAGTCGTTCGAGCCGCAAATCACCATCGACCGCATCGACGAGATCCTCGGCCACATCTATCGCACCGGCGAACCGAAGCGGGTCCGGATCGAGGACATCCAGCGCATCGTGGCGCGCCACTACAACGTGTCGAAGACCGAATTGCTGTCCAACCGGCGCACGCGCACCATCGTCAAACCGCGGCAGGTCGCCATGTACCTGTCAAAGGTGATGACGCCGCGTTCACTGCCCGAAATCGGACGGCGTTTCGGCGGACGCGACCACACCACGGTGCTGCACGCCGTGCGCAAGATCGAGGATCTGTCCGGCAACGACAACACGCTGGCACAAGAACTCGAGCTGCTGCGGCGCCTGATCAACGACCAGGCCTGACCGATCCGGGACAGGCAAGCCAGAACCGCGCTGGAATTCAATGACTTGCTTGCAATGCCATGGGTCCGGAACGGGCGCGCGGCATTGCCTGGAGACGATCCGAATTCCCGATTCTGCCCGGCGGCTGGCGGTCTTCGTACCCTTTATCCCCAGAAAGGCCGCACGGCCGGCCCGAACCGGTCGCGCGGGCTTGCGTTTGCAGGCTTTTTCCTGTCAGTTTACGCAGATTCTGAGCCTGTTCAGACCTTTCGCGGGGCGCCGCCAGCCGGAGACCCGCTCATCCTTTCAAGCGAGCCTGTTTCGTCATGCGTGTTATCCTGGAACGGTCCAATCTCCTGAAGTCGCTCAACCACGTCCACCGCGTGGTCGAACGGCGCAACACCATACCGATCCTGTCCAACGTGCTGCTCAGCGCCGAAGGCGCAAGCCTCGAAATGAAGGCCACCGACCTTGACCTGGAGGTGACGGAAGCGACGCCGGCCAAGGTCGAGCGCGGTGGGGCGACGACGGTTCCCGCGCATCTGCTCTACGATATCGTGCGCAAGCTTTCCGACGGCGCCGAGGTGATGCTGAAGACGGATGAGGACGGCAACGCCATGACGGTGACGTCCGGCCGCTCGAGCTTCCGCCTGCAGTGCCTGCCGCAATCCGATTTTCCCGAGCTATCGGCCGGATCCTTCTCGCATATCTTCCGCCTCGATTCGGTTGCCCTGAAGGGTCTGATCGAGAAGACGCAGTTCGCCATTTCCACCGAAGAGACGCGCTACTATCTCAACGGCATCTACCTGCACACGCACGAGGTCGGCGGCAAGCTGAAGCTGCGCTCGGTGGCAACCGACGGCCACCGCCTGGCGCGCGCCGAGATCGACGCGCCGGCTGGCTCCGAGGGCATGCCGGGCATCATCATTCCGCGCAAGACGGTGAGCGAGCTGCAGAAGCTGGTCGACGACCCGGATGTCGCCGTGACCACCGAACTGTCGGACACCAAGATCCGCTTCACCATCGGCAGCGTCGTCCTGACCTCGAAGCTGATCGACGGCACCTTCCCGGATTATCAGCGGGTCATTCCGACCGGCAACGACAAGAAGCTGATCCTCGACCGCCAGAGCTTTGCCGCCGCGGTCGACCGCGTCTCGACCATTTCGTCCGAACGCGGCCGCGCGGTGAAGCTTTCGATCAGCGAAGGCCAGGTGACGCTCGCGGTCAACAACCCGGATTCAGGCAGCGCCACGGAAGAACTGGCGGCGGACTACTCGTCGGACCCGATCGAGATCGGCTTCAATGCCAAGTATCTGCTCGATGTCGCCGCGCAGCTGACCGGCACGGAAGCGAAATTCATGCTGGCCGATGCCGGTTCGCCGACGCTGATCCACGACATGGCCGACGAGACCGCGCTTTACGTGCTGATGCCGATGCGGGTATAGCCCGCGCGGCGGTTGCCTCGCGGCACGGCTGGCAACGAAAGCTATGTTGCGGCGACTTCTATAGGCGGATAGCGGTTGCCAGGACAAACCCACATAAGTAAGCTAACACTTACTAATTTCCGCAATTATGCGGCGCTGGCGATCGATCTCACGCCAGGCGCGGTGGTCTTTTCCGGCGACAATGGTGCCGGCAAGACCAATCTCCTCGAAGCGATTTCCTTTCTGACGCCCGGGCGTGGCCTGCGCCGTGCTCCCTACGCCGATGTCGCGCGCGCGGGCGGCGACGGCGGCTTTGCACTGCACGCAAGGCTCGACGGACCCGACGGCCAGGTCGAGATCGGCACCGGCATTTCCGGCGGTGACAGCGAGGGGGGCAGGCGGGTGCGTATCAACGGCGCCACCGCGCGGTCGGCCGAGGACATGCTGGAATGGCTGCGCGTCGTGTGGCTGACGCCGGCCATGGATGCATTGTTCACCGGGCCCGCCGCGGATCGCCGGCGCTTTCTCGACCGATTGGTACTGGCGATCGATCCCGGCCATGGCCAGCGCGCCCTCGATTACGAGAAGGCGATGCGGGGCCGTAACCGCCTGCTTACCGAAAATTCGCGGGACGACCGCTGGTTCGAGGCGATCGAGATCCAGATGGCCGAGACCGGGGTCGCCATCGCCGCGGCACGCACCGAGCTGGTGCGCCTGTTGGCCGCCATGATCGACAGGCTGCCCGACAGCGGGCCGTTCCCGCAGGCCGATATCGGCCTCGCAGGCGATCTGGAAGCCGAGATCGCCGGCACGCCGGCGGTCGATGTCGAGGAGCGGTTCCGGCGGGCGCTTGCCGATGGCCGTGACCGCGACCGCGCCGCCGGGCGCACGCTTGAGGGCCCGCACCGTTCGGACCTCCTGGTCCGGCACCGGCCGAAGGCGATGCCGGCCGAGCTCTGCTCGACCGGCGAGCAGAAGGCATTGCTGGTCGGCATCGTTCTGTCGCATGCGCGGCTGACCGGCGAGATGTCCGGGATGACGCCGATCCTCCTGCTCGACGAGATCGCAGCACATCTCGACGGCGGACGGCGGGCGGCACTGTTTTCGATCCTGGAGGAGCTGAACTGCCAGGCTTTCATGACGGGAACCGATGCGGCGCTGTTTTCCAGCCTGCAGGGCCGCGCGCAGTTCCTGACGGTCGACCATGGCATGGTTGGGCCAACCGTCTAGATTTTTGTTGCATGGATGTCGTCAAGATTTTCCGGCCGCTATATGGTCCTGATATGACCACCCCGCTCACCGCCGACGAGATCGAACGCTATGCCCGGCACATCGTACTGCCGGAGGTCGGCGGCGCCGGCCAGCAGAAGCTCAAGCAAGCGCGGGTCTTGGTGATCGGCGCCGGCGGCTTGGGCGCGCCGGTGCTCGAATATCTCGCGGCAGCCGGCGTCGGTACGCTCGGCATCGTCGACGACGACACCGTCTCGCTGTCCAATCTGCAACGACAGGTCATTCACGGCACCGATACGGTCGGCGTGCTGAAAACCCATAGCGCCGAGGCCGCAATCGCCCGCATCAATCCTAACACCGCTGTCGAGACGCACACATTCCGGCTGACCGCGGACAACGCCCCCGCCCTGGTCGCTCGCTATGACATGGTCGTCGACGGTTCCGACAATTTCGAGACCCGTTACGTGGTGGCCGATGCCTGCGCGAGCGCGCGCAAGCCCCTGGTGCATGCCGCCGTCGGTCGTTTCGACGGCTCGGTGACCGTGCTGAAGCCTTTCGAGGACGGCAAGGACGGCAAGCCGAACCCCGGCTATCGCGATCTGTTCCCGGAAGCCCCGCCGCCGGGCCTGGTGCCGTCCTGCGCCGAGGCCGGAGTGCTTGGCGCGTTGACCGGCGTCGTCGGCACGCTGCAGGCGATGGAGGCGATCAAGCTGATCACCGGCATCGGCGAGCCGCTCGTTGGCCGGCTGCTGCTCTACGATGCGCTCGCCGCGCGCTTCGAAACGATCCGCTACAAGAGAAGTTGACCTTGGCGCGGACCGCGGCGCCCTCGATTACCCGAATCACGGCCGACTTCGACCGCTGGGATGATGTGCTTGCACTCATCATGCGCGCCTTCGCCTTCATGGACGGCGTCATCGACCCGCCGTCATCGGCCCACCGGCTCACCGTCGATTCCCTGCGCGACAAGGCCCGCCTGGAGACCGGCTTCGTGGCTCTCGACGGCGATAGGATCGTCGGCTGCGTCTTTGCCATCGAAAGGACTGACGACTTCTACGTCGGCAAGCTCGCCGTCGAGCCGGACTGCCAAGGACAAGGCATCGGCCGGCAGCTGATGCGGGCGGTCGAAATTCTTGCGCTCGACCGCGGCAAGACGGCGCTGGAGCTTCAGACGCGGATCGAGCTCACCGCCAATCACGCCGTCTTTGCCCGCCTCGGCTTTCACGAGACCGAACGGACGGCGCATGAGGGCTACAGCAGGCCGACCTCGATCACCATGCGCAAGGGTATTTCATGAGCGCGCACATCCGTCCGGCACAAAGGAACGATGCGTTACACGTCGCCGCGATCGTGGATATTGCCGGACATGGCATCGATCTCGAGAGCTGGATGAACAGCAGCGGGGACGACCATGCGGTCCTTGAAGCGGCCCGGCGCGCGGCATCCGCAGACGCCGGTTCGCCCTATCATTTTTCCAAGGCGCATCTTGTCGAAGTCGATGGCACCATCGCCGGCGGCTTGGTCGGAGAGATGCTTTCGCACAATCAAGATCATGCCATCGAGGTGTCACCGGCGCTGATGCCGCTCGTTACGCTGGAAACCAGGCTCGCCGGCTACTGGTCAGTCCTTGCGGTTGCCGTCTATTCCGAGTTCCGTGGCAGAGGACTTGCCACCGGCTTACTTTCGCGAGCGGGCGAACTGGCTGGCGTTGCTGGGGCAAAAGGCCTGTGCCTGGTCGTCGAGGACACAAACCTGCCGGCCATTTCCGTCTACGAAAGGCTGGGGTTTGCCGTTGCCGACAGACTTCCCTGGGTTGCCTATGGCGGCAGGAGCGGGCCGCGCGAATGGCTGATGATGAAACGCGACTTGACTACGTCCTGAGCGGCAGCACGCGATCCGGCGGTCTATGGCCGTCGACGAAGGCCCGGATGTTGATGATGACCTTCTCGCCCATGTCGATACGGCCCTCCAGCGTCGCCGAACCCATATGCGGCAACAGCACGACCTTGTTCCTGGCGGCAAGCTTGAGCAGCTTGCCGTTGAGCGCCGGCTCGTGCTCGTAGACGTCGAGGCCGGCGCCGGCGATCTTGCCGTCCTGGATCAGCTTGACCAGCGCTTCCTCGTCGATGATGTCGCCGCGCGCGGTGTTGACGATATAGGCCGTCGGCTGCAGCAAGGCCAGCCGCCGCGCCGACAGGAGATGAAAGGTGGCTGGCGTCGACGGGCAATTGACCGAGATGATGTCCATGCGGGCCAGCATCTGGTCGAGGCTCTCCCAATAGGTCGCCTCCAGCCCGTCCTCGACGGCCGGCAGCACGCGATGGCGATTGTGATAGTGGATGGAAAGGCCGAAAGCCTTGGCCCGCCTCGCTACGGCCGTGCCGATGCGGCCCATGCCGACAATGCCCAGCCGCTTGCCCCAGATGCGCCGGCCAAGCATCCAGGTCGGCGACCAGCCGGCCCATTTCTTGTCGCCGGTGAGCACGTTGGCGCCTTCCGCCAGCCGGCGCGGCACCGCCAGCATCAGCGCCATGGTCATGTCGGCGGTATCTTCGGTGAGCACGTTGGGCGTGTTGGTGACCGTGATGCCCTTCTTGGCCGCCGCCGCCACGTCGATCTTGTCGACGCCGTTGCCGAAATTGGCGATCAGTTTGAGGTTGTCGCCAGCCTGGGCGATCAGTGCGGCGTCGATCTGGTCGGTCACGGTCGGCACCAGAACGTCGGCTTCCTTGACCGCGGCAACAAGTTCCGGCTGCGTCATCGGCCGGTCCTCGACATTCAGCCTCGCGTCGAACAGTTCGCGCATGCGGGTCTCGACCGGGTCGGGCAGCTTTCGCGTGATGACCACGAGAGGCTTCTTTTTGCCTGGCATTGTTTCCCTCGTTGAGACCTCTTTAACCAAGACCGGCGAAACTGAAAGCCGGTCGCGGTAGCCGATTTACCCATGTAACAAGCGGTGCCGCCGAAGACAAAGAAAAAGGGGCGCAGCAGCCATCAGGCCGGCGCCGAAAGGAACGAAAGTGTCTGGTTTCGCGTCGCTTCGCCTGGTCCTCAGCGCAGCATTTCTCGGCACTCTCCTCTATTCTCCGCTCGCGGCGGCGCAGGGCGCGGCCGCACCCGCCCAGGGCGCCGTCACCCTCGGGCCGAGCGGCCTTCCGCTGCCGCGATTCGTCAGCCTGAAATCCGGCCGCGTCAACTCGCGCGTCGGCCCGGGGGCCAATTACTCGGTCGACTGGATGTATATGAAGGCCGGCCTGCCGATGGAGATCATCCAGGAGTTCGATACGTGGCGGCGCGTGCGTGATGCCGACGGTTCGGAAGGATGGATCAACCAGTCGCTGCTTTCTGGCCGGCGCACCGCGATCATTGCGCCCTGGCAGCGCGGAAAGGGTGCCCAGATCAACCTTCTGAACAGCCCGGACAAGGACGCCAGGGTGATAGCGATCGTCGAGCCGGGCGTCATGGGTACGATCAAGTCTTGCGACGGCCAATGGTGCGAAATGACGCTTGGCGGGCACACCGGCTGGCTCGCCCAGTCGACGGTGTGGGGCGCCTATCCCGGCGAGCGGGTCAAGGAGTGAACGTCCCCGGTTTGCGCCCGATGCGGCCGAGATGAGTATCCTGAAAGCCGGTCGACAGCTTGAGGCCGTAGCCTAAGGCACGGTCGATTGCGATGTGGGCGATCCAGATCAGCGCGACCGCGATGGCGGCCGCATTGCCCAGCAGGTGGCCGGCGAGCAGCAGAAGCACCGGTGCGATCAGCATGTGCAAGGCGTTGTAGGCTATCGCGCCAAGGCGCGGCCCGCCGAGGTAGCCGAGCATCGACAGATCCGGCGCCAGGATAAGCACGGCAAAGAGCCACCAGGAAATGCCCGACAAAGCGTAGAAGACAATAGCGGCCACCGCCACGACGGCCCATTCGAGCCGGATTATCAGGTCGAGGGGTTTCATTCCGATTGTCCGGCCAAGCGGATTATTCTGGCTTCGCCGACTGTTCTGGCCCTGCCGGTGATTCCTGGCGCTTGGGACGCAGCCTCACCACGATATCGACATTGGCGATTTCCATGCCCTCGGGCGGGTCAGGCAGGTTGGTGACCGTCACCGGGCCGTTGGCGATGTCGAAAATCCGGTTTTCGCCCTCGATGTAGAAATGGTGGTGGTCGGAAGTGTTGGTGTCGAAATAGGTTTTCGCGCCCTCGACGGCGAGGATGCGCAGCAGCCCCGCCTGGGTAAACTGGTGAAGCGCGTTGTAGACGGTGGCCAGCGACACCGGCACGCCGGCGGCCAGCGCCTCCTCATGCAGTTCCTCGGCCGACAAATGGCGGTCGCCCTTGGCGAAGAGCAGGTCGGCCAGCGCGATGCGCTGACGCGTCGGCCTCAGGCCGGCTTCACGTACCCGCTTGTCCACAGCGACATTTTCCTTCCGGCAGCCCCGGTCCATCTGGTCTTCCAAGCTCACAGTCCCGCTTCAAGACACGCCCAGATTGGCAAAAAAATGAATGTCTGCCGAAACCGGACCCCTGTTGACATATATTCTGTCGCCGGAATGCGATCAATAGCGCGCATTGACCCGGGCAGACTGGCGGGTTAAGCGCAAACGCCGGTTTCCGGCCTGAAACAGATTGTGTTAGGACACCGACGACAAGGGCGCGTTACCGCCCGGACGAATGGGGATGAGATTGATGGCGGGTAAATCCAGCTACGACTACGACGAATTGCTGGCCTGCGCCCGCGGCGAGCTGTTCGGAGAGGGCAATGCCCAGCTGCCCTACCCGCCCATGCTGATGTTCGACCGCATCACCGAGATCAGTGAAACGGGCGGTGCCTTCGACAAGGGTTTCATCCGCGCGGAATTCGACATCAAGCCGGATCTTTGGTTCTTCGCCTGTCACTTCATCGGCAATCCGATCATGCCAGGATGCCTCGGCCTCGACGCCCTGTGGCAGTTGACCGGCTTCTACCTCGGCTGGCTCGGCGAACCCGGCAAGGGAATGGCGCTGTCGACCGGTGAGGTCAAGTTCAAGGGCATGGTCACCCCATCGGTGAAGAAGGTCGAATATGGCGTTGATTTCAAGCGCGTGATGCGCGGCCGGCTGGTCCTGGGCATCGCCGATGGCTGGATGAAGGCGGATGGCGAGCCCATATATGCGGCGACGGACCTGAAAGTCGGTCTGTCCAAGCAGTCGGCGGTCGCTTGACCGCAGCCCTGGCCGATCCACTGGCCAGCATCCCTGGAAGGAGTTGCGAATGAGACGTGTCGTAGTCACAGGCATCGGCATCGTGTCGTCGATCGGAAACAATGCCAACGAGGTGCAGACCTCGCTGCATGACGCCAGATCCGGCATCAGCTTCTCCGATTCCTTCGCCGAGCACGGCTTCCGCTGCCAGGTCTGGGGAGCGCCGACGCTCGACCCGTCCGCCATGATCGACCGCCGCGCGATGCGCTTCCTGTCGCAGGGCGCGGCCTGGAACCACGTCGCCATGGACCAGGCGATCGCGGATGCGGGCCTTGGCGAGGACGACGTCACCAATGAACGCACCGGCATTGTCATGGGCTCGGGCGGGCCTTCCACCCGCACCATCGTGGAGGCGGCCGAAACCACGCTCAAGAACGGCAGTCCCAAGCGCATCGGCCCGTTCGCGGTGCCGAAAGCGATGTCGTCGACCGCGTCGGCCACCTTGGCCACATGGTTCAAGATCCACGGCGTCAACTATTCGATCTCGTCGGCCTGCTCGACCTCGGCGCATTGCATCGGCAATGGCTACGAACTGATCCAGTGGGGCAAGCAGGACATGGTCTTTGCCGGCGGCCATGAGGATCTCGACTGGACGATGTCGGACCTGTTCGACGCCATGGGCGCCATGTCGTCCAAGTTCAACGACAAGGCATCGACCGCCTCGCGCGCTTATGACGTCAATCGCGATGGGTTCGTCATTGCCGGCGGTGCCGGCGTGCTGGTGCTGGAAGAGCTGGAGCACGCCAAGGCGCGCGGCGCCAAGATCTACGCCGAAATCGTCGGCTACGGCGCGACCTCCGACGGTTACGACATGGTCGCGCCGTCAGGCGAAGGCGCCGTCCGCTGCATGCGCCAGGCGCTGTCGACGGTTTCCACGCCGGTCGACTACATCAACACCCACGGCACCTCGACGCCTGTGGGCGATTCCAAGGAAATGGGCGCGATCCGCGAAGTGTTCGGCGAGAAGATGCCGTTCATCACCTCGACGAAATCGCTGACCGGCCATTCGCTGGGCGCGGCCGGTGTGCAGGAATCGATCTATTCGATCCTTATGATGCAAGGCGGCTTCATTGGCGAGAGCGCCCATATCGAGACGCTCGATCCTGAATTCGAGGGTATGCCGATCGTGCGAAAGCGCATCGACAATGCCAAGATCGACACCGTTCTGTCGAATTCCTTCGGTTTCGGTGGCACCAACGCGACGCTCGTTTTCCAGCGCTATTCCGCATAGGGCCATTGTCTTTGTACAAGGCCAGCAATTTTAAATAAGGATTTGGCGGCCATGAACGGACTGATGAAGGGCAAGCGCGGGCTTGTCATGGGCGTCGCCAACGATCATTCGATCGCCTGGGGCATTGCCAAGAAGCTGTCCGAGCATGGCGCGGAACTCGCCTTCACCTACCAGGGCGAGGCCTTCGGCCGCCGGGTCAAGCCGCTTGCCGACAAGCTCGGCGCCGCCCTTGTCGTTCCCTGCGATGTCGAGGACAGTGCTTCGGTCGCCGCCACGTTCGAGACGCTTAACAAGGAATGGGGTGGGCTCGACTTCGTCGTCCATGCCATCGGCTTTTCCGACAAGAATGAGCTTAAGGGTCTCTACGCGGACACCAGCCGCGACAACTTCGTCCGCACCATGGTGATCTCCTGCTATTCCTTTACCGAGATCGCCCGCCATGCGGCCGCGTTGATGAACGATGGCGGGTCGATGATCACGCTGACCTATGCCGGCTCGGTCCGCGTCATGCCGAACTATAATGTCATGGGTGTCGCCAAAGCGGGACTCGAGGCCAGCGTGCGCTACCTCGCCAATGATTACGGCCCGCGCGGCATCCGGGTGAACGGCATCTCGGCGGGACCGGTGCGCACGCTCGCCGGCGCCGGCATTTCGGACGCCCGCCACATGTTCTCCTACCAGCAGCGCAACTCGCCGCTGCGTCGCACGGTGACCATCGACGAGGTCGGCGGCTCGGCGCTGTATTTGTTGTCGGACCTCTCCTCGGGCGTCACCGGCGAAATCCACTATGTCGATTCAGGCTACCACATCGTCTCGATGCCGACGCTCGACGAGTTGAAGCAGACGGATGGCACGCGCGACTAAAGCGTCGCCTTGCCTTGAGCCGAAGTGCCTTCAGTAAAAAAGATGCTCTCCAGTAAAATTGGACGCATTCGCGGCAACTCATTTTAAGAAGGTTTCCGCTATAGAGTCCCGCAGTCTGGGGATTTTTAATGCCTGCCGTCAGCGATCCAAAGCGAACACCAGTGTTCCGACTGCTCACGATAGCAAGTTCGGGTATTGGCAGTTTCGTCCTTGGCATCTGGGGTCTCAAGTACGGCCTCGGCGGTGGGTTTGCCGGCATATCGGCGGACATGATGGTCGCGATCATGGCTGCGCTTTGCGCGCTGGCGGCGTCGGTGGCGGCAATGTCCTTCTTCGCCGGCGTCGATGAATCGGCGGATTTCGTCTTCAACGAAACCCATTTCGACAAGCTGACAGGGCTGCTGGGGCGCCCGGCGATGGTCGGCAAGATCGCCGAGGCGGCCTGCACGACAAGCCGGACCGGCGAACCGGTGTTCCTGATCGACATCGACATCGACCGCTTCAAGCAGATCAACGACGCGATCGGCTATACACAGGGCGACGAGCTGATCCGCGCCTTCACCAAGCGGCTGCAGAGCTGCGTGCCCGCACGCTCCCTGATCGGGCGCATCGGCGCCGGCGAGTTCGCGGTGCTGCTGCCCGACCATCAGATCCCGGGAACGATGGAAAGCATGGTCGAGAGGCTCCTCGACGAGATGATGGAGCCCTATGAACTCAGCAGCCATCAGCAATCGGTGAGCCTGTCGGTGGGTATCGTGGCCATGCCCAAGGATGGCGTCGATCCGGTGCTTATCCTGCGCCGCTCCAACCTGGCGCTGCAGAATGCGCGCGCCGGCGGCGTCGGCAACTGGTCGGTCTTCGACAGCGAGATGGGGCGTGTCGCCGATTATCGCCAATGGGTCGAATCCGAGCTGCACACTGCTTTCGAACGCGGGGATTTCGACCTTCACTATCAGCCGCAGCTCGACCTGCCGACCGGCCGCATCGTCGGCTATGAAGCCCTGATCCGCTGGAACCACCCCGAACGCGGCATGATCCCGCCCATGGAGTTCATCCAGATCGCCGAGGAAACCGGGATGATCAATCCGATCGGTGAATGGGTTCTGCGCAAAGCCTGCAGCGACGCCCGCCATCTGCCGGACGACTGCTTCGTCGCCGTCAACATCTCGCCGGTCCAGTTCATGACCAAGGACTTCGTCGGTATCGTTCGCGACACGATGCGGGCCACAGGTATCAAGCCGTCACGGCTGGAACTGGAAGTCACCGAGACGGCGATGATGCAGGATCGCGACCGTGCGGCGGCCATCCTGAAAGAGCTGGCCGAAATGGGCATCTCGGTCGCCGTCGATGATTTCGGCACCGGTTATTCGAACCTCAGCTACCTCATCGACTTCTCGTTCGGCAAGCTCAAGATCGACCGTTCCTTCGTCAGCCGCATCGACACCGATTCCAGCTCGGGCGCGGTCGTCTCGACCATTGTCGGGCTCTCGCGTGCACTCGGCGTCAGCATCATCGCCGAAGGCGTCGAGACCGAGAGCCAGGCGACGCTGCTGCGGGCGGCTGGCTGCGAAGTCGTGCAAGGCTATTTGTTCGGCCGGCCGGCTCCGCTCAAGTTCAGCATGGGTGACGCCCACGCCACCGATGAAGTCCGGCGCGTCGCCAGTCTGCATTGAACGCAACCTCGCATCGTTTCAGCGACGCGCGGACAACACCTTGAACATACCGTCGCGGGCAAGTTCAGCGTGGCTGGAGAAGGCGGCCTTGAGAACCGGCTCGTAAGGCAGCTGGCGATTGGCGACCATGAACAGCCGCCCGCCTGGCTTCAACGCCTTGCCTGCCGCATGGATCATGCCGGCGCCGATTTCCGGCTCAGCCGCACGGGCGCGATGGAAGGGCGGGTTCATGACGATGGCGTCATAGCGCCGCTCGACAGGTTCGGCGAGCAGATCGAGCCAGAAGAAGCCCGGCACGAGGGCCGCCGCGCCGAGATTGCGCTTGGCCGCCTCCAGCGCCGCGAAATCCGCTTCATAGAGGTCAAGCGCCGTTATGCCAGGGGACCGTGAAGCGACTTCCGCCGCCACATAACCCCAGCCGGCACAGAAATCGGCGATGTTGCCACGCAGGTCGCCGGGCAAATTATCCACCAACAGTTTCGAGCCGGCGTCGATCCGATCAAAGGAGAACATGCCGGGCGCGGTGTGGAATCGGCCTTCAACCAGCAAGACGGGATTGGCGGCACGCAACTCTTGTGCGGCCGCCGGATCGGCAGGACGGCTCAGCCAGAAGGCGATGCCGTGATATTTCGGCATATGGCCGTCGAGCGGGACAAGCTCGTCGATGCGCTTGCGCAGGCTGGCGATGCCGTCATCCTTGCCGCCGGCAACGACGATCAATCCGCCCGGCACCACGCGCTCCAGCGCTTCCGCGATGCGCAGCTCGTTCTGCCCGCGATGGCGGCCGGCGAGCACCAGCGCGGCATCGAAACCGTCGCCCTCCGGTTGCGGCGTAACCGTGAATTTCGCCGCCTGCAACGCGCGGAAATGCGGGCGGAAGCCCTGCACGAGATGCAGCGCGGTCTCGAAACCCTGCGGCAGCCGCAGGCCAGGCTCGGCGCCGAGGAAGAGCATGCGCTCATTCTCTCGCGGCAGAGCGATGGCCTCGGCCTCGAACGGATGGAACAGCGTCTTCAGCGCCTCAGCGGACATGCCTTTGCTCCATAAACGAAAGCGGGCGCGACATAAGCCGCGCCCGCTTCGATTTTCCTGTCAGACCGCTCAGGCGGCGTCTTCTTCGCCTTCGGACTTCTTGTCGCGGACGATTTCCTTGCCCGAGGCCTGGTCGACGACCTTCATCGAGAGGCGGACCTTGCCGCGCTCGTCGAAGCCCATCAGCTTGACCCAGACCTTGTCGCCTTCCTTGACGACGTCGGAGGTCTTGGCAACGCGCTCGTTGGCGAGCTGCGAGATGTGGACCAGGCCGTCGCGGGGACCGAAGAAATTGACGAAGGCGCCGAAGTCAGCGGTCTTGACGACCGTGCCTTCGTAGATTTCGCCGACTTCCGGGTCGGCGACGATGGTGTGGATCCACTTCTTCGCCGCCTCGATCTCCTTGGCGTTCGAGGAAGCGATCTTGACCGTGCCGTCGTCCTCGATGTTGATCTTGGCGCCGGTCTTCTCGACGATCTCGCGGATGACCTTGCCGCCCGAGCCGATGACGTCGCGGATCTTGTCGGTCGGGATGTGCATCACCTCGATGCGCGGCGCGAACTCACCGAGCTCGGGACGGGCACCGGTCAGGGCATGAGCCATTTCGCCGAGAATGTGCTGGCGGCCATCCTTGGCCTGGTCCAGCGCGATCTTCATGATCTCCTCGGTGATGCCTTCGATCTTGATATCCATCTGCAGCGAGGTGATGCCGCTGGTGGTGCCGGCGACCTTGAAGTCCATATCGCCGAGGTGATCTTCGTCACCCAGGATGTCGGACAGAACGGCGAAGCGCTCGCCTTCCTTGATCAGGCCCATGGCGATACCGGCGACGGGCTTGGCCAGCGGAACGCCGGCATCCATCAGCGCCAGCGAGGTGCCGCAGACGGTGGCCATCGAGGACGAGCCGTTGGACTCGGTGATCTCGGAGACGACGCGCAGCGTGTAGGGGAACTGGTCGGCGCTCGGCAGCATCGGGCGGATGGCGCGCCAGGCGAGCTTGCCGTGGCCGATTTCGCGGCGGCCCGGCGAACCCATGCGGCCGGTCTCACCGACGGAATAGGGAGGGAAGTTGTAGTGAAGGAGGAACTTCTCCTTGTACATGCCGGTCAGCGAATCGACATACTGCTCGTCCTCGCCGGTGCCGAGCGTGGCGACGACCAGCGCCTGGGTCTCACCGCGGGTGAACAGCGCCGAACCGTGGGTGCGCGGCAGCACGCCGACTTCGGAAACGATCTTGCGAACCGTCTTCAAGTCGCGGCCGTCGATGCGCGAGCCGGTGTCGAGGATGTTCCAGCGCACGACCTTGGCCTGCAGTTCCTTGAACACCGAACCGATCTGCTCGGACGTGTACTTGGCCTCTTCGCCTTCGGCCGGGGCGAAGGCTGCCTTGACCTTTGCCTTGACGGCGTCGACGGCGGCGTAGCGCTTCTGCTTGTCGACGTTCTTGTAGGCGTTGCTGAGCTCGTCACCAACGATCTTCAGCATCTCGGCTTCGAGCACGGAATAGTCCGGCGCCGTGAAATCGCGCGGCTCCTTGGCGGCGACCTCGGCCAGCTTGATGATGGCGTCGATGACCGGCTGGAAGCCCCTGTGACCGAACATGACGGCGCCGAGCATCAGCTCTTCGCCAAGTTCCTTGGCTTCGGACTCAACCATCAGCACGGCGTCGGCAGTGCCGGCGACGACGAGGTCGAGCTTGGATTCCTGCATCTCGTCGATGTGCGGGTTGAGAACGTATTCGCCGTTGATGTAACCAACGCGGGCACCGCCAACCGGTCCCATGAAGGGAACGCCCGACAGGGTCAGCGCGGCCGAGGTGGCGACGATGGACAGGATGTCCGGATCGTTCTCGAGGTCATGCTGGACCACGGTGACGACGATCTGCGTGTCGTTCTTGTAACCGTCGGCGAAGAGCGGGCGGATCGGGCGGTCGATGAGGCGGGAAACCAGCGTTTCCTTCTCGCTCGGACGGCCCTCACGCTTGAAATAGCCGCCCGGAATCTTGCCGGCGGCATAGGTCTTTTCCTGGTAGTTGACGGTCAGCGGGAAGAAGTCGAGGCCGGGCTTCGGCTCCTTCATCGAAACGACGGTGGCCAGCACCTTGGTCTCGCCGTATGTGGCGAGCACTGCGCCATCGGCCTGGCGCGCGATCTTGCCGGTTTCGAGGATGAGCGGACGGCCGCCCCATTCGATTTCCACTTTGTGGTGGTTGAACATATCTTGTCCTTAATAAGCGGAAAGGGGCGCGCCGTTTCACGGTGCGCGGATGCCCTTTCCCTGGCTTCCTTTCTCGGGCAGCCACGGGCAAGACAACGGGAAGCTCGGGTGGTGTCAGCGCGGTGAGCGCGCGAGCGTCCTGCAATCCTGCCCCATGACCGTCCATGGGCGGTTTCGAGTGGCCCTCTGCGCGCTCGAAACCGGGTCTGGCCAATCTATAAGACTGGCAGAATGCGCGACTGGCGGGCTTTCCGAGGAAAGCCCGCCAGTCAATTCGTCAACGGCGCAGACCGAGCTTCTCGATCAACGTCTGGTAGCGCGCGTCGTCCTTGCGCTTGAGATAATCAAGCAGGCTGCGGCGCTGGGAGACGAGGGCGAGCAGACCACGGCGGGAATGGTTATCCTTCTTGTGGTCCTTGAAGTGATCGGTCAGGTTCTTGATGCGCTCGGAAAGGATGGCCACCTGGACTTCCGGAGAACCGGTATCGCCCTTGGCGGTTGCGAATTCACCCATCAATTCCTGTTTGCGCTCGGCAGTAATCGACATCGTGTTTTTCCTTATCTGTTCGAGGAAACGGGTCGCCCTCAGCCGGGATGTCGTCCAGCAGGGGCCGGTGCAAGCAAAGCCTCGTGGCGCTATGCTGCGGCGCATATAGTGCAATTCCCCGGAAAACACCAGCCCAATTCACAAGCCGGCTTTTCCAGCCCAAATGGCAAGTTTTGTCGCTGCTAAAGCCATTTCTTCCACTTGAAGAAGGCAATCAGCCCGACCGCCACAACTGCCATGAACAGGAGCGATACGGGATAGCCGTAGTAGGACTTCAGCTCCGGCATGTTCCATGGCGAGGATTCAGGATCGAAATTCATGCCCCAGACGCCGACCAGGAAGGTGAGCGGCATGAAAATGACCGAGACGATGGTGAGATAGCTGATGACGTCGTTGGTGCGGGCCTGGCTCAGCGACAGATGCATCTCGATCAGCCCGGTCAGCATGTCGCGCTGGGTCTCGACCAGCTCGATCAGCCTGAGCGAATGGTCAAGCGTATCGTTGAGGAAAACCTTGGTTTCAGCCTTCACATAAGGCACGTCGTTGCGGATCAGCGTTGCCAGCGCATCGCGCATCGGCCACAGCACGCCTTTGAGGACATTGGCGTCGCGCCGCAATTCGTGCAGCTGCCGCATCTGATGCTTGTGCGGTGTGTGCAGCATCTCGTCCTCGATGCTGTCGACCAGATCGCCGGCCGCCTCGATCGGCGGGAAATAGCTGTCGACGATGGCGTCGATCAGCGCATAGGCGAGATAATCGGCGCCGCGCGCCCGCAACCGGTTGGGCGCCGAACTCTCGATGCGCTTGCGCACGGGATCGAACGGATCGCCCTCGCGCTCCTGGAAGGTGACGACGAAGTTCTCGCCGACGAAGAGGCCAATCTGTTCATAGCGATGCGAAGTGACATCGTCGATCATGCGGACGACGACGAAGGCATGATCTTCGAAGAAGTCGACCTTTGGCCGCTGGCCGGAGTTGACGACGTCCTCCAGCGCAAGCGGATGCAGACTGAAGATGCGGCCGATCTCCTCGATCAGCTGGATGTTGGCGAGACCGGTGCAGTCGAGCCAGATGACAGGCCATTTGCGGCAATTGGCCTCAATATCGTCGACGCTGGCGTTTTCGATGGTCTTGTACTTTTGCGGCGAGATCATCGTCAGCCGCAGTTCCGAACGGCGCGCCGCCGGATCGGCGATCAGCGTGCCTGGCGAGGCCCCGACCGGTGGCCGCCGCGTCTTCACCGGCGCCCGCTTTTTCACCGCCTCGGCCTTTGCCATGTGCCCCTCGAGCGTAGAATGAAACCGAGATTAGACGACAGCCGTCACCCGGCAAAGACCCGCTTGGGCTTGAACATGCCTTGCTCGATGGCGCCGATGGCGACCAGCTTGCCACGTGCCGTGGCGCAAGCTTCCTCGGCTTCGACAGGCGCGTCGCGGCCACGGATGATGACCGGATTGCCGAGGCGGATCTTGGTCGCCGCGTCGTCGCTGATGGCGATCTGCGGCAGACAGTCGAGCGCGGCGGACGTATCGACCAGAAGCGCATCGATCGCCCCGAAATCGTTCGGCGCTTCCACAACGTCGACGGCATCCGCCGTTTCCGACTTGCCTTCCCCCTCGACGTCTTCGCCCGGCGCGCCGAAACGGGCCGCCTCGAGTTCCGCGACGGTGACGAAATCCTCCGGCGTGAACGGCTCGACCTCGACCCGGCGCAGTTCGCGGATATGACCGAAGCAGCCGAGATCGCGGCCCATGTCGCGGGCCAGCGAGCGCACATAGGTGCCCTTGCCGCATTCGACTTCGAAAACGGTCTGATCGGCACCGTGCTCTACGATGTCGAGACGGCCGATCTCGATCTCGCGGGCCGGAATGTCGACCGTCTCGCCCTCGCGGGCAAGGTCGTAGGCGCGTTCGCCCGCAATCTTGATGGCCGAGAATTGCGGCGGCGTCTGCATGATGACGCCGGTGTATTTGGGAAGCAGCGCCCTGACCTCGGCTTCCGACGGCCGCTGGTCAGCCTCTTTCGTCACCGGCCCTTCGAGGTCGTCGGTCGAGCGCTCCTGCCCCCAGGCCACGGTGAAGCGATAGACCTTGGCGCCGTCCTGAACATAGGGCACGGTCTTGGTGGCTTCGCCGAGCGCGATCGGCAGCATGCCGGACGCCAGCGGATCCAGCGTGCCGGCATGGCCGGCCTTTTCGGCCTGGAACAGCCATTTGATCTTGGAAACGGCCTCGGTCGAGCCCATGCCGACAGGCTTGTCCAGCACCACCCAGCCGGAGACCGGCCGGCCCTTCTTCTTGCCTCGGCGCGCCATTATTCGCTGTCCCCGTCCTCTTTGTTCCTGTCGTCTTTGGCCCTGTCTTCTTGGGCCTTGTCGTCGTCCGCGTCGAGATCACGCGCCACTTCGGGCGATTTCAGCAGGTCGTTGATCCTGGCGAAATTGTCAAAGGAGGTGTCCAGCCTGAAGCGGAACTCCGGCATGTACTTCATTTGCCGAAGCGCGCCGGAGACACGGCCGCGCACAAATTTCGCATGCTTGTTGAGCGCCTCGATCACGGCCTCGGCATCCTTGGCGCCGAGCGGAGAAACAAAGGCAGTGGCGATCTTGAGATCGGGCGACATACGCACTTCGGAGACCGAAACGACCGAATTCTCGATCAGCGGGTCGATAATGTCGCCGCGCTGCAAGGTTTCGGAGAGCGCATGGCGCACCTGTTCGCCGACGCGCAGCATGCGCTGGGATGGGCCGGATGTGGTGGAACGGGGCATTTTTCTCAATCCTGAAAGCGTGAGGCTCGGGATAGGACCGTGCCTCATGTCTCAAACAGTCATTCTCAACAGGCAATCTCAACAGGCTTGAGGGCGGCGGCCTTTCGACCACCGCCCGATATTAACAAGCCACTCGAACTCAGAGCGTCCGGGTCACCATCTCGACGCGGAAGCACTCGATGACGTCGCCGACCCGCATGTCCTCGTAGTTCTGGAAGGCCATGCCGCACTCCTGGCCGCCTGGCACTTCCGAAACCTCGTCCTTGAAGCGCTTGAGGGTCTTCAGCGTGCCTTCGTGGATGACGACGTTGTCGCGGATCAGGCGCACGCCCGCCCCGCGCTCGACCTTGCCTTCGGTGACACGGCAGCCGGCGATCTTGCCGACCTTGGTGATGTCGAAGATCTCGAGGATCTCGGCATTGCCGATGAAGGTTTCGCGGCGCTCCGGCGACAGCAGGCCCGACAGAGCCGCCTTCACGTCATCCACGAGGTTGTAGATGATCGAGTAGTAGCGGATCTCGATGCCAGCAGCCGCGGCGGCGGCACGTGCCTGCACGTTGGCGCGGACGTTGAAGCCGATGATCGCTGCACCCGAAGTTTCCGCCAGCGAGACATCGCTTTCGGTGATGGCGCCGGCGCCGGCGTGGACGATGCGCGCACGCACCTCGTCGGTGCCGAGCTTGTCCAATGCAGCGTTGATCGCCTCAATCGAACCCTGCACGTCGCCCTTGATGACCAGCGGGAATTCCTTCAGCCCGCTTGTCTGCAACTGCGACATCATCTGTTCGAGCGAGCCGCGCTGGCCGGCATGCCTGGCGACCGCCTTCTCGCGGGCCAGACGCTGGCGATACTCGGTGATCTCGCGGGCGCGGGCCTCGTTGTTGACCACGGCGAAGCGGTCACCGGCCTGCGGCGTGCCCTGAAGGCCGAGTACCTCGACCGGCATTGCCGGCGGCGCTTCCTTGATCTGCTCGCCGCGATCGTTGACCAGCGCGCGCACCCGGCCCCATTCGTTGCCGGCGACGAGGATGTCGCCCGGCATCAAGGTGCCGGTCTGCACCAGCACGGTGGCGACGGGACCACGGCCCTTGTCGAGCTGCGCCTCGATGACGACGCCCTCGGCGGTGCGGTCCGGATTGGCCTTCAGGTCGAGGATTTCGGCCTGCAGCAGGATCGCCTCGAGCAGCTTGTCGAGATTGGTGCCCTTGGTCGCCGACACTTCGACGTCCAGCACTTCACCGCCCATGGATTCGACGAAGACCTCATGGCGCAGCAGTTCGGAGCGAACCTTCTGCGGATCGGCGTCATGCTTGTCGATCTTGTTGATCGCCACGATGATCGGAACGCCGGCCGCTTTGGCATGGCTGATCGATTCGATCGTCTGCGGCATCACGCTGTCGTCGGCCGCCACCACAAGGATGGCGATGTCGGTGGCCTGGGCGCCGCGGGCGCGCATCGCCGTGAAGGCGGCGTGGCCGGGCGTGTCGATGAAGGTGATCTTCTGACCATTCTTCTCGACCTGATAGGCGCCGATATGCTGGGTGATGCCGCCGGCCTCGCCGGAGACGACATTGGCATTGCGGATGGCATCGAGCAGCGAGGTCTTGCCGTGGTCGACGTGGCCCATGATGGTCACGACCGGCGGACGCGACACCAGGTCCTCCGCATTATCGGCGATGTTGAACAGGCCTTCCTCGATGTCGGACTCGGCGACGCGGCGGACCGTGTGGCCGAATTCGGTGGCGACCAGTTCGGCCGTGTCGGCGTCGATGACGTCGCCCGGCTTCAGGATCTGGCCCTGCTTCATGAAGAACTTGACCACATCGACCGCACGTTCGGACATGCGCTGCGCCAGTTCCTGGATGGTGATGGTCTCGGGCAGGATCACTTCGCGCATGACTTTCTCGCGCGGCTCATTGTGCATCGCGCGCTTGAACTTTTCCTGGCGGCGGCGCATCGACGACAGCGAACGGGCCCGCGCATCCTCGTCGGAAAGCGCGGAGTTCAGCGTCAGCTTGCCACGGCGGCGGTCTTCCTCGCCTTTGGTCGGCTTGGCCGGACGCGCCACTTCGGGCGTGACCGGGCGGCGCACCGGCGCACCGGCACCTGTCCGCTTCGGCTTGACCTCTTCCTCCTCGTCGGCGGTTGCCAACTCGGCTGCCAGCGGCGCGCGGCGGCGCGCCTCTTCCTCGGCACGACGGCGGGATTCGGCTTCCGTCTGCAGGCGTGCCTCTTCCTCGGCCTGACGGCGCGCGGATTCCTCGCGCTCACGCTTGCGGCGCTCTTCGTCCTCGGCGCGGCGCTTGGCTTCCTCGGCGGCGCGCTGACGGTCCTCGACCTCGCGGACCTTGGAGCCTTCGAGCGCCCTGCGGCGCGCTTCCATTTCGGAGCGCGACAGTTCGTTCAGCACCATGCCGCTGCGCTCGACCGGAGGCGGCGGAGGCGGAGGCGCCTTGGGCGCTTCCTGCACCACGGGTGGCGCGGCCACGACCGCCGCGGGCTTCGGCGTGAAGACGGGCGCAGGGGCAGCGGCAACCGGCTCCGGCTTGTCGCCGGGCAGCGAGAACTTGCGCTTCTTGGTCTCGACCACGACCGACTTGGTACGGCCATGCGAGAAGTTCTGGCGCACGGTGCCCTGTTCCATGCCGGGGCGCTTCAACGTCAAGGTCTTCTTCGGCGTAACGCTCAACGTCTTGTCGTCGCCCGATTTCGTATCGCTCATTCCATATCCTCTGCAGCATCATCTTCGTCAGCAACGGCCGCAAGCATTGCCAGATCGTCCGGGGTACCGCCCCGATATCGGTCAAGCGCAACCATGCGCTTCTGGACCGCCTTACCCGCGTCTCCCGCGAGGACGGCAGCATGTATCACATTTGTACCCCCCAATGCCAAGCTCAACTCGGCCTCGGAGAAAAGTTTGTAGGCAAGGATGGAGGGGCCGCCGATATGGACGGTCGCCCGCCGCGCCTGGCTGATCTTGCGTACGCCGTCGTCGGACGCCTCGGTCGCGTGGAGCACGAAAAGTGCCAGTCCACCGCGCACTGCGCTCTCGACCTTGGTGGCACCAAGAGAAATCGCGCCTGCCTTGCGGGCGAGGCCCAGAATACCCAGAGCGGATCTGGAAAGCAGCCCATCGACCATGCCGCCCAGATCGGGCGGCACGACCACCTGTGCCTTGAAGGCGCGGGCAAAGAGGTTCTTCGCCGCCGCCTTCTCGATATGTAGGCGGTCGGCACTCACCCAGCAACCGCGGCCGGGCAGATTTCTCTTGAGATCCGGAACGACGGCCGAATCCGGGCCGACGACGAACCGGATCAATTCATCCGGTTCGGCCTGCTTGCGGGTGACGATGCAGGTGCGATCGTTCATCTCGTCCAAGGGCGGGTTGTGTGCGATGCGGTTTCACCTCACGCACCAACGGCTTCGTCAGCCGGTGCTTCCTCGGCTGCAAGCTCGTCTTCGGTGATCCAGCCGGCCTTGAGACGGGCATTCAGCACCATCTGCTCGGCATCGGCACGCGAAACGCCATGATTGGCCAGAACGCCGGGATACACCTTGGTCTCGCCGTCCTTGCGTTCCTTCCAGCCGGTCAGGTCGTCGGCGGCATAGCCGGCGAAATCCTCGATCGTCTTCACGCCGTCCTCGCCGAGCGTCACCATCATGGCGGTGGTGATGCCGGGAATTTCGCGCAGTTCGTCCGAGACGCCCAGCGCCTTGCGCTTGTCGTCATGCTCGGCTTCGATCTTCTCGAGATATTCGCGGGCGCGGGTCTGGATTTCCGACGCGGTGTCCTCATCGAAGCCGTCGATCGAGGCGATTTCGCCGGCATCGACATAGGCGACTTCCTCGACGCTGGTGAAGCCTTCCGAGGCCAGCACCTGGCCGACCATCTCGTCGACGTCGAGGGCTTCCATGAACAGCGCCGAGCGCTCGACGAATTCCTTCTGGCGGCGTTCGGACTCCTCTGCCTCGGTCAGGATGTCGATGTCCCAGCCGGTGAGCTGCGAGGCGAGACGCACGTTCTGGCCGCGGCGGCCGATGGCCAGCGACAGCTGATCGTCGGGAACCACCACTTCGATGCGCTCCGCGTCCTCGTCGAGCACGACCTTGGCGACTTCCGCCGGCTGCAGCGCATTGACGATGAAGGAGGCCGCCGAAGGCGACCACGGAATGATGTCGATCTTCTCGCCCTGCAGTTCGCCGACGACGGCCTGGACGCGGCTGCCGCGCATACCGACGCAGGCGCCGACCGGATCGATCGAGCTGTCACGCGAGATGACGGCGATCTTGGCGCGCGAGCCCGGGTCGCGGGCGACCGACTTGATCTCGATGATGCCGTCGTAAATTTCCGGCACTTCCATGGTGAAGAGCTTGGCCATGAACTGCGGATGGGTGCGCGACAGGAAGATCTGCGGGCCGCGCTGCTCGCGGCGCACGTCGTAGACATAGGCGCGGACGCGGTCGCCATATTTGTAGTTTTCGCGCGGGATCAGCTCGTCGCGGCGGATGATCGCCTCGCCACGGCCGAGATCGACGATGACGTTGCCATACTCGACGCGCTTGACGGTGCCGTTGACGATCTCGCCGATGCGGTCCTTGTACTCGTCATACTGGCGGTCGCGCTCGGCCTCGCGCACCTTCTGCACGATGACCTGCTTGGCCGACTGGGCGGCGATGCGGCCGAAATCCATCGGCGGCAGCTGTTCGGCGATGAAGTCGCCAAGCTGGGCGTCGGGATTGCGCTCGCGCGCCGAGGAAATGGCGATCTGGGTCGCGTAGTCATCGACTTTCTCGACCACTTCCATCAGCCGCTGCAGCTTCATCTCACCGGTGTTGGGATTGATGTCGGCGCGGATGTTGGTCTCCTGGCCGTAACGCGAGCGCGCCGCCTTCTGGATCGCATCGGCCATGGCGGCGATGACGATCGACTTGTCGATCGACTTTTCACGTGCGACCGCGTCGGCAATCTGCAGCAGTTCAAGTCTGTTGGCGCTTACAACCATGTTTTTTCTCCCGAGCCTGTCAGCCGGGCTTTTACGCCCGGCAGCTCAATCAACTTTCCTGTTCGTGTTCTTCCGTGGCGTCCGCTTCCGTACCCTCGGGCACGTCGTCCGGCTCGCCGCGGCGTTTCTTGGCTTCCTTGCGCGCCCTGTTGTCCTTCGACAACGCATCGCGAATGAGGTCGTCGGTCAGGATCAACCGGGTCTCGGAAATGGCGTCGTAGGGCACGCGCACCGTCGGCTCCTCGCCATAGGCCGCCTTGTCGCGCTCGATGAGCACATCGTTCTCACCAGCCTCGGCGATCTTGCCCTTGAAACGCTTGCGATCGGCGACGATGACCGATGTTTCCATCTTCACCAGATGGCCGGTCCAGGTCACGAAATCCGATTTGCGCACCAGCGGCCGATCGATGCCGGGCGAAGACACTTCGAGATGATACGCCTTCTCGATCGGATCGTCGACGTCGAGCGCCGGCGACACCGCGCGGCTGACCTCTTCGCAATCCTCGACGGTCATGGTGCCGTCCTCGCGCTCGGCCATGATCTGCAGCGTCAAGCCGTTCTGGCCGGATAGATGCACGCGCACGAGGCGAAAGCCGATGCCGCGCAGCACCGGCTGGATGATCAGCGCGATGCGCGCATCGATACCGCTCTCGCGGATGATGCGGTCGTCACCTTCGCTTGTCATTGAAGTCATCAATTGCCTGTCGTTCGTTTCGCAATGTTCTTTAGTTTGCGCATCGGAACCATCCGAAAACCGCTTCGCACTTTTCGGCCGATGCACCCGGCAGGTAATAAAAAAGAGCGGGACCGGGTGGACCCACTCTTCGTCATACCGACCAAGAATTTGAGGCTGATATAAACGAACACCGCCTGTGTTTCAAGCCCGCCGTGACAGCCCGCCGTGCAAGGTCGGCAAAAGCCCTGACGGCATCAGCATTGCTCCAGGCGCATGGCGCCCATGCGACAATCCCCCTGTGAGAGGCGGGAGGGCGCCCTTATTTGTTAGCCACGACACGAACAGACGCGGCGCTGTGGCGCGCGAAAGGACAAGATCATGGGCAACCGCAGACTATTTTCCGCCTTGGGCGACCTCTTCACCGCATTCGGCGGCGCGGTCGCCGCCTCGCGCGCCGTGGAAGCCGGCCGCAAGCCGCGTGCCGACGACCAGCGCAAGCTGGACATGGATCCGGCTATCTTCAACAGGATCGGCCGTTTCTGAAAATCCGGCGGGAGGCGCCGTGACGGCACCTATTTCCTGACAAAGGTCAGATAGGCCGGCCGCCGGCCCTCGCGAATGGCCTTCGCCTCGTAACGCGTACCCGGCCAGCCCTCATAGGGGCTGTTCCAGTCGCCGGCATCCGCCGCCTGCCATACGAAGGCGCCATGCGCCCGGCAATGCAGCAACGTCCAATTCACATAAGTGTCGATGTCGGACGCGAAACGGAACTTTGAGCCCGGCTTCAGGACGCGCGCGAAGCGGTCGAGATTGACCGCACTGACGAAGCGCCGCTTCCAATGCTTCTTCTTCGGCCAGGGATCCGGATAGAGAAGATCGATGCCGTCGAGCGAGGCCGGCGGCAGCCAATCGAGCAGCCGGGTGGCATCGTCATCGAAGACGCGCAGATTGGCCAGCGGCCGCTGCCTAACCGCCATCATCATCTTGGCCATGCCGTTGACGAAGGGCTCGACGCCGACAAATCCGGTTGTCGGCGCCTCGATGGCGCGGTGCAGAAGATGTTCGCCGCCGCCAAAGCCGATCTCAAGGCGGACGGCCGAGACATCGGCCTCAAACAAGGTGCGCAGATCCGACGGCGCTTCAGCCGTCAGATCGAGCCGGTAGGTGCCGAGACCGCTTTCCAGCGCCGCCGCCTGCTGCGGGCGGACCGGCTTGCCGCGCCGACGGCCGAAGAAGGCTTCGGTCGCGCGGCTTGGCCTGTGTTCGGGGCTCATCTGGTGCCGCGGGATCTGTCGGGCGCTCAGACCGCGACAGCATCCTTGAGCGCCTTGGCCAGATCGGTCTTCTCCCAGGAGAAGGACCCGTCACGGCCAGCCTTGCGGCCGAAATGGCCATAAGACGACGTTTTGGCATAGATCGGCTTGTTGAGATCGAGATGACGGCGGATGCCGGATGGCGACAGGTCCATCACGGTGCGCAGCGCATCCTCGAGCTTTGCCTCGTCGACCTTGCCGGTGCCGTGCAGGTCGACATAGACCGACAAGGGCTGGGCGACGCCGATGGCGTAGGAAAGCTGGATGGTGCAGCGGTCGGCAAGCTTGGCCGCCACGACATTCTTGGCCAGATAGCGCGCCGCGTAGGCCGCCGAACGGTCGACCTTGGTGGTGTCCTTGCCGGAGAAGGCGCCGCCGCCGTGCGGTGCCGCACCGCCATAGGTATCGACAATGATCTTGCGGCCGGTCAGCCCGGCATCGCCGTCCGGTCCGCCAATGACGAACTTGCCGGTCGGGTTGATGTACCACATGCAGTCGTCGGCGATCTTGAGGTCGCCAAGCGCCTCGCGGATGTAGGGTTCGACGACCTTGCGGACCTTCTTGGAATCCCAGCTTGAATCCAGATGCTGGGTCGACAGCACGATCTGCGTTGCCTCTGCGGCCTTGCCGTCGACGTAGCGGACGGTGACCTGGCTCTTGGCGTCCGGCCCGAGCTTGCCGGCCTCGCCATTGTTCTGGTGACGGGCGGCGGCCAGAAGTTCGAGGATCTTGTGGCTGTAGTAGATCGGCGCCGGCATCAGGTCGGGCGTCTCGCGGCAGGCATAGCCGAACATGATGCCCTGATCGCCGGCACCTTCTTCGCCCTGGCGATCGGCGGCGTTGTCGACGCCCTGGCCGATGTCAGGCGACTGGCCATGCAGCAGGACTTCGATCTTCGCCGTCTTCCAGTGGAAACCGGCCTGTTCGTAGCCGATCTCGCGGATAGCCTTGCGGGCGACGGATTTGAACTTCGCCGGATTCACGACAGGGTGGCCCGCCGCGTCCATGAGGACGTTGCCGGCCTTGTCCTTCTTCAGCAGCGTCTCGGGAACGCGCACCTCGCCGGCGATGACGACGCGGTTGGTGGTCGCCAAGGTCTCGCAGGCGACGCGGACTTTCCACGGGTCCATGCCGGTCTTCTTGGCCTCACGGTAGACCAGATCGACAATCTCGTCGGAAATCCGGTCACAGACTTTGTCGGGATGGCCCTCGGCAACGGATTCCGAGGTAAAGAAGTAGTTCTGCCGCGTCACGGGTGTCCCCTCTTGAAAAACGATCGGCAGGCTGCCGATTTTGGCGCGCCACGTGTTAGCGGGGCAAAGCGCTGCTCGTCAAGCGTCGCCGCCGTCCTGGCATGAATGTCGGAGCCGATATTTTATGCCACCGGCGGCGCGGTGCCGCCGGTTCGAAGCGCATTGCGGATCAGTCGAGATCGTCGGCGGCGAGCGACTTCACAAGGTCGATGATCCTGCGGCGCACCTTGACGTCGGCGATCTTGACAAAGGCACGGTTGAGCTGGAGTCCTTCTGGACTGCCGCAGAATTCGACGGCGAAAGCCATCGACGCATCCTCGGCAAAGCCGCGGTTGGCCGAGGATTCCTGGCCTGGCGCATCCTCGAAAAAGAAGGCGACGGGCACGCCGAGTATGGAAGCAATCGCCTGCAGGCGGCTGGCGCCGACGCGGTTGGTGCCCTTTTCATACTTCTGGATTTGTTGAAATGTGATGCCGAGATTCTCGCCCAGCTTTTCCTGGCTCATTCCGAGCATATTGCGGCGAAGCCGGACGCGGCTTCCAACGTGGATGTCTATGGGATTCGGTTTCTTCTTGTTTTCTTCTGTCATTTTTTCCTCGCCGAATTTTTTCGGCTTTGTGATTTTTTTCTCGCCCAAACAAAGCCGGAGGCGACTGCCCCAACAGTATGATCCACCGGCTTCGAGAAATTTCAGGCGGTACAGTATGAGTTTCTAATGTGCCAACTGTCAATTCACCCGTAGCCTTTGCCTTACGTTCAACAGTGCCCCGCCCAGCGCAAACAGCAACGTGATCAGCATTCCGTTAATGCGTCGCTGACCCTCGGAAGCGACTGTCTGTTCGGCAATAGGCACCTTCACATCGATGGCCCCGCGCGCGTCGATCGCCAGCGCATCGACGATGCGTCCACGTTGGTCGACAACGGCCGAGATGCCGTTGTTGGCGGCACGCAACAAGGGCAACCCGTTCTCCACAGCGCGAATCTGAGCCTGCCTGAAATGCTGATACGGCCCCGGCGTGTCGCCGAACCAGGCATCATTGGTAACGTTCACAATAAGCTGTGCTGACGTAGCGTCAACTGCCACCAGGTCGGGAAAGATCACCTCGTAACAGATAAATGGCAGGGCACGGAGGCCGCCCGGCAGCGTGATGGCGTGGCGCTCGTTGCCGGCCGTGAACGTCATCGGCCCGGCGACGAGCTGTTCGATGCCGAAACGGCTGAGCAGGTCGGCAAAAGGCAGGTACTCGCCGAACGGCACCAGATGGACCTTGTCGACGGCATCGGCGATTTCACCCTTGTCGTCGATCGCCACCACCGAATTGTAATAGCGGCTGTCGGCGCCGGCGGCCGAGCCGCCTTCCTCGCGAACGACGCCGGCGATCAGCATCTGGCCGTCGCCCAGCATGTCGCCCAGCGCCGTCAACGCGTCAGGGCGCTCGGTGAAAAGGAACGGCACCGATGTTTCCGGCCACAGGATCAGCTGCGGCTTGTCGTGACCGGGGTCCGGCGCCTTGGCGGACAGGCCCAGCAAGGTGGCGAAGATGCGATCGCGCACCGAGGCGTCCCACTTCTCCGACAGGTCCACGGCCGGCTGAACGATGCGGACATTCAAGCTGCGCTCCGCAGGCTTTTCGGGAGCGGCGAGCCTGACATAGCCGAAGCCGACATGGGCGGCGGCGAGGGCGACAAACAGCGCCGCGCCAAGGCGCAGGTGCCGGCGCGCCGCCAGCAGCGCCGGCAGCGCGAAGAGGAACACGGCGAGCGCGTTCATGCCGATCATGCCGGTCACCGAGACGCTCTGCATCAGAAGGGGCACGGGCATCGCCGCGTAGCCGATCGCATTCCAGGGAAAACCTGTGAACAAGAAGCCGCGCAGCCACTCCGCCAGCGCGAAGCCGAAGGCGAGTGCCGCGATGCGGCCGATGTCGCTGCTCCACAAAAGCCGGGCGACCACCGTTGCAAAGCCATAGAAAAAGGCGAGCGCGAAGGGAATACCGACCACCGCGAACGGAAGCGCCCAGGCAAAGCTGTCGGCCTCGACCAGCAACGCCGAACCGATCCACCAGAGACCGGCGAGGAAATAGCCGAAGCCGAACCACCAGCCGACGGCAAAAGCCGGCCGCAGGCGCCGGAACAGGCTGCCGGAGGCTTCGCCGGTCGCGCCGTCGAGCAACCAGACCAGCACCGGAAACGAGATGAAGCAAGCGGCGAAGAAATCGTATGGCGCCTGGCCAAGCACCGCCAGGGCGCCTGCGAGAAAGGCCACGAGCGCGCGCCGCCAACCCCAAAGCAGAATTATCCGGCCGGCAAGGCGCACCATGCATACTTCCGAGTCGTGCGAATCAGGAAGAAAGATTTAACAGGCCGCGGTCCGCGCTCCAAACGCCGGCCGGTCGACCACGGTTTCCCACCAAGGCGACTACCGGTGCCAGCCTTCTATCCGCACGCCACCAAGCCGTTCGGCCTCCTCGCGGGACACGACGCGGATCGTCTGCGAGAAAGTCCAGACGTGGCCTTCGGGATCGCGCGCCCGATACTGGCGTTCGCCGTAGAACCGGTCCGCCGGCTCCTGGATTATTACAGCACCGGCCGCCCGCGCCTGCTCGCAATGGCCATCCAGGCCGTGCTTCAACCTGACATAAACCGACTGCGTGTTCTTGCCCGAGACCGAAACGGGGCTGGCGACATAGTCGCTCCATTCGGAATCGACGATGATGGTGCAATCGCCGAACCGCATCTCGGCGTGGACGAGCTTGCCCTCGGCATCGCTGACCACCATGCTGCGCTCGAAGCCGAAAGCCGCTTCGAGCCAATCCAGCGCAGCGCGCGGATCCCTGTAGAAGACACCGGAACCCAGGCTCGCATGCTTGAACGGGTCGTCGATCGTCATCGAGCGCGCGAAACGCTCACGCCTGCTCGGTGCGCGCGGTGGCGCGCCGGCGTCGCTCGCCCTTCTGGCTCTGCACGATGCGCACGCGCTTGACGCGGCGCGGATCGGCATCGAGCACATGGAACTCGAAACCGGGGATGGCCTGCACCACCTCGCCGCGCGCCGGCACGCGGCCGAGCGTGTTGAAGATCATGCCGCCGATGGTGTCGACATACTCGCCATGTTCGCCGGCAGCGAAACCCTCACCGATCATCTTGGCGACTTCGTCGATCTCGGCCTTGCCGTCGACGACGAACACGCCGTCACCGGCCTGGGTGATCATCGGCTCGTCGTCGTCATGCTCGTCCTCGATGTCGCCCACGACCATTTCGACGATGTCCTCGAGCGAGACAAGCCCGTCCGTGCCGCCATATTCGTCGATGACCAGCGCCATCTGCGTGCGCGTCGTCTGCATGCGGCCCATCAGGTCGGAGGCAAGCATCGATGGCGGCACGAACAGAACCTGGCGGATCAGGTTGAGCTCGCCGATGGTGCGCGAAAGGTCGACCTGGGCAAGATCGAGCTGCGTGGCGACGGGCGTCTTCCTGGTGGTGCGGCCCTTCTTGACGCGCGCGAGCTTGGTGATGTGGGCCAGAACATCACGGATATGGACCATGCCGCGCGGATCATCGAGCGTCTCGGAATAGACCGGCATGCGGGAATGGCCGGATTGTTCGAACGTGCCCAGGAGGTCGCCGAGCGTCGTCGTGATCTCGACCCCCTGGATGTCGGTGCGCGGCACCATGACGTCCTCTACCCGCACCTCGCGCAGGCGCAGGATGTTGTTGAGCATGGCGCGTTCGCCAGGCGAAAAGGCGCCGGCATCACTCGCCGTCTCGGCCAGCGCGCCGGCGATTTCCTCGCGCAGGCTGGTGCCGTTGCGTTGCCGGAACAGGCCCAGCACGCGTTCGAACAGGGAGGGGCCGGCAGGCGAAGTTTCGCTGGCAACGCTGCCGATGCTGGCAGCACCAGGAGTAACGGTACTCGGACTTGATCCCTCTTCCGAAGTATCGGAAGCCTTGGGCGCACTGCCGGCGTCGGGGCGGGCGGCAGTCTCTGGTTTGTCGTTCATCTTCGTCCGGTCAATTGGTCTTTTGTAGTTACGCGTAGGGATCGGGAATGGCAAGCCTTGCAAGCGCTGCGCGTTCGACGGCTTCCATCGCCTCGGCCTCGGTGTCGGTCTCGTGGTCGTAGCCCATGAGGTGCAGCAGGCCGTGGATCACGAGATGGGTGATATGGTTCTCCAAGGGCTTGTCTTCCAGTGCCGCCTCGCGCGCCACGGTTTCGGCGGCGAGCACGATGTCGCCCAGCATCGGCGGCAATGGACCATCCTTCACATGCGGAAAAGCCGGGAAAGACAAGACGTTGGTGGGCTTGTCCTTGCCGCGCCAGTCCGCATTCAAGGTGCGGATATGAGCGTCGTCGGAAAAAACGATGCTGAGTTCGGAATGTCCTGCCGCACCAGTTTCGGCGAAAGCAGCCGCGACAGCGCGATCGACCAATCGCGCCAGGCTTGCCTCAGCGGGCCAGTCGCCCGCTTCAATCGATATATCGATCTCGACGGGAAGGCTCCCGTCGACGGATGTGCTGTCCTCAGGCATGAGGCCGCATCGTCAGATCAATTCTCGGCACCGAGGCCGCGCGCCAGCTTGGCGTCGCGGTCATAGGCCCTGACGATTTCCGCCACCAGCGGATGGCGAACGACGTCGATATCGTTGAAGCGCACGGTTACCGCTCCGGCCACACCGTCGAGCACACGCAAGGCCTCGACCAAGCCCGATTTGGTGCTCGGTGGCAGGTCGATCTGGGTGGGATCGCCGGTGACGATCATGCGCGAGTTCTCGCCGAGACGGGTGAGAAACATCTTCATCTGCATCGGCGTGGTGTTCTGCGCCTCGTCGAGGATGACGGCGGCATGCGCCAGCGTGCGGCCGCGCATGAAAGCGAGCGGCGCGATTTCGATGACTTCGGCGGCAATCGCACGCTCGACCTTGTCGGCCGGCATCATGTCGTAGAGCGCGTCATAGAGCGGCCGCAGATAGGGATCGACCTTCTCCTTCATGTCGCCCGGCAGAAAGCCCAGCCGTTCGCCCGCCTCGACGGCCGGCCGCGACAGGATGATGCGTTCGACCATGCCGCGTTCGAGCAGCATCGCTGCGTGCGCCACCGCCAGATAGGTCTTGCCGGTGCCGGCCGGACCGATGCCGAACACCAGTTCCGACCGCTCCAGCGCCCGCATATAGGCGTCCTGGTTGAGCGAGCGGGCATAGATCGTCTTCTTGCGGGTGGCGATCTGGGCAGCGGAAACCTTGCCCTTGCGCTCCAGCGTCGGCAGCGTCAGCTGATCGTCGGCGGCGACCGCCATGCGCACGGCGCCGTCGACGTCGGACTGGCCGATATCGACGCCCTTCTGGAGGATCCCGTAGAGATTGTCCAAGGCGCGGCGTGCCTGTTCGGCGGCCGAAGCGGATCCCTTGATGGTCAACTGGTTGCCGCGCGAGCGTATGTCGACGCCGAGCTTTTGCTCGAGCCGGGCGAGGTTTTCATCGAACTGGCCGTAAAGGGCGCTGGCAAGCTTGTTGTTGTCGAAAGTCAGAACGATGTGCGCCATATCAGAAGCCCCAGATGCCGGTACCGGGGGCAGGTTCTTCAGCTCTGCTGCGCTCAACCGTCTCTCCTCATCTGCCGAGACCCTCAGGCCAATTCGGCGAACAGGCTGTTGTAGCCCGTCTTCGTGATTCGCACCTGGATAATGTCACCGATTTCGCCGGCCTTTTCATCAACAATAACCGGCTGCAGCCAAGGCGAGCGGCCAACCTTCTGGCCGGCCTGGCGGCCGGGCTTCTCGATCAGCGTGTCGATGGTGCTGCCGACCAGGCTCAGACCGAAATCCTGCTGCTGTTTCAAGAGCAGTGCCTGCAGACGCTGCAGGCGCTCGTCCTTGACCGTTTCCGGCACGTGATCGGCCATCTCAGCGCCCGGCGTGCCCGGACGCGGCGAATATTTGAACGAAAAGGCCGAGGCGTAGTTGACCTGGCGCACCAGTTCCATGGTCGCCTCGAAATCGGCTTCCGTCTCGCCGGGGAAACCGACGATGAAATCGCCTGATAGCGCGATGTCGGGCCGGGCAGCGCGGATGCGATCGAGCAGCGCCAGATAATCCCTGGCCGTGTGCCTGCGGTTCATCGCCTTGAGGATGCGGTCCGATCCGGACTGCACGGGCAAATGCAGGTAAGGCATCAGCGACGGCAGGTCTCGGTGGGCGGCGATCAGTTCGTCGTCCATGTCGCGCGGGTGGCTGGTGGTGTAGCGCAGCCGCGCCAGCCCGGGGATTTCGGCCAGCCGATGCAGCAGCCGGCCAAGGCCCCATTCCTCGCCATTCTCACCCTGGCCGTGCCAGGCATTGACGTTCTGGCCAAGCAGCGTCACCTCGCGCACCCCGGCCTCGGCTAGGCGCTCGGCCTCGGCGACGATCTGCGCCACCGGCCGCGAGACTTCGGAGCCTCTGGTATAGGGCACGACGCAGAAGGTGCAGAACTTGTCACACCCTTCCTGCACGGTGAGGAAGGCTGTCACGCCGCGCTTGATGACCTCGGCGCGCTTCGGCTGCGGCAGATGCTCGAACTTGTCCTCGATGGCATAGTCGGTGTCGACGATCTTCTCGCCACCGCGCACTCTCGCCAACACGTCTGGCAGGCGATGATAGGTCTGCGGCCCGATGACCAGATCGACGGCGGGCGAACGGCGGATGATCTCGGCGCCTTCGGCCTGCGCCACGCAGCCGGCAACGCCGATCAACATGTCGCGGCCGGCGCTGGCGCGCTCCGCCTTCATGTCACGGATGCGGCCGAGTTCGGAATAGACCTTTTCGGCGGCTTTTTCCCTGATATGGCAGGTGTTGAGCAGCACCAGATCGGCCTCGCCGATGGCATCGGTCGCGGTATAGCCGTCGGCGGCCAGCGCATCGGCCATGCGCTGTGAATCATAGACGTTCATCTGGCAGCCATAGGTCTTGATGAAGACCTTTTTCGCTGCCACGGCGTGCACCGCCGGCTGTCCAGCCAGCGTGCCGATGTCGTCGTTTTCAATCGTGTTCAAGTCCATCTGGCGGCTTCTAACGCCTTTCCGTGACAAAAAACAGACGATTCTCGCCATGCGCCCGCAGGCGCGGGGCCGGAATTAGCGGCTCGGGCGCGGATCGGCGAGTGCCGCCATCATCATATCGCGCACCTGGCTTTCCATCAGCTTCGCCGTTTCCTTGCGGTTCGAACCCTTGGAAAACGCGATCGGCTCGCCGAAATGCACTTCGACATCGAGTGCGCCTTCCGCCATCAGCACCTTGAGATGCGGCATCAAATCCTCGTCACCGATCCAGGCCGAGATCGGCCGGTGACGGCGGCCGAGCGGCACGCCGTGCAGGCGGGTATAGGCGATCGCCACGGGCTGGATGAAGACCTGCTCGGCCGCGCCCTCCGAAATCGCCATCGAGGCGGCGCCGAACAGGGTGCTCTTGAAGGGCAGGATGGCATTGCCGTCACCGGTCGAGCCCTCGGCGAACAGCACCATGGCGTCGCCCTTGGCCATGCGATTGGCGATCTCGCTCGCCTGGTCGCCCGAGGAGCGCTTGCGCTCGCGCTCAATGAAGACGGTGCGCTGCAGCTTCGACAGCATGCCGATCAGCGGCCAGCCTTCCATATCGGCCCTGGCGATAAATTTTACATCGGCAAAAGAACCCAGGACCATGATGTCGGTCCAGGAAATGTGGTTCGAAGCAACCAGCAAGGGCCGTTTGTCGGACAGCGTCCCCTTGACATGGACGCGCAGGCCGAGCGCCCTGAGGATCAGCCGATGCCATATCTTGAGGATGAATGTTTCCGGCCACCAGCCGGTTTTCATCGACAGCATCTGCAACGGCACGAGGATCAGCGAACCGGCGACGACGAGGCCCAGGGCCAGGAAAATCCTGATTTTCTTGATCATCGCCCTACCCCGATCTCTGGCTAGCGGAGATCGCGGCGCATGACAAGCGCGCCGGTCGGTCCGCGATCGGGCGACTTGTAGTAGTCCGGCCGCTTGCCGACCTCGCGGAAGCCCAGCCGCCGGTAGAGGGCGATCGCGGCGACATTGGTCTCGTCGACCTCGAGGAACAGCGCTTCGGCGCGCTGGGCGTGCAGCTCACGCAGCACCGCATCCATCAACTGCCAGCCAAGCCCCTGGCGACGATGCGATCGCCCCACCGCAACTGTCAGGATCTCGCCCTCGCCGGCGGCCAACCGGGCCAGCACGAAGCCGACCGGCGGCTTGGCGCCCTGCCCGGTTTCGCGTGCGGCGTAACCGAACACGGTGTCCTGTTCGAGCAAGGCGGCGAACTCGCCATCGGTCCACGGGCGGACGAAGTCCTCGCGATGCAGCAGCGAGACGGCCGGGCTGTCGGTGATCCTGAGCGGCTCGAGCGCATAGTCCCGGCGGCGCGGCTGGAGGAAGGGAATGCGCATTAATTTTGTTGCCTTGATAAAATGAACCCGGCCTGCGGCTTGGCGTCGGCACCGCGCAGATAAAGCGGTTTCGGCCTTTCGCCCTGCCCCTTTGCGGCGGCCAGCCGGGCATAGGTGAGAATGTCGGCGGTGGCCGTCCGAGGCCCGATATCGAAACCACGACCGGCCGATGCGGCGATCTGTGCTGCCGCGGTGCCGGCCAGCACCGCAGAGCTTTCGATCGCCATTCCAGTGGCCTCAGCCAGCGTGGCCACGGCCGGACCGTAAGTCAAAACTGACATTTGATCATAGAGAGCGGCATGGATCTCTTCACGCCCGGCATCGAGCGCCGCCAGCACGGCGCGGCCAGGAAATGCCGCTGCTGCTTCGCCCGCCAGCGCCTCGAGCGTCGTCACACCGATCGCGGGAATCTTGAGCGCCAGCGCCAGACCACGGGCGGTCGAGACGCCGACGCGCAGGCCGGTGAAGGAACCCGGACCGACGGAGACGGCAATGGCGCCAAGACCGGCATAGTCGGTCGCGCCCGCCTTCAGCGCCTCGGCGATGACCGCCATCAGATGCTCGGCATGGCCTTTGCCGAGATCGAGCACCGAGCGGCCAAGCTCCAGCCCAGCCGCCGCGTCGTAGACGCAGACGGCGCAGAGGCTGGCGGCACAGTCGATGGCAAGCACTTTCATGAAACAACCGGTTCCGAGAAACACTTCCCTGTGCCCGCCAAGGCGCGCCACCGCAAGCACAATTTGTTAAGCGGCTTCGCTTCGACCGGCGCGCTATGCCACCTGTTCGATGCGCAGCATGTGGTTGTCCCAGACATAGTCCGGCTCGGACCGCATCGCACCGCTGCCTTCGATGATCTCGCCCGCACCCGTGGTGGCCATGAAGCCAGTCCCATCCGGCGCCACGCCGCAGACCTCGACCAGCGCGCTGTTCGAGAGGACTTGGCCGCTGGCAGCATCGATCACGACCAACGAATTGCCTTCCGGCGACGATACGGCGACGGTACCGGATCCAGGGTTGGTGGCGACCGAGCCGATATAGTTGCGGAAGCCGGCCAGCACGTCCCCCGGCATGTCGAGCAACTGCAAGTCCTTGCCGCGCGCGGCGCGGCCGACCAGCAGCGGACGATCCGTGCCCGGCCCCCTGTACTGGCAACCGAACCAGACGGTGCCAGCCTGGTCGGTGTCCATGTGGCGGATCGACAGTTGGTGCAGTGGCGCCGGCAGTTCGTGCTTTTCGATGAGATCGCCGGTGACGCGATCGACCAGCACATAGGACGGCTTCATGGTGGCGATGTTGAGCTCGGCCCGGCCGTAATCCGGATGGGTCTCGATGCCGCCATTGGCAACCGCGATCGTCCTACCGTCGTCCAGCAGCAGAAGCTCGTGGGGCCCCATCCCATACGTCGGGAATTCGCCGACACGGCTGAATTTCGCGCGCGCATCGTAGACGCCGACGACCCCGGCGGCATTGTCGAAGTCGTTCTCGGTGGCGTAGAGCAAGGCGCCGTCGGGCGAGAACACGCCATGGCCGAAGAAATGCCGGCCAGGGATGCTGGCGATGGTCAGCGGGGCGTCGCGCCCGGTATGATCGAAGACGACAGCGAAGGTGCCGGGCTGGCGGGCGAAGACCACCGAACGCTTCGACATCGGATCGAAGGTGACGTCATGACCGCGATCTGGCAGGTCGATCGTGTGCAGCACCTTGCCGGCCTCGGACAGGACGGCGGCGCCAAAACTGCCGTCACGTTTGACGAAGGCGGTGGCGAAGACGGCGTCAGCCGCAAGCGTCATGGCCCACGCCGGCGGCGCCATCGCCGCGGCAAAGCCGATGCCAGCGGCCCTGAGGAAATCCCGGCGATCGATGAGTGAGGTTCTCATGAGATGGCCCGCCCCTGCACCGGCTCGTTCCAAGACATGGTAATTTTTGCGGATCGGAGCGTACGCCCGGGGTCCGCCGATTCTTGGAATGATTCATCGCAGACATTGGACGTTGGCCGAAGCCCCCGGAACTTCGTCATCCACGGGCGGAGCAGGAGCGAAGCTCCGTCGCGGAGACCCGAGGATCCATGCCGTAGCCTTGACCGTAGGGTGCAGCGGAGCAGAATTCTGAACCATTGCAACGCCTTGCGGTCGCGGCATGGATCCTGGGGTCTGCGCCGCGTCGCTACGCCCCTTGCTCCGCCCCAGGATAACGAAGTTCCGGGGGCTTCGGCCACCTTCCACATCACGCTCAGTCTCCATCCAGCGACGAGAAGCCGGCGGTCAGGCCGAATTCGGCGGTCAGCCGGGTGCCGATCAGAGTCGACAGGCTGGAGGTGATCAGCGCGAAATGCTCAAGCTTGCCGCGCAGCGCCGGATCGGCGAGCGCCTTGTCGATCGGACCCTGGACCGACTTCGCGGTGGTGACGCCGTTGACGAGCTGGATGTGGATCGATTCCGCCATCCAGCGCGCATCTTCAGGCAATGCGTCGCCAAGCTTCGAGACCTGGAACAGCCGATCGATGCCGTCCAGGTTTCCGGCCAGCGAATTGCCGGTGTTTTGCGAGCGCCAGTAGATCGCCTGTTTCGGCTTGTCGGCCTCGGGCTTGCCACCCAGAAACCCCTTCAGGCGGACATCGCGAACCATTTCCAGCTCGTTGATGAAGACGCCGACCAATTCGGTCACGGCTTCGTTGCCGTCGCGGTAAAGCGGGTTTTGCGGCCCTGGATTGGCCCAGAGAGCCGCAAAGCCGTCGGGCTTGTTCCAGGCGTCGTTGACGTCTTTGGCCATGATCTCGATATTGCCGGCAACCGCCGCGCCGTAGGCGCAGCGGTAGGGATCGTCCTTGCCCGCCAACGCATCGGCGCCGTCGCCGAAAAGCACGAATTCCAGCGCGCCGAACCCTTGCATGGCAACGCTCTTGCCGGCCAGTTGTGCCGGGTTCGTTGCGGTCGGGTCCTTGGCCGACAATGCCGCCTGCACCTGCTTCAGGCCTATGCTCTTGCGGTCCGGCCAGAACAGCATGCGCTCCAGCCGGTTGTTCTCCTTGATCGGCCCAAAGCCGATGATCTCGGCCGACGACCAGGCATAGACCGTGGCCGAAAATTCGGTCCGCGCCGCGTCGAGTTCCCCTGGCGAAGGCGCTTCGCACAGCTCGTGCATCGCCTTCGCCAAGGTTTGCGTGTGCGCATGCAGGCCGGCATAGGCCGGGCGGACAAAGCCGTCGATCGCGCCCTGGATGACATCGGAGGCCTTCACCGCCGCCGATGCGGGCAAAGAGCCCAGCAAGGCCAGCGGAAGAACGAGAAACAGCGCGGAACGGTTCAGCATCAAAGTGACTCCAGGAATTTGAGCAACGCACTGCGCTCAGCGGCGTCGGCGGCGGCAAAACGGTCGCGCGCCTTCTGGCCCTCGCCACCATGCCACAGGATCGCCTCGGTCAGGCTGCGCGCGCGTCCGTCATGCAGAAAGAAGGAATTGCCGTTGACGGTCTCGGTAAGGCCGACGCCCCACAGCGGCGGGGTACGCCATTCGTTGCCCGTGGCCTCACCCACGGCCTGTCCGTCGGCAAGATCGGACCCCATGTCGTGCAGCAGGAAGTCGGAATAGGGCCAGATCAGCTGGAAGGCCTGCGCCTTGTCAGGGGCATCACGGCGGGTGACGAATTTCGGCGTGTGACAGGAAACGCAGCCGATGTAGTAGAAGACCTTCTTGCCAGCGAGCACATCGGGCGCGTCGCGATCGCGGCGCGCCGGCACAGCCAGGTTCCGCGAATAGAAGGTGACGAGTTCCATCACCGGTGGCGGCGCTTCGGCAGACCCAAGACGCTGCTGGACGCCGTTTGGCATGGCAAGGCATTTTGCCTGCGCCGCGGTGCAGTCACCCCAGTGTTTTGGTTCTTCCGGCGTCGAGATACCGATGTCGCCGGCAAAGGCATCGGCCGCCTGCTGGCGGATCGACGCGGTCTGCGCCTTCCAGCCGAAACGACCAAGCGTCAGTTCCCCGCCCTGGCCGTCGCGCACGATGTTCGGCCTGCCGGAAACGCCGTCGCCGTCACGGTCTTGCGGATCGGCATGGGCCAGAATGTCGGCCGGCGCGATCTGCTCGATCAGCCCTAGCCCGATCATCGGCGGCGTCAGGCGCGGCGACAGTGTCGTGCGCGAATCAAGCGGCCCATAGGCGGGATCGGTGACCGAATAGCTGGGCTTGCGCAGGCAAACCACGGTGCCATCCGTCAATTCTACCTTACGTTCCTGATAGTCGACATGCATCCTGCCTTCGCCGCGCAGGCCGGGTACCGCCAGTTCCTGCAACTGGGTGCCGTAGACCGGGTCAGGGAAGTTGAGCACCTGGTGGTCGGCAAGGGCGGCCTTCTCTTCCGCGCTGCTGGCGTCTCGCGCCAAGCGCAGGAACATCGAGGTGCTGCCAAGGTCGCCTTGCGGCGGACGGCCGCGGCCATCCTTCAGATGGCAATTCTGGCAAGCGCGTTCGTTGAACAGCGGGCCAAGCCCGTCCGAGGCCTGCGTCGAGGATGGCGACGACACCCAGTTCTTGCGGAACAGCGCGTTGCCGAGCTTGAAGGTGCCTTCTTCCTCGAAGGTGATGTTGGCCGAGGATTGCGAGAAGGCGTCGCGGTTGACGTCCTTCTCAGAGGTTCCGGCGCCACCCTGCATCAACTCGAACCGTTCGGGCCTGGAGAAATCCGCGGTCGGCCTGGTGATGGCGGTGACACGCGCCTGATCCTTCGCATCGAGGTCGGTGCGCGTGGTGGCGAGGCCGGAGGGTTGAAGGTCGCCGGCCAGCGCCGACGAAGTCAGCGCCAGCACGAGAATGGCGCAGCGCCGACCCGTCGAGCCGGCTGGCGTCTTCCGAAGGTGCGGCGAGCTTTCGGCCCGCCGCGAGCGGCGCAAGAATTCTAAGGGGCGCCGCATTCCCGCATATCCTTACTCCGCGTCGTCCGCCGATGCGGCGTTGAGCTGGCCGTATTTTTCCTCGCCGATCGAGGCAAGCAGATCGAGCTGCGTCTCCAGGAAGTCGATATGCCCCTCCTCGTCGGCCAGCAATTGCTCGAACAGCTTCATCGACACATAGTCGCCGGCCTCGTTGCAGATTTCACGCGAGCGCTTGTAGGCGGTGCGTGCGTCATATTCGCCGGCAAGGTCGGATTCCAGCACTTCCTTGACGTTCTGCCCGATGCGCAACGGCGCCACGGACTGCAGGTTCGGATGGCCTTCGAGGAAGATGATGCGGGCGACGAGCTTGTCGGCGTGGTGCATCTCCTCGATCGATTCCGCCCGCTCCTTCTTGGCCAGCTTGGCATACCCCCAGTCCTCGAGCAGACGGAAATGCACCCAATACTGATTGACCGCTCCGAGTTCCAAGAACAGAGCTTCGTTAAGCCGCTCGATGACCTGCGGTTCGCCTTTCATGGATTCTGCTCCCGTATTGGACGCGCAGGCCCCTGACGCGGTCCAGGTGTGAAACGATGTCCACGCCACTCGCCTCCGAGCGGGTGTGGTAGTTCTCGGTGACCCGAATGATCGTTTCGACCACATTTGGGAAGCAGCCGCAACAACGACCGCGCTTCTGCATCGTGTGGTAGACCTTTGCCGGCACGATAAGTTGCCAGGGATCCTGATCCAGCAGATCGATGATCGTCTGCTCGATCTCTTTCTCGGTGATGATGTTGCAATGGCAGATCAGCATTTACAGTGCCCGGATGGCTGACGGCGCCTTCCGCGCCGTGTGGCTTGTTTCGCTTCCGGAGCCCACTCCGAAGCCGATTATTGGGCTCCGGACCAGGCTCCAGTTCGGCGCTTACTTGAACACCTTGTCGGGCGCGTCAAGGCTGTCGGAGCCCTCGAAGGCGATGGCGTTGAGCTTCAGGGAACCGACGGCGCGCTCGATCGACTTGGTCTGGTCGATCAAGGCGTCGATCGCGGCCTGCACGGTCGCATTGCCTTCGGTGTTGCCCTCGGCGATCTGCTGGTCATAGGCCTCGCCGGCCTCGGCTCGCGCCTTGATCGCCTCCATCTTGGCGACGGTGACATCGAGCTCGTCAGACAGTTCCTTGTCGATCGCCGGATCGGCAGCTTTCACCATCTCGTGCACCGAAGGCCCCGAGACGACAGTGCCATCGAGCCTGGTATAGCTGGCGAGATAGGCGGCGCGGATGCCGATGGCGTCGTTGAGATGCGAGTTGTAGGTGTTGTCGGAGAAGCAGTCGTGCTCCTCTTCGGGATCGTGCAGCAAGAGGCCGAGCTTCATGCGCTCGCCCGCCAGTTCGCCGTAGGACAGCGAGCCCATGCCGGTGAAGATCGTCGAGATGGCGGTGTTCGGCTCGCCGTCGGCCAGGGCCTTGCGCGCCGCGCCATCCGCCTTCCAGTTGCCGACCATCTCCTGCAGGTCCGAAACCAGGAGGGTACTGGCGGACTTCAGATATTCGGCACGGCGGTCGCAATTGCCGCCGGTGCAGTTCTTGAGGTCATAGTCGGTATAGGGGCGCTCGCCGGCGCCCGGGCCGGTGCCATGCAGGTCCTGGCCCCAGAGCAGGAACTCGATGGCGTGATAGCCGGTGGCGACGTTGGCCTCGACGCCGCCAGCCTCCTGCAGCGTACCGGAGAGGAATTCCGGCGAAAGCTTCGAGGCGTCGACCTTCTTGCCGTTGATCTCGATTTCCTTGTTGGCGATCACATTGGCCGTATAGAGCGAATTCGCATCGGACTCGGTGCCGTAGCTCTTGGCGACATAGTCGATCAGGCCTTCGTCCAACGGCCAGGAATTCACCTTGCCCTCCCAGTCGTCGACGATCTTGTTGCCGAAACGGTAGACCTCGGTCTGCTGGTAAGGCACGCGCGACGCCTTCCAGGCCTCGCGGGCGGCCCTGAGCGTATCCGCCGACGGGTTGGCGAGCAGCGCGTCGACCGCCTTGTCGAGGGCTTGCGCGGTGGTCAGCGAATCCTCGTATTTGGCGAGCGCGATGTCGGAATAAGTCGTGATGACCGCTTTAGCATCGGTCTGCGCCTTGGCGGGCAGCACGAACACCGCTGCCGTCAGCAAGGCCGTGGCGCCCATCGCCGCAAGCCTGCCGCCATATCGTGCTGTCATTATCGCTCTCCAGTTTCTCGGGAATTTCATGAATGGCGCGCGCGGCAACCCGCGCCAGGCCACATCGATGCCATAAGGCACAAGACTTGCCGCGTCATCGCGCGGTTCGCGGAAGAAAGACACCAAAAATGCCTCCAATCGAACGGGTTCAAGGCCCAAACATCAGGGGATGCGCCAGCGCGCAGGTTTCCATAAAGCTTCGACGCTGGTGGAAGTCAACGAAAATCGAATGGAAAAGTCAATTGAAACAATAGTTTAGAACTATTCTAAACTACAACGGTCAACTTTATGACCTTGCTCACCGTCTTTGCCCGGGAACAGCACGCCCGGTAGCTACACGATTGACAGCCGCCATTCCGGGTGCGACCCGCAGACACGCTCTTGCGGCGGCGTCAGACAATTGCCACTTGGCGAGGCATCCTAGAATCGAACCGGGATTGGAATGCGATGAAGAACGGCGTGGTCATTGTCGGTGCGGGTCATGCAGGCGTGCAAGCGGCGGCAAGCCTGCGCGAGGACGGCTATGACGGGCCGGTGATCCTCATCGGTGACGAGAACGAACTGCCCTACCACAAGCCACCGCTGTCGAAGACCTTCATCAAGGACGCCGAAGCCAAGCCGCAACCCTTGCGTGGCGAAGCCTTCTACACCGGCAACGCCATCGACTACCGGCCCGGCATCCGGATCGAGCGCATCGATGCCGGCCGTCGCGGCCTGGAGATCGCCGGCGGCGGCGTAATTGCCTTCGACCGTCTGGTCCTGGCGACCGGATCGCGCCCGCGCCTGCTGCCGCTGCCAGGCGCGGATCTGTCCGGCGTTTTGTCGCTGCGCTCGCTTTCCGATGCGCGGCTGATCCGGGATTTGAGTGCAAGGAGCGACGACGTCGTCATCCTCGGCGGCGGCTTCATCGGACTGGAGATCGCCGCGACGTTGAGGGCGGCCGGCCGCACCGTGACAGTCGTCGAAGCGGTCGACCGGTTGCTCGGCCGCGCGGTTGCACCGGTGGTGGCGAGCCATGTCCGCCAAAGGCTGGAAGCGACAGGCGTGCGCATCCTCACCGGCACCTCGATTGCAAGGCTCGAAGGTGAAAACGGCCAAGTCGTGGCCGCGATCACCTCGTCAGGCGAAAGGCTGCCGGCGCGCATGATCATCGTCGGGATCGGCGCCGTGCCGAATGTCGAACTGGCGCAGGACGCCGGCCTCACCATCGCCAATGGCATCCGCGTCGATCAACAGATGCGCAGTTCGGTGCCAGAAATCCTGGCCATCGGCGACGCCGCCTCCTACCGGCATTGGTTCACCGGCGGCGACGTGCGGCTGGAATCCGTGCAGAACGCCACCGATCAGGCGCGGCTCGCGGCGCGCACGATCACCGGCCATGCCGATGCCTATTGCGCCGTGCCGTGGTTCTGGTCCGACATTGGCGACATGAAGCTGCAGATGGTCGGGCTGACCGCCGGCGGCGACAGCCATGTCGTGCTTGGCGACCTGCCCGACAACAAGTTCTCGATCTACCACTATGCCGGGGACCGGCTGCTCGGCATCGAATCCGTCAACCGCCCCGGCGACCACATGCTTGGCCGCAAGATGCTCGGCGCCGGGTTTTCGCCGACGCCGGACACCGTTGCGGCTGGCCCGGACGGGCTAAAGGCGGCGCTGGCCGCATTCCAGAATACAGAGCCAGCCAAGGCCACTGCCTAGGCTTGCCAATTTTTGCCATACTCCGTAAAATACCGGTATGAGCACAATGAATATCTCACTGCCTGATAGCTTGAAGCATTTCGTCGATCGGCAAGTGACCGATCGAGGCTATGGCACAAGCAGCGAGTATGTGCGTGAATTGATCCGCCGCGATCGGGATCGTCAGCTTCTGCGTGGTTTGCTCCTTGAAGGCGCGTCATCCGCGCCGGGCACTGCCATTGATGATGACTATTTCGCAGCGCTGCGAAAACGAGCGCAGGGCCAATAGATCAAGTGGCCGCAAAGGCAATCGTTCCTCGGAGCCTTGCTTTGCGGGATATCGAGGACGCCGTTGATTACTATAGGCGCGAAGTTGGTTCCCATGTGGCGTTGGGCTATGTCGATGACCTTCAAGACGCCTACCGATTGATAGCCAGCCATCCGGCATCGGGCTCTCTCAGGTATGGCTACGAAATCGGATTGCCTGGGCTACGCAGCGTGCAATTCAAGCGCCACCCATACCTGATTTTCTACATTGAACAGGCCGACCATATCGATGTGTGGCGGGTGCCGCACGCCAAGATGGACATTCCGGCCTGGCTACAGAATCCGAGCTCCTGATGGCACGTTTTACCCTCACCTTGTGGGGGGCCGCTGCGGAGCGGGGGGCGGCGCCAAGCCACCCACCCGGACCTTCGGTCCGACCTCCCCACGAGTGGGTAAAGGCTTTCAGGCGGCGCAGACTTCGCGGATCGAGCTTTCCAGGATGTCGAGCGCTTCGTTCATGACTTCGTCCTGGATGGTGATCGGCGCCAGGAAGCGGATGACGTTGCCGTAGACGCCGCAGGTCAGCAGGATCAGGCCCTTGTCGAGCGCCTTCAGCCGGATCGCGTTGGCGATCTCGGCCGACGGCAAGCCTTTCTTGACGTCGTTGAGCTCGACCGCGTTCATGAAGCCGAGGCCCCTTATATCGACGATCTCGGGAACGTCGTCACGGATCGACTGCAGGCGCTGCTTCAGCCGCGCGCCCAGCGTGTTGGCGCGGTCGCACAGCTTTTCGTCCTCGATCACGTCGAGAACCGCGTGTGCAGCGGCAATGCCGATCGGGCTGCCGCCATAGGTGCCGCCGAGGCCGCCAGGGCCGGGCGCATCCATGATCTCGGCGCGGCCGGTGACCGCCGACAGCGGGAAGCCGCCGGCCAGGCTCTTGGCCATGGTGGTGATGTCGGCCGCCACCTCATGATGATCCATCGCGAACATCTTGCCGGTGCGGGCAAAGCCGGTTTGCACTTCGTCGGCGATCAGCAGCATGCCGTGCTGGTCGCACAGCTTGCGCAGCGCGGTCAGGAACTCGCGTGGCGCTTCGTAGAAACCGCCCTCGCCCTGCACCGGCTCGACGATGATGGCGGCAACGCGGGCCGGATCGACATCGGCCTTGAACAACCGGTCGAGCGCGGCCAGCGAATCGGCTGTGGAAACGCCGTGCAGCGGCACCGGGAATGGCGCATGGTAGACGTCGCCCGGCATGGCGCCGAAGCCGACCTTGTAGGGCACCACCTTGCCGGTCAGCGCCATGCCCATGAAGGTGCGGCCATGGAAGCCGCCGGAAAAGGCGATGACCGCCGGTCGGCCGGTGGCGTTGCGGGCGATCTTGATGGCGTTCTCGACCGCCTCGGCGCCGGTGGTGACGAAAATGGTCTTCTTCTCGAACTTGCCGGGCAGCATGGCGTTCAGCCGTTCGGCCAGCCGCACATAGCTCTCATAGGGCACCACCTGGTGGCAGGTGTGGGTGAAGCGATCGAGTTGTGCCTTGACCGCCTCGATCACCCTTGGGTGGCGGTGGCCGGTGTTGACGACCGCGATGCCCGAGGAGAAATCGATGTAGCGGCGGCCTTCGACATCCCAGATCTCCGAGTTCTCAGCCCGGTCGGCGTAGATTTGCGTGGTCATGCCGACGCCGCGCGAGATCGACTGGTTCTTGCGTTCGGAAATGGCTGAATTCTTCATGATGTCCCTCATCGGGCCGGCGCCCGTTCTCGTTTGATACCGTCTTCTGACCTTATTTCATGTTTTCCTCAAGTCGGCACCACTGGCGGGCGATTGGGCCTGCGGCAGACGGATCCCCAACCTTAACCAGCCGGACGATACGCGTACGAGAGCGGTTTCCTTTTTCCGGGGATCGATTATCCTCCTGATGTCCGCGAGGTACCGCGCTCAGCGAGCGGCCCGCGGCTGGGGGAGCCCATGAGCAGGAACGCGACATCGTCCGTCTCGCCGCCACCGGCCCAAGCTCCCCGCCTTTTGTCTTTTCCAGCCGCTTCGACGATCTTCGCCTGCACTGCGGTGCTGCTGCTGGCCGGTTGTCAAAAGCAGGAGGCGGCGGCCAAAAAACTGCCCATCATGGTGCGCACCGAGACGGCGGCGATGGCCGACTATGCCCCGAGAACCTCGCTGACCGGCGTGATCGCCGCGCGCACGCTGAACAATCTGTCGTTCCGGGTCGGCGGCCGCGTCGCCGAGCGGCTCGTCGATGTCGGCCAGCATGTCGACGAGGGCACGGTGCTTGCCCGCATCGACCCGCAGGAGCAGGAATCCGATCTGCGTTCGGCACAGGCCGATCTCGATGCTGCGCAGGCGCAGCTGACCCAGTCCGTCGCCGCTTTCGAGCGGCAGAAGACACTGCTGGCCCAGGGCTTCACCACCCGGCGCGACTACGACGCGGCCGACCAGGCGCTGAAGGTGGCGCAAGGCAGCGTGGATGCCGCGCGGAGCGCGTTCGCCAATGCCCAGCAAAACCTGTCCTTCACCGAACTCAAGGCAGGAGCCGCCGGCGTGATCACCGCCCGTCAGGTCGAGACCGGCCAGGTGGTGCAAGCGGCGCAAACCGTCTTCACAGTCGCCGAGGACGGCGACCGCGACGCGGTGTTCAACGTGCAGGAGACGCTGGTCGCCAGGACACCCGCCTCGCCTGCGGTGACGATCACATTGTTGTCCGATCCACAGGTCAGGGCGACGGGCAAGGTCCGCGAAATTTCGCCGGCGGTTGATCCGGCCTCCGGTTCGGTCCGGGTCAAGGTTGGCATTCCCGACACGCCCGCCGGCATGCCGCTGGGGGCAGCCGTCATCGGCTCGGTCAGCGCCAAACAGGCGAAGGCTATCCTGCTGCCCTGGCAGGCGCTGACGTCCAGCGCCGGCAAGCCGGCGGTCTGGATCGTCGACCCCTCGACCAAGGCGGTGACGATGGCGCCTGTCGAGGTGCTGGCGTTCGGTTCCGGCACGGTGGCGATCGCCAAGGGACTGAACGAGGGCCAAAGCGTCGTCACCGCGGGCGGACAGTTGCTTAGCCCTGGACAGACCGTCGAAATATCCGGAGCGGGGCAATGAGCCGGCTGCCATCCGTCCTGCTAGGCCTGTTCATGTTGGGCGCGCTCGCGTCCTGCTCGAAATCCGATGAAAAGCCACCGGAGATCATCCGGCCGGTACTGTCGATGGTGGTCGAGCCGCGCACCACGCAGATTTTCGGCTTTGCCGGCTCGGTCGAGCCGCAGGTCAGCGCCGACCTTGCTTTCCGTCTGCTTGGCCGGGTTGTCTCGCGCGACGTCAAGGTCGGCGACATCGTCAGCAAGGGCACGACGATCGCCACGCTCGATCCGACCGCGCTGGAGCTCGCTGTCCAGGCGGCCAAGGCCGAACTCTCCAACGCCGAGGCGCAGTTCGCCAACGCAGCCGCCAGCGAGGAACGACAGCGCCAGCTGCTTGCCTCGGCCAACACCACGCAAGCTGTCTTCGATGCCGCGCAGCAGGCACGCAAAGCTGCCGAGGCCAATGTGGAGCGGGCCAAGGCTTCGCTTGCCAAGGCGCAGGAACAACTTGGCTATGCCAGGCTGTTCTCGGATTTCGACGGCGTCGTTACGGCCGTCGGCGCCGAGGTCGGCCAGACGGTCTCGCCCGGCCAGACGGTCGTCACCGTTGCGCGCTCGGACCTGCGCGAGGCGGTGGTCGACATTCCCGACCAATTGACTGGCGATCTTGCGGCTGGCACGCCGTTCCAGGTCATCCTGCAATCGCTGCCGACGATCCAGACCGAGGCTAAGCTGCGCGAGGTCGCGCCGCAGTCCGAGGGCTCGACCCGCACCCGGCGCGTCAAGCTGACGCTCACCGATCCGCCGCAGGCCTTCCGGCTCGGCTCGACGGTGACGGCGACGCGCATGACCAAGGTGACGCCGACGATCGAACTGCCGCTGTCGGCGCTGCTCGAAAAGGACGGTGCCGACAAGGTGTGGGTCGTCGACCCACAGACATCGAGCGTAAGCGCGAAAGAGATCAAGTTGGCCGCCAAGGGCGCCGCCACCTTCATCGTCGCGGAGGGGCTTGAGGCCGGCATGCGCGTGGTCACCGCGGGCGTCCATAGCCTGAGCGAAGGCCAGAAGGTCAAAGTGCCGGAGGGCGGCGTCTGATGAAGGGCTTCAATCTCTCCGACTGGGCGCTCAGCCACCGCTCCATGGTCTGGTATTTCATGCTGGTCTTCGTCGTGGCCGGCGTGTTCTCGTACCTCAACCTCGGCCGTGAAGAAGACCCCAACTTCACTATCAAGACGATGATCATCCAGGCCAACTGGCCGGGCGCTTCGGTCAAGGAAACCGTGCAGCAGGTGACCGACCGTATCGAGAAGAAACTCGAGGAACTCGACAGCCTGGACTTCACCAGATCGGTCACCACCGCCGGCCAGACCGTCATCTTCGTCAACCTGAAGGACACCACTAAGGCGCGCGATGTGGTGCCGAACTGGATTCAGGTACGCAACATGGTCAACGACATCGCGGCGCAGTTTCCGCAAGGTGTGCAAGGACCGTTCTTCAATGACCGCTTCGGCGACGTCTACGGCAACATTTACGCCTTCACGTCGGACGGGCTGACTCCACGCCAGCTGCGCGACTATGTCGAGGATGCGCGCACCAAGATCCTCACCGTACCCAATGCCGGCAAGGTCGATCTGGTCGGCGCGCAGGACGAGGCGATCTATCTCGAATTCTCGACCCGCCAGATCGCGGCACTCGGCCTCAACCAGCAGGCGATCGTGGCGAGCCTGCAGGCGCAGAACGCGATCACGCCGTCCGGCGTCATCCAGTCCGGACCGGAGCGCATCAGCGTGCGCGTCGGCGGCCAGTTCACCTCCGAGGACAGCCTTCGCGCCATCAATCTGCGCGTCAACGACCGCTTTTTCCGGCTGAGCGACGTGGCGACGATCACGCGCGGCTATGCCGATCCGCCAACAGCGCTGTTCCGCTTCAACGGCCAGGACGCCATCGGGCTCGCCATCGGCATGAAGCCCAACGCCAATCTGCTCGAATTCGGCGAGGCGCTGCACAAGGAGATGAACAAGGTGCTGGCCGACCTGCCGGTCGGCGTCGGCGTGCATCTGGTCGCCGACCAGCCGGTCATCGTCGAGGAGGCCGTCTCCGGCTTCACCCGCGCGCTGTTCGAGGCGGTGGCCATCGTGCTCGCCGTGTCGTTCATCAGCCTCGGCATGCGCGCCGGCTTCGTGGTGGCGCTGTCGATCCCGCTGGTGCTGGCCATCACCTTCACGGTCATGGCCTATCTCGGCATTTCGCTGCAGCGTATTTCGCTGGGCGCGCTGATCATCGCGCTCGGGCTCCTGGTCGACGACGCCATGATCGCCGTCGAGATGATGGTGGCGCGGCTGGAGGTCGGCGACAATCTGCGCAAGGCGGCGACCTATGTCTACACCTCGACCGCCTTCCCGATGCTGACCGGCACGTTGGTGACCGTCGCCGGCTTCATCCCGATCGGCCTCAACAACAGCGCGGCCGGCGAATACACCTTCACGCTGTTCGTCGTCATCGCCGTTTCGCTGCTGGTGTCATGGATCGTGGCGGTGCTGTTTGCGCCGCTGCTCGGCGTCACCATCCTGCCGGCGACGATGAAAACCAAGCATCACGACCAGCCGGGCCGCTTCACCTCGCTGTTCCGGCGGGTGCTTGTCGGCTCGGTGCGCCATCACTGGCTGACCATCATCGCTACGGTGCTGTTGTTTGCTGGCTCGATCGCCGGCTTCGGCCTGGTGCAGCAGCAGTTCTTCCCGCCATCAGACCGGCCCGAGCTGATCGTCGACTGGAACCTGCCACAGAATTCGTCGATCGCGGATACACGCGACCAGATGGAGCGCTTCGAGCAGCGGGCGCTGGTCGGCAATCCCGACATTGATCATTTCTCGTCCTACATCGGCCAGGGCGCGGTGCGCTTCGTGCTGGCCTATGACGTGCAGCCGGCCAACCCCTATTTCGGCCAGACCGTCATCGTCACCAAAAGCATCGAGGCGCGCAACCGGGTAAAGCCGGCGCTGGAAAAGCTGCTGCGCGAGGAGTTCGTCGGCACCGACGCCTTCGTCAAGCTGCTCGAACTCGGCCCGCCGGTCGGCCGCCCGGTGCAATACCGCGTCGGTGGACCCGACATCCAGACGGTGCGCGAGCTGGCGCAGCAATTCGCCGGCGTGATTTCGGCCAATCCGAGGCTCGCCGCGTCGACCTTCGACTGGAACGAGCCGCAACGCGTGCTGCGGGTCGACGTGCTGCAGGACAAGGCACGCCAGCTCGGCATCACCTCCTCCGACATCGCCAGCGCGCTGAACAGCACGGTCGGCGGCGCCACCATCACGCAGGTGCGCGACGCCACCTATCTGATCAATGTCGTGGCGCGCTCACGCGATGCCGAGCGCGGCTCGATCGGGACGCTGCAGAACATGCAGCTGCCGACCAGCAGCGGCGAGGCCATCCCGCTCGCGGCTGTGGCCAATTTCCGCTACGACCTCGAACAGCCGACCGTGTGGCGGCGCGATCGCATTCCGACGATCACCGTGCGGGCCGGCCTGGTCGGCGATGTGTTGCCGGCCACGGTGGTCAACGAACTCAAGCCATCGGTGGATGCCTTCATCGCCAAGCTGCCGCCAGGCTATTCGGTCGAAACCGCCGGTTCGGTCGAGGAGAGCGCCAAAAGCCAAGGTCCGATCGCCGCCGTGGTGCCGCTGATGCTGTTCGTGATGGCGACCATCCTGATGGTGCAATTGCAAAGCTTCCAGCGCCTGTTCCTGGTGGTGGCGGTGGCGCCGCTCGGGCTGATTGGCGTGGTGGCGGCCCTGGTGCCGAGCGGCGCCCCGCTCGGCTTCGTCGCCATCCTGGGCGTGCTGGCGCTGATCGGCATCCTGATCCGGAACTCGGTCATCCTGATCGTGCAGATCGAGGATCTTGTCCGCGAGGGCAAGGACCGCTGGGCGGCCGTCATCGAGGCGACCGAACACCGCATGCGGCCGATCGCGTTGACGGCGGCGGCAGCCAGCCTGGCGCTGATCCCGATCGCACGTGAAGTGTTCTGGGGGCCGATGGCCTATGCGATGATGGGCGGCATCATCGCGGGTACGGCGATCACGCTGCTGTTCCTTCCGGCGCTTTATGTGACGTGGTTCCGGATCAAGGAGCCGAAAGCCCGGGATGAGCCACCCGTTCCGGATATCGGCGAACCAGTGCAAACTCCGGCCTAGGACGTAACCGGATCATTCGTTGTCGTTGGAGGGTACAGGAAGTGATTTGGCACGCTGCCACGGTGACGATTTTGAGCTGCGCCAAGCATGCCAGCCCTTTGGCAAATCGGCCAATTCCAGGATGCTTTCATCCCGCCGCAAAACATTTTGCATGCTGACGAGCATTATCTCGCTTTCGTCCCAATCTCGAGTGTCGCTGCTGTGGAATTACCAGCTGCCACCTTCATCGCTGTAGCTCTCGTCGTCATCAGCTTCATGCACAACGTATGCGATCCAATCGCCACTTTTAAATATGCCTCGGTCCGATAGCACCGCCACGTTGGGTGGGTCTTCAAATCTCCATTGCTCCATGGAATCCCCCAAGACCGATCTGTGCACAGAAGAACGAATTCAAACGGTCCTCACGAACCCCTCGCTCGCCCTCAGCAGATTGCGCGTATAATCCTTGGTGACATGGCGCTCGACAAGGTCGCTTGCGGTCAGGTTCTCCACCGCCTTACCGCTTTGCATCACCATCAGCCGCTCGCACATATGGGTGATGATGGCGAGGTCGTGGCTGACCATCAGGAAGGTCAGCTTGCGCCGCCGGCGGACCTCTTCCAGCAAGTTGAGCACTTCCGCCTGCACCGAGGCGTCGAGCGCCGAGGTCGGCTCGTCCAAGAGCAGAATCGAGGGTTCGAGGATCAGGGCGCGCGCGATCGCCACGCGCTGGCGCTGGCCGCCGGACAATTGATGCGAGTAGCGGAAGCGGAAACCGTTGCCGAGGCCGACCTCGTCGAGCGCCCGCTGGATACGCTTTTCGCCGTCCGCAAAACCATGGATGGCCAGCGGCTCCTGCAGCAGGCGGTCGACGGTCTGGCGCGGATGCAGCGAGCCGTACGGGTCCTGGAAGACCATCTGCACCTCGCGGTAGAAAGCCTTGTCGCGGCGCGTGCCAAGCGTCTTGCCGTTGACGGCGATGTTGCCGGAAGCGACCGGCGCAAGGCCTGCGATCGCCCTGAGCAACGTCGATTTGCCGGAGCCGGATTCGCCGACAAGACCGAAGGATTCGCCCGGCTGCACGTCAAGACTGACGCCCTTCAGCGCGCGGAAGCGGTCGAAGATCACCTCCAGCCCGTCGACGGCGATCGCTGATGTCATGCCGCCCACTCCGGCTTGCGGTCGAGCACCGGCAGCGGGTGACGATCGGCGCCGATCTTGGGCATGCAGTTGAGCAGGCCGCGCGTGTAGGGATGCCGGGCTTGACCGAGTTCGGAGGCCTTGAGCTGCTCGACCACCTTGCCGGCATACATGACGATGACGCGGTCGCAGAAGGACGAGACCAGACGCAGATCGTGCGAGATGAAGATCAGGCCCATGCCGCGCTCGCTGACCAACCTGTCGAGAATGCCGAGCACATCGAGCTGCACTGTGACGTCGAGCGCCGAGGTCGGTTCGTCGGCGATCATCATTTCCGGTCCGGCGATCAGCATCATGGCGATCATGGCGCGCTGACCCATGCCGCCGGACACTTCGTGCGGATGCAGGTCGAACACCCGCTTGGGGTCGCGGATCTGCACCGCCTCCAGCATGGCCAGCGCGCGCTCGCGCGCCTCGGCCTTGGAGACCTTCTCATGCGTGCGCAGCGTCTCGACGATCTGGCGGCCGATGCTCATGACCGGGTCGAGCGAATATTTCGGATCCTGCAGGATCATGGCAATGCGGTTGCCCCGCAACGTGCGGCGTTGGCGCGGCGAGATGCCGAGCAGGTCGATGCCGTCGAAGGCCAGCTTGTTGGCCGATATGCGGGCCTGGGGCGGTGTCAGTCCCATGATGGCGCGGCCGGTCTGCGATTTGCCCGAGCCCGACTCGCCGACGATGCCGAGGCGCTCTCGGCCAAGCGAGAACGAGACGCCGCGCACCGCCTCGATCAGGCCGGTGCGGGTCGGAAAGGTGACGCGGAGATCGTCGACCTCAAGCAGCGTCTTCGTCTCCCTGTTCATTGCTCGCCACTCATTGGTCACCACTCATTGGTCGCCACTCCGGGGATCGAGCGCGTCGCGCAGGCCATCGCCGAGCAGGTTGAAGCCAAGGCTGACGATAAGGATGGCGAAGCCCGGCGCACCGGCCACCCACCATTGGTCAAGGATGAAGCGACGGCCAGACGCGATCATGGTGCCCCATTCGGGCAATGGCGGCTGCGCACCGAGGCCGAGGAAGCCGAGGCCGGCGGCGGTCAGGATGATGCCGGCCATGTCGAGCGTCACCCTGACGATCAGCGAGGAGATGCAGAGCGGCATGATGTGGCGCAGCACGATGCGAAACGGCGAAGCGCCCATCAGTTGCACCGCCTTGATGTAGTCGGAATTGCGAACGGTGAGCGTTTCAGCGCGGGCGATGCGCGCGTAAGGCGGCCAGGAGGTGATGGCGATGGCAAGCACCGCGTTCTCGATACCGGGGCCAAGGGCGGCGACGAAGGCCAGTGCCAGGACCAGCTTGGGAAAGGCGAGAAAGATGTCGGTGATGCGCATCAGGATGGCATCGGTCCAGCCGCCGGCATAGCCGGCGACGGTGCCGACCAGAAGGCCGATAGGGGCCGCGATGATGGCGACCAGGATGACCACATAGAGCGTCCAGCGCGAGCCGTAGAGAATGCGCGAAAGGATATCGCGGCCAAGATCGTCGGTGCCGAACCAGTGCTCGGCGCTCGGCGCCAGCAGCCGCGCGTTCTTGAGGTCGCCGAAGGTCGGCGAATAGGGCGCCAGCACGCCGGCAAGGGCGGCGATGACCAGCAGCGCGATGATGATGAGCAGGCCGACAAAGGCCAGCCGATTGGCGGAGAACCGCCGCCAGGCGACATAGGTGCGGCCGAGCCTTGCCTGCATGCGCGATGCCGGCCGCTCGCTGAGCAGCCAGTCGCGCCGGCTCTGGATCGTGTCGGCGCTCATGCGGATTTGGTCCTCGGATCGAGGACGCGGTAGAGCAGGTCGGACAGGAGATTGATGGCTATGAACACCGAGCCGATGACGATGGTGCCGCCGAGCACGGCGTTCATGTCGGCATTCTGGAGTGAATTGGTGATGTAGAGGCCGATGCCCGGCCAGGAGAAGACGGTCTCGGTCAGCACCGAGCCTTCGAGCAGCCCGGCATAGGAGAGCGCGATCACTGTCACCATCGGCACGGCGGCATTGCGCAGCGCATGGCCCCAGATGATGCGGGTTTCCGACAGACCCTTGGCACGCGCGGCGACGATGTATTCCTGGGCGAGTTCGTTGAGCATGAACGAGCGCGTCATACGACTGATATAAGCGAGCGAAAAGTAGCCGAGCAGCGAGGCCGGCAGGATGATGTGCCGGAAAGCGTCGTAAAAGACATCCCACTGTCCCTGCATCGCCGAATCGAGAAGATAAAAGCCGGTGATCGGTGTGAAGGTGTATTCGTAGACGACGTCGAGCCGGGCCGGAAAAGCCACCCATTGCAACTTGGCGTAGAACAGGACGAGCCCGAGCAAGCCGAGCCAGAAGATCGGCACGGAATAACCGATCAGGCCGATGACGCGTACGATCTGGTCGATGAGGCTGCCTCGCCTGACCGCTGCCAGCACGCCAAGCGGTACGCCAAGCAGCGCGCCGATCAACGTTCCGAGCGTCGCCAGCTCGGTCGTTGCCGGAAGCGCACGACGAATGTCGGTCATGACCGGATTTGTGGTCAGTACCGAAGTGCCGAAATCGCCACTCAACGCGTGTTTCACATAGATGTAGAACTGCTCGATCAATGGCAGGTCGAGACCCATCTCGCGGCGCGTGCGTTCGACGACATTGGCCGGCGCCCGGTCACCGAGCACCGCCAGCACCGGGTCGATCGGGATGACTCGGCCGATGAAGAAGGTCACCGCGAGAAGACCAAGATAGGTCGTCACCGCGATGACCAGGAAGCGGCCGAGCGACGACGCAAGTGCATAGGCGCGGGCGCCGCCGCGCCCGCCCTCGTTTTCTACTGCGCTCATGCTGCGCGACCGCCGGCGTTATTCCTTGGAAACCGGCCCGACGAAGTTGGTGTCGAAGCTCGGGCCGAGGGCAAAGCCCTTGAGGTTCTTGCGCAGTCCGGCCACTTCCAGCTGCTGGTGGATGATGACGAAGGGGCTGGTGTCGAGGATCTTCTTCTCCAGATCCTTGTACATATCGGCGCGCTTGGTCGAATCCTTCTCCAGCAGAGCCGCCTCTGTCTGCTTGGTCAGGTCCGGAATGTCCCAAGAGTTGCGCCAGGCAAGCGTATGTGACTTGCCGGCATCAGAATTGTCGGGATTCGAGGCGAAGGTCTGGGCATTAGAGTTCGGATCGAAATAGTCCTGGCCCCAGTTGCCGATATAGATGTCATGATTGCGGGCGCGGTACTTGGTCAACGTCTGCTTGCCGTCGCCCGGAATGATCTCCAGCTTGATACCGGCCTGGCCGAGCGTCTGCTGGATCGATTCGGCCATGCCGGTCGTCGGCTGGCCGGTGCGTACGTCCATGGTGACGCTGAAGCCGTCGGCCAGGCCGGCCTTGGCCAGCAACTCCTTGGCCTTGGCGACGTCGAGCTTGAACGGGTTCTCGTCCAGTTCGCCGAGCACGCTCTTGGGCAGGAAGGTCTGGTGGATCTCGCCGATGCCCTTGAGGATGGTCGAGCTCAGCGCATCGTAGTCGACGAGATATTTGAAGGCCTGGCGAACCTCTGGTTTGGCCAGATTCGGGTTCTTCTGGTTGAGGCTGATGTAGTAGACCGTGCCCTTCGGCGCGCTGGTGGTGGTGAGGTCGGCGTTCTTGGCGATCGCGTCGAGGTCGTTCGGCTCGAGATTGCGGGCGACGTCGATGTCGCCGGCTTCGAGCGCCAGGCGCTGGGCCGAGCTTTCCTTCATGTTGCGGTAGATGACGCGGGCGAGCTTGGCCTTCTCGCCGTAATAATTATCGTTGCGCTCCATGACGACGGCTTCGTTGGCGCGCCATTCACGCAGCTTGTAGGCACCGGAACCGGCATAGCCGGTCTTCAGCCAGGCGTTCCCAAAGTCGTTGTCCCATTTGTAGTCGGCGCTCGGCGTGGCCGCGGCGACATGTTCCTTCACCAGCTTGGCATCGACCACCGAAGCGACGGTTGCCGAGAGGCAGTTCAGCACGAAGCTCGGCGCATAGGCCTTGTCGACGGTGAACTGGAAGGTGGTGTCGTCGACGGCCTTGGCCTTTTCGGTGACGTTGTCGCCGCTGATGCCGAACTGACCGATGATGAAGGCTGGGCTCTTGTCCAGCTTGACGGCGCGCTCGAACGAATAGGCGACGTCGGCCGCGGTGATCGGGTTGCCGGAGGCGAACTTCAGGCCGGTCTTGAGCTTGAATGTGTAGGTGAGACCATCGTCGGATACGGTCCAGCTCTCGGCGAGATCAGGCTTGACCTTGGAGGTGTCGCTGAGGTCGAGACGGACCAGCAGATCGTAGGTGTTGCCGGTGACCTCGGCGGTCGACAGCTCGAACGCCTCGCCCGGATCCATGGAGATGATGTCGTCGATCGCGAAACCTTCGACCAGCGTATCTGCGGGCGTGACCGCACCTGCCGGCGCGCCGGCCAGAAGCAGCGCGGACATGGCGGCACCCGCAAGCAAGATGCGGGAGCGTAGAGCAAACTTTTCCATCATCATGGTGATTGTTCCCTGTTTTGTTGACCTGAGTTCCCGGCTCAGGGTTGCAGTATTCTTTTCGGGGCCGGCCATGGCCCCTGCCCACTTACCGTCGTGGTTTTTGTCCAGTTGGTCAACACCATATTCGGCGGCCCGTTGGTGGGCAACGCGCATTTATGCGACGGTTCATTGGACCAGAATGGCAGGCGGCATGGCGACGCACTGGTCGCCCAATCGAGGCCTGCCAATTTCGGCGCTATTTCAGCGCGGTAACCAGGCCGGCGTCGGGAAAGCAGGTCGCCGCCTGTCCGTTCTTGGCCTGCCATTTGCCGATCGAACGGCGGGTCTTGAAGCCGGGCAGGCCGTCGGCGCTGCCGACGTCATAACCCTTGGCTTCCAGGGTCCGCTGCAGGGCGGCTATGTCGGAGCGGTGGAGATCGCCGACCGGACCCCAGCCGCCGGAAAAATTGGAGTCGCCATGGGCGATGCGGTCGGCGCCATGGCCGATGAACAGCGCGTAGAGGTCGCTGGTGTTGTATTCCTTCAGCACGTAGAAATTGGGCGTGGCGATGAAGGCAGGCCCGCTGCGGCCGGCCGGCATGAGCAGGAAGCCCTCGGCGTTCAGCTCGCTCGCCGGAAACGGCTTTCCGCCGACACGCTTGATGCCCAGCGCTGCCCATTGCGAGATCTTCTTGCCTTGGTCGGGGCCTTCCAGCGAACAGGAGACCGTCTCGGGCACGGTCACCTCGAAACCCCAGCCACGGCCCTTCACCCAGCCATAATGGACGAGATAGTTGGCGATCGAAGCCAGCACGTCCGGCGTCGAGTTCCAGATGTCGACGCGTCCGTCGCCGTCAAAATCGACAGCATGCTTCAGGAACGAGGTCGGCATGAATTGCGGCTGGCCGAGTGCGCCGGCCCAGGACGATTTCATCGCGCCGACCGGCGCGAGCCCGCGCTCGACGATTTCGAGCGCGGCCAAAAGCTCGGTGCGGAAGACATCCTTCTTGGTCGACATGAAGGCCTTGGTGCCGAGCACCTCGAAGGCGTCGTAAGGCATCTTCGCCGCGCCGAAGCCGGTCTCGCGGCCCCAGATCGCCAGCAGGATTTCGCCGGGCACGCCATAGCGTTTTTCGATCGCGGCAATCGTCTTGGCGTTGGCGGTTTCGCGCGCGCGTCCGCCCGCCGTGACGGCGCCAATGGTCTTCTCGGCGAAATAGGCACCGGGCGAGCCGAATTCGGCCTGATGCTGCTTCTGCGGCGTCTTCGGCTTCTCGCCTGGCATGACAAGGTCGGGCAGCTTCAGTTTGGGTTTTATGCCGTCGAAGGCGGCGTCGAAGGTGTTTTTCGAGATGCCTTGGGCCTTGGCTTGCGGCCAGAGGTCGTCCTGCAGCCAGGCGCGGAACTGGTCGTCGATCTTGGCGGCCGAGGCGGGAAGGGTGAGAAAAATCGAGGCCAGTACTAATACAATGGTGGCGATGATTGATTTGTGAGGCGTGCGCTCTACGAGGCCCCCCTCTGTCCTGCCGGACATCTCCCCCTCAAGGGGGGAGATCGGCAGCTTCAGCTCCGGCTCTCTTCTTGCAAAGTTGGAGATTAGTGAAGGTCGTGATGACAGCCGATCTCCCCCCTTGAGGGGGAGATGTCCGGCAGGACAGAGGGGGGCGCCGTAGGGTGCTGTCATTTCAGAACCACCCCCCGTCAAAACGCCGTCCGCGACCTAAGCGCAGCCGCCAGCGTGCCTTCATCGAGATAGTCGAGTTCACCGCCGACCGGCACGCCATGCGCAAGGCGCGTCACCTTGATGTCGAAACCGGACAATTGATCGGTGAGATAATGCGCGGTGGTCTGGCCCTCGACCGTGGCGTTGACGGCAAGGATGATTTCCTTGACCTCGCCGCCGGCGACGCGGTCGATCAGCGAGCGGATGTTGAGCTGGTCGGGGCCGACGCCGTCGAGCGGCGACAGCGTGCCGCCGAGCACATGATAGCGCACGTTCATCGCCGCTGCCCGCTCCAGCGCCCAGAGATCCGAGACGTCCTCGACGACGATCAAGGTGGTGGCGTCGCGGCGCGGATCGGTGCAGATCATGCAAGGGTCCGACGTGTCGACATTGCCGCAAGTGGAACAGATGCGCACCTTGTCGGCGGCTTCGCCCATGGCGGCGGCGAGCGGCGACAGGAGCTGTTCCTTCTTCTTGATCAGATGGAGAGCCGCACGCCTGGCCGAACGGGGGCCAAGACCCGGCACCTTGGCCAGGAGTTGGATCAGGCGTTCGATCTCGGGACCGGCGATTCGTTTCGACATCGCTCTGATCTAGGATTTTTCAGAGCGCTTTGGAACATCCCCCGGCAGCGCATGACGCCCCATGCTGCCATGCGACGCGGATCAATTGGTTTCGAGCGGGCGGCCCTGGCTGACGATCATCGCGCCAATGGCGTCGGTGTTTTCGGGCGTCGACTGGAATCCCATGGACGCCTCTTGCGGTTCGCCCTGGACCGAACTGATGATTTTTTTGTTCAAGGTTCCGCCGAAACGGGCGGCATCCGGTTCTTCCATCGGCTCCTGCATGGCAACTGCCACCGGCTTCGATGCGACGCGGGCAGACTTCGCCGAGGGTGCCGCGGCCGCAGTCACGTAGGTCTGCTGGGCAGGGGCAGTGGCCATCTTGAACGGGCGCGCCGGTTCGACTGCCGCAGTCACATAGGCCTGTTGTGTTGGGGCCTGTTGTGTTGGGGCCTGCTGCTGTGCCGGGGCGTTGCGAACAAGCTTCCTGTCCGAGCGAACCGGCTCCGCCGAGGCAACCATCGTGACCGGGACGGCCGGCTTTTCTGTCTCCACCGAGGCAACCATCGGCTCATCGGGCAGCGGCTGCCAGTTGCGGCCACGTTTCTCGTAGAAGGCGTTGCCGCCGGCAACCATGGTGTAGTGCATGTTCTTGTAGGGGAAGCGCAGGCCGGCGGTATGGAAATACATGGTGTTCTTGAGCTTGGCCTTGCGCTCGCCCTTGAGCACGGCGTCGGCGGCTTCCTCGACATCGGGCATTGCGCGCGAATTCATCGGCCTTGTCATGACGCCGGGCGCGAACTGTCCAGGCTCGCCCACCACCTGGCAAATGGTGCTGCCATGGTTGCCGGAGCGCAGCCGGTTCATCACCACGGTGCCGACGGCGATCATGCCGTCGCGGCTCGAGCGGTTGGATTCGAAGAACATCGCCCTTTCCAGGCATTCCCTGTCCTTCGGCGTGTGGCTGTAGGCGCGCGAACTGAGGAAACTCGGCGTGATGGCGTCAGTCAGGCTGGCAACGGACATGCCGTGCGACGTGGTCTGGCTGCATGCAGCCAAGAACAGCGGAGAGGTAACGACGCCGAGCAACAGCGGCGCCTTCCATCGCGTGACAATCAACAGGTAACCCTCTCACTTCACTTCGATGCCCGCCCCCAGGCTGCGGCAAGAATGAGACACTTTCGGGCAAAATGATGGCCAAAACGTTATTAGCAGGGTACTGTTGCATAATTAGCACAATTTCTTGGCTTTTCAGATAGATCGAGCCATCGTTTCACAAAACCGATGACCGCTTTCCCTCTGTTTCGCCGCAATTCGAAGGGGAAATCCCGAATCACGCTGTTCCTGGACCGCTCTATCGTCCTGCCGCCACCACGGCCGGCTGGCCGGGCTCGCGTTCCTCGACTTTCTCCGAAAACAGGCCGCGTGCGAGGAAGAGCCTACGAGCGTTCCTGGCCGCCGGCGCGATCCTACCCGGCCAGTCGCTGTGGATGAACTCGGCCTTGGTGAAGTCGGGATTTGTTTCGGAGGCCGCCTCGAGGAACTCGGCGATCTCCAGCACGACCGAGCGCTCCTCCCTGGAAAGCGCCGACGTGCCAGCCTCGATCGACGGGCGGTGGACGAAGTCCTCGAACAGGTAGAAATAACCCTTGATGCCGACGAGATCGACGCCTGCATCGCAATCGGCGAGGATTTCCAGGATTTCGTAGATCCTGTTGCGGATACGTTGCTCGATCAGTCTTTCGGACGGCTCTTCGGTCATGGAGCTGCGGCCGGACCTAGAACGGCAGTTTCATTCCCGGCGGAATCGGCAGGCCGGCGGTCAGCGCCTTGGTCTTTTCCTGCATGATCTGCTCGACCTTGACCCTGGCGTCATTGTGCGCGGCGAGCAGCAGGTCCTCGAGGACCTCGACATCGTCCTCCTTGAACAGCGACGGATCGATCTTCAGCGACTTCATCTCGAATTTTCCGGTCAGGGTGACGCTTACCAGGCCACCGCCGGACTGGCCGGCGGCTTCGACCGTGGCAATCTCGTCCTGCATGGCCTGGAACTTGGCCTGCATTTCCTTTGCCTTGCCCATCAGGCCGAGAAGATCTTTCATGGTCCGATCCTTGTATTGGTTTGTCAGGTCTCGTCGTCATCCGCCGGCGGTTCGACCGGCACTTCGGCTTGGTCCGCGTCCGCTTCCGGCGCGTCGGGAATGCGCACGTCGATGATCTTGGCACCGGGAAAGCGCGCCAATATGGCGGCGACGGTCGGATCGCTCTTGGCATCGAGGAAAGCGTTCTCGCGCCTGGTCGATTCCATTTCGGCCAGCGTCTGTCCGCCCTCTTCCTTCGACAACGAGACGAGCCAGTTGCGGCCGGTCCAGGCGCGCAATTTCATCGTCAGGTCGTTGAGCAGCATCTTGGGCGCATCGTCGGTCAGGCTGACGTCGATACGGCCGGGCTCGATGCGCACCAGGCGAATGCAGCGCTTGACCAGCACCTTGAAGGCGATGTCGCGCTGCGCATCGGCAAGCGCAACGATGTCGGCGAGCGATTTCAGCGGTACCGGCTGCGCCTCCGGCGCCGGCTGCGGAGGTGCTACGAAGGCGACCGGCGCAGGGGTGGCTTCGACCAGCCGCATGGTCTGTGCGCCGCCCTGCCCGGATGGCATGCGGGTCTGCGCGACCGCGCTGGCGCCGCCGCCATTGCCGGGACCCGCGGGCGCGCCGTTCGGGCGCGATGCGCCATTTTGAACCGATGAAGCGCCCTCGAGCGATCGCAGCGCCTCGTCCAGTGTCGGCAGGTCGGCGGCATGGGCCAGCCGGATCAGCACCATTTCGGCGGCGCTGACCGGCCGGTTGGAGGACTGCACCTCGGGAATGCCCTTGAGCAGCATCTGCCATGTCCGCGACAGCACCCTGACCGACAGCGCCCGGGCGAAGTCGGCGCCACGCTGCCGCTCGTCCTGCGACAGCGAGGCGTCGTCCATGGCGGTCGGCACGAACCGCAGCCGGGTGACCAGATGGTTGAACTCGGCAAGATCGGTCAGCACGGCGGCCGGATCGGCGCCGGTGTCGTATTGCGCGCGGAATTCGGCCAGGGCCGCCGCCACATCGCCTTTCATCACATGTTCGAACAGATCGACGATGCGGGCGCGGTCGGCGAGACCCAGCATGGCCCGTACCGCTTCGGCGCTGACGGAGCCGGCGCCATGGGCGATCGCCTGGTCGAGGATGGAGAGCGAATCGCGGGCCGAACCCTCGGCGGCGCGGGCGATCATCGCCAGCGCGTCGTCGTCGACCGAAATGCCTTCCTTGCCGGCAATCGAGGACAGATGCGCGACCAGCGCGCCGGCATCGATGCGCCTCAGGTCAAAACGCTGGCAGCGCGACAGGACGGTGATCGGAACCTTGCGGATCTCGGTGGTGGCAAAGATGAATTTCACGTGCGGAGGTGGCTCCTCCAGCGTCTTCAAAAGGCCGTTGAAGGCCTGCGTCGACAGCATGTGCACTTCGTCGATGATGTAGACCTTGTAGCGGGCCGAGACCGGCGCATAGCGCACGCGTTCGATGATGTCCCTTATGTCGTCGATGCCGGTGTGCGAGGCGGCGTCCATCTCGATGACGTCGACGTGGCGGCCTTCCATGATCGCCTGGCAATGTTCGCCGAGCACGGCAAGGTCGACCGAGGGCTGATCAACGGTGGCGGTCTTGTAATTGAGCGCCCGCGCCAGAATGCGCGCGGTGGTGGTCTTGCCGACACCGCGCACGCCTGTCAGCATCCACGCCTGGGCGATGCGGCCGGTGGCAAAGGCGTTGGTGAGGGTGCGCACCATCGGCTCCTGGCCGACGAGCTCGGAGAAGTTCGAGGGACGGTACTTGCGCGCCAGCACGCGATAGGCAGCGGCCTTTTCATTTCCCGCTTCGCTCATTCGCCCGTAAAGCTCCAAAAGGCTGCGCCCGAAGGCGGCCGGTTCCTGCGCATAGTCTCGCCCGCGCTGCAATGCGTCGTCAATGTCGCGAGGAGGGCCGATGAGGTGGGAGGCTGGAACAATGACCCGTTCCGGGCTCGTTAGGGCTGCTTCCTTCCGGACCTGACCCGGTTGGCGAGTGGATCGTCCACCACCAACCTCCCGCTGTCCATATCGGCAATTGCGCGACGAAATGCAAGTGCGCAAGCGAATCGAGATCATCCCCAAGAGATTCGCTTGCAGCCCCGATGCAGCCGCTCTAGCGTTCATGGTTTGAGGAAACCAAGAAAAGCAAAGTAAGGGAAACGCCGATGTTGCCGGGCCTCAAGGCCGGATTCACGCTGGATGCCCGGCTGGAGGCGGACAGCGAGCAGTTGATGTGGCTTGGGCTGTGCGAATTGCGGGTGATGAACGACCGCCGCTGGCCATGGTTGCTCCTGGTGCCGCAGCGGCCTGGCGCGGAGGAAATCCATGACATGACGCCGCTCGACCAGGCAATGCTGACCTTCGAGACCAATATGGTGGCGCAGGCGCTGAAGAAAGTGACCGGCTGCACCAAGATCAACACCGGCGCGCTCGGCAACATCGTGCGCCAGCTGCATATCCATATTGTCGCCCGTTCCGAAGGCGATGCCGGCTGGCCAGGCCCGGTGTGGGGCCATGGCCTGCGCGAGCCCTACCAGCGTTCCGAGCTGCGCCGGTTTGCCGAAACGATAAGGGCGGCGCTATAAGCGTTCCCCTGTGTTCATCCCAAGACATGTCATCCCAAAGCATCAGAGTCCCTATGAGCTTCAGCCTGTTTGACGCGCCCTTGCGCGAGCCGAGCCAATTCGTCGGCTTCGCCGGCAACACGATCGACCGCCAATCCGAAAACCGCGCCGACGATTCGGTCGACAAGGCGCTTGCCGATCCGACGACGCGGCTGCTCCTGATGAATGGCGGTCGGCTTCATCTGAAGCTCAGGGAAGGCGGCAGCCTCGATCCCTGGTTCGGGCTCACCGAGAGCGAGCCTTTCAAGCCTGCCTTCGACCGAGGCGTTTTGCTCGGCTTCTCCGAACAGGGGCCGGTTGTCGCCGTGCTGGCCGGCGTCGATCCCGAACAGTTGCCCGAAACCGTCAAGGCGATCGACTACCGCTCGGTCTACATGCAAGGGCTGATCGACGAAGCGGCGGCCGGCGCGATGGCGCAGGGCGCCGCCCTGCTCGCCTGGCACGCCAGCCATCGCTTCTGCAGCAAATGCGGCACGCAATCGGAAATGCGGGCCGGCGGCTACAAGCGGCATTGCCCGAATTGCGGCACCGAGCATTTTCCGCGCACCGACCCGGTGGCGATCATGCTGACGGCGACCCGGGAGAAATGCCTGCTTGGGCGCGGCGCCCATTTCGCGCCGGGCATGTATTCCGCACTCGCCGGCTTCATCGAGCCGGGCGAGACGATCGAGGCAGCGGTGCGTCGCGAGACGCTGGAGGAAGCCGGCATCCGGCTCGGTCGCGTCGTCTATCATGCCAGCCAGCCCTGGCCGTTTCCCTATTCGCTGATGATCGGCTGCTTCGGCGAGCCGCTCAACGAGGACATCCAGGCCGACCTCAACGAGTTGGAAGACTGCCGCTGGTTCGGCCGCGACGAGGTGCGCCTGATGTTGGCCCGGGAACATCCCGGCAATCTGGTCACGCCACCGAAAGGCGCCATTGCGCATCACCTGATCCGTGCCTGGGTGGACAGCGAATAACGAATACCGAAAGTCATTGCAGGAGAGGCAAATGATCCGTCACACAGTGGTCTTCACGCTGAAACATGCGCCACACTCGCTGGAGGAGAAGCGGTTCCTCGTCGACGCCAGGAAAATCCTCACGGCGATCCGGGGCGTCACGCATTTCGAGCAGTTGCGGCAGGTCAGCCCCAAGAACGACTATCAGTTCGGCTTCTCGATGGAGTTCGCCGATCAGGCCGCTTATACGAGATACAACGACCATCCCGACCATGTCGCCTTCGTGCGCGACCGCTGGGTGCCGGAGGTCGAGAAATTTCTCGAGATCGATTACGTGCCGCTGGGCTGGTAGCTCAGTCCGCCACCTTCCACTGCTCACGCGACTCGCTGGCCGGATAGACACCGAGGATGCGCACTTCCCGCGAGAAGAAGCGGAGTTCTTCCAGCGCCAGCTTGACCAGCGGATCGTCGGGATGGCCCTCGATGTCGGCGTAGAACAGCGTCGCCGTGAAGGCGCCGAGCTGGTAGCTCTCCAGCTTGGTCATGTTGATGCCGTTGGTGGCAAAGCCGCCCATGGCCTTGTAAAGCGCGGCCGGCACGTTGCGGACGCGGAAGATGAAGGTCGTCATCATCTTGACGTCGAGTGACGGGCGCTCGGCCCATTGCTTGTTCTTGGTCAGGACGACGAAGCGGGTGACGTTGGAATCGGTGTCCTCGACATTCTCCTCGATGATGTCGAGCCCGTAGAGCGTCGCGGCAAGCGCCGGCGACAAGGCGGCCATGGTGCGGTCCTTGACCTCGGAGACCATCTTGGCCGCACCCGCCGTGTCACCCGCGACGATCGCCTTCCAGCCGTTCTTGCGGACGTATTTGCGGCATTGGCCAAGCGCATGGATATGGCTGTGCACGGTCTTGATCTCGTCGCGCCTGACGCCGGGCAACACCATCAGTTGGAAATGGATGGGCAGGAAATACTCGCCGACAATATGCAGCTTCGATTCCGGCAGCAGATGATGGATGTCGGCGACGCGGCCGGCGATGGTGTTCTCGATCGGGATCATGGCGAGATCGGCCTTGCCGGTCTCGACCGCGTTGAATGCATCCTCGAAGGTCGGGCACGGCAGCGGCTCCATGGAGGGGAAGACATTGCGGCAGGCGGTGTCGGAATTGGCTCCCGGCTCGCCCTGGAAGGATATTCTGTTGGTCTTTTCAGGCATGGGCCAAGTCTCGATTCAAAGATGTCTCTGTTCGAAGGGGATAGTTGAATTTGCGAGGATAGTTCAATTTACAAGGATGGTTCTGGCGCGTTCGAGGTCTTCCGGCGTGTCGACGCCGAGCGGCAGCGACTGGACGATCTCGGCGTCGATGCGCATGCCGGCTTCCAGCGCCCGCAACTGCTCCAGCCGCTCCCGGCGCTCGAGCGGCGATGGCTTCAGCGCGACGAAGCGCTCGAGTGCAGCACGGCGATAGGCGTAGAGGCCGACATGGTGATAGAGCGCGCCCTCGCCCCACGGCGCGGTGGCGCGGGTGAAATACAGTGCCCTGAGCCTGGTAGCCGACAGCGGCGAGCCGACGATCTTGACGACGTTCGGATTGGTCTTTTCCTCGTCGCGGACGATCTCGACGCCGAGCGTGGCGATATCCACGGACCTGTCCTCGAACGGTCTGAGCGAAGCTGCAATGATGCCGGGATCGATGGTCGGCAGGTCGCCCTGGACATTGACGATGGTTTCGACCTTGCGCCCGGGATCGAGCGCGACCAGCGCCTCGTGGATGCGATCGGAGCCCGATTCATGGTCGATCCGTGTCATCACCGCCTCGAAACCGTGCGCGCGCACGGCCTCGGCCACGCTTTGCGTGTCGGTTGCCACCACCACCCGGCCCAGGCCGGCTTCGGCGGCGCGGCGGGCGACATGGACGATCATCGGAGCGCCGGCGATGTCGGCCAGCGGCTTGCCCGGCAGGCGGGTCGAGGCCATGCGGGCCGGGATCAGGATCAAGGTGGACATCGCGATGGCAAGGCGTTCGGAAAGAGGAGGGGAAAAGTGGCAAAAGGTCTCACTGGAAGCGCCCTTATAGGTGTTGCAACGCCCGAGCAAAAGACCTAGTTTCCGCCCGATTTGACCGGCCCTGGAGGGTGGGTCTCGATACCGACGGACGGAGTGGACGGATCAGTCCGCCGGAAAAGGGAGCAAGGGGCGTATGGATTCCAACGAAGTCAACAAGCTGCTCGCCGGATTGCTCGGAACCGTTTTCGTCGTTTTCTCGGTCGGCATTGTGTCGGATGCGCTGTTTGCCTCGCCGGCGCCGGAAAAGCCCGGCTTCGCCATCGAGGCCGCCGAGCCCGCCGAAGGCGGCCCGGCAGCGCCGGCCGCCGAGGCCAAGCCGATCGCCGATCTGTTGGCGACCGCCAATGTCGAGCAAGGTGCCGCCGTATTCAAGAAATGCCAGGCTTGCCATTCTGGTGAAAAGGGGGGCCCCAACAAGGTGGGCCCCGATCTGTGGGACCTCGTCGACCGTCCGGTTGCCGAACATGAAGGCTTTGCCTATTCGGCCGGCATGAAGGAATTCTCCAAGGGCGGCACCGAGAAGTGGACCTACGACAACATCAACCACTTCATCACTTCGCCGAAGAAATTCGTGAAGGGCACGGCCATGGGCTTCGCCGGCCTGCCCAAGGACGAGGACCGCGCCAACGTCATCGCCTATCTTCGCACGCTGTCGGACAATCCCAAGCCGCTGCCGGCACCTGGTGCCGCCGCCGATGCCGGCGCACCGGCCAANATGCCGGCGCACCGGCCAAGCCCGCCGATGGAGCCGCTCCGGCAAAGCCCGCTGACGGCGCCGCACCGGCCAAGCCGGCGGCGCCCGTGGCACCGTCTCCCGCAGCTCCGGCCAAATAACCAGATATCGTCGCATCGACCTTGAAAAAGCCGGGTTCAGCCCGGCTTTTTTCGTTAGGAAAACGGCATGTACGGCGACAAAGCCGCGCATGGCGGTTTTCACCAGCGCCAAATCATCTAGATTGGTCCGGGACAAGCCGTACGAAGACGGGCAGTACGAAGACGGACAGTGCGAAGACGGGCAGTGCGATGATGCAGGCAGTGCGAAGAGGACAGTGCATGACGGTTGGCCGAACGCTTCTCAAATCGTTGCTGGCGGCAGCCCTGCTGGCGGCGGGATTGCAGACGACACGGGCCGACGAATGGCGCACCACCTCATCGCTGATCGGCCAATCCAAATATGGCGACAATTTCCAGCACTACGACTACGTCAACCCGAACGCGCCCAAGGGCGGCACGCTGAACTCGGTGGTGCTCGGCACATTCGACAGCTTCAACCCCTATATCGTGCAGGGATCGCCGGCGGCGGGCCTCGTCGGCTTCGGCGGCGGCCTGCTCTACGACACGCTGATGGAGCAGGCGACCGACGAAGGCAGCGTCAGCCACCCGCTGATCGCCGATGCCTACAAATATCCGGCCGATTATTCCTCGGCAACCTACCGGCTCGACCCGCGCGCGAAATGGCATGACGGGCAGCCGATCACTGTCGACGACGTGATCTGGTCGTTCCAGGTGCTGAAGGCGAACAGCCCGCAATACAGCCGCTATTTCGAGAACGTCACCGATGCGGTGGCGATCTCCGACCGCGAGGTCGAGTTCCACTTCAGTCAGAAGGGCAACCGGGAACTGCCGAAGATCCTCGGCGATCTCGCAGTGCTGCCGAAGCACTGGTGGGAAGGTACGGATGCCAATGGCAAGAAGCGCGACGTCACCAAGCCGACACTGGAAATCCCGCTCGGCTCGGCCGCCTACAAGATCGCCAGCTTCAAACCTGGGTCGGAAATCGTCTGGCAGCGCGTGCCCGACTATTGGGCGGCCAAGCTGCCGGTGAAGATCGGCCGCGAGAACTTCGACACACAGCGCTTCACCTACATTCTCGACGACAATGCGGCATGGCAAGCCTTCACCAAGGGCGGACTTGATGACGTCAAGCCGGAAAACAGTTCGAAGCGCTGGAAGACATTCTATAATTTCCCAGCCATCAAGGCTGGCGACGTCATCAAAAAGGAATTCAAGACCACCTCGCCCGAGCCGATGCAGGCCTTCATGCTGAACCAGAGGCGACCGCTGTTCGCGGACCGTCTGGTGCGCGCCGCTCTGACCTACCCGTTCGACTTCGAGACGATGAACCGCACGCTGTTCTACGGTTTCAACACCCGCACCAGCAGCTATTTCCAAGGCACGGAACTGGCCTCAAGCGGCTTGCCGCAAGGCAAGGAATTGGAGATTCTGGAAAAGTATCGTGACAAGCTGCCGCCTGAGCTGTTCACCCAGGAATTCAAGCTGCCGGTCTACGATTCACCTCAGGCGGAGCGAAAATATCTCAAACAGGCTGTCGATCTCTTCGCCAAGGCAGGCTGGGTCATCAAGGGCGGCAAGATGATCAACGCCAAGACCGGCGAACCGTTCAAGTTTGAGATCCTCGGCTGGAACGACACCGATCAGGTCATCGCCAGCCCCTATATCGCGAATCTGCGCAAAATCGGGGTCGACGCCACGCTGCGTCTGATCGATCAGACGCAGTACATCAACCGCGTCAACAATTTCGACTATGACGTCATTATCGGGCAGCTCGGCCAGTCCGAATCGCCCGGCAACGAGCAGCGTGACTTCTGGAGCTCCAAGGCTGCCGACAGACCTGGCTCGCGCAACTACGCCGGTATCAAGAACCCGGTCGTCGATGCCCTGGTCGACCGCATCATCTTCGCCACCGACCGCGACGATCTGGTTGCGGCCACCCATGCACTCGACCGGGTACTGTTGTGGAATTACTACGTGGTGCCGCAATACTATCGAGCCGTGGTCTGGCTGGCTTATTGGAACAAATTCGGCATTCCGGCCAAGCAGCCGTCTTATATCGGCGCCGACCAGAATTCCTGGTGGATCGACCTCGACAAGGAAAAGGCCCTGGCTGCCAAATACAGGAGCGGCAATTGATGGCGGTGCTGCCCCGCCGTGATTTTCTCGCCTTGGGCACTGCCGCCGCTGCCGCCGCGATGCTGCCGGGCAAGGCTTTCGCCGACATTGCCACCGGCGTGAAACTGCATGGGCTCTCCGCCTTCGGCGACCTCAAGTACAAGCCCGATTTCACCCATTTCGACTATGTCAACGTCGACGCGCCGGCCGGCGGGATTTTCAATTTCTCGCCACCCAACTGGGGCTATAACCAGGATACGCAGACTTTCAACACATTGAACTCCTTCGCCGACAAGGGCGATGCGCCACCACGCATGGAGATGTGTTTCGACGGGCTGATGGTGCGCGCCCTCGACGAGCCCGACGCGGTCTATGGCCAAGTCGCCGACGGCGTAACGCTGTCGGATGACCGCAACAGTTTCACCTTCTCGCTTCGCCCCGAAGCGCGTTTCCATGACGGATCGCCGTTGACAGCGCAGGACGCGGCCTTCACCTTCAAGCTCTACAAGGAAAAAGGCCACCCCGACCTGTCGTTGTCGCTGACCCACATGGTCGAAGCCACCGCCGTCGACGACCACGCCTTGCGGCTTACCTTTTCCGGCAAGCAATCGGCCCGCACCGTCCTCAACGTCGTGGAATTCCCGATCCTGTCGAAAGCCTTCTACACGGCCAATCCATTCGACTCTTCGCAGATGAGTCCACCGCTCGGCTCCGGCGCCTACAAGGTCGGGCGCTTTTCGGCCGGCGCATGGATCGAATATGACCGCGTGCCCGACTATTGGGGCCGCGACCTGCCCGTCAATCGCGGCCAGAACAATTTCGACCGCATCCGCATCGAGTTCTACCAGAACCGCACGGCCGGCTTCGAAGCTTTCAAGAAGGGCGAAATCACCTATCGCGAGGAGTTCACCTCACGCGTCTGGGCGACCGCCTACGATTTTCCGGCACTGACCGCCGGCAAGGTGGTCAAACACGAATTCCCGGCCGAGAAGCGACCGACGATGCAGGGAACCGCGGTCAACCAGCGACGCGCCCAGTTTCGCGATGCGCGCGTGCGCCAGGCGATCGCGCTCTGCTTCGACTTCGAATGGACGCGGCGTAACTTCTTCTACGGCTCGTACGAGCGTTCGCAATCCTGCTTCGAGAAATCGGACTTTCGCGCAGAAGGACCGCCATCGCCGCAAGAACTGGCCCTGCTGGAGCCGCTGCGTGGCCAGCTTCCAGCCGAGGTCTTTGGCGATGCCGTAGTCCAGCCTGCATCAGACGGTTCCGGCCGAGACCGCAAGCTGCTTGGCCAGGCCGTGAAGCTGCTCAACGCGGCGGGCTGGAAACGATCGGGCGATTTCGTCGTCAACGACAAGGGCGGCAGGCTTTCGGCCGAGTTCATGGTCGATGACGACACCTTCGTCCAGGTCTATTCGCCCTGGGTCGCCAACATGAAGGCGGTGGGCATCGACGCCACGATCCGGCTGGTGGATTCGGCGCAATACCAGTCCAGACAGGCAACGTTCGATTTCGATCTGCTGTCGGCCGCCTTCTCGTTCAGCGCAACGCCGACCCGAGACGACATCGAAGCCTTCTTCCATTCCCGCACCGCCAACCTCCCAGGATCGCGTAACCTGCCGGGCATCTCGAACCCGGCGATCGACGCATTGATCGACATGGTAGGGGCTGCGAAGAACCGCGAAGACCTGAACGTGGCGATACGCGCGCTCGACCGGGTCTTGCGCGCGCGGTGCGATTGGATTCCAAGTTGGTTCCTGGCGAATCACCGAAGCGCCTATTGGGATATGTTCGGTTTTCCCGAGCAGAAGCCCGATTTCGGCTTTCCGGTCGAGGCGCTGTGGTGGGTCGATAAGGGCAAGGCGGCGAAAATTGGCAAAGGCTGAGATCCAACGAGGGCAGGAAGCCTGATGGGCGCTTATATCCTGCGCCGCATCCTTTTGATGATCCCGACGCTGTTCGGCATCATGGCAATCTCCTTCGCCGTCATCCAGTTCGCGCCTGGCGGTCCGGTCGAGCAGGTCATCGCCAAGCTGACCAACCAGGGCGGCAGCGACCGCCTCGGCGGCGGTGGCGGCGACGCGGGCGGCTCCAACCTCGACGTCGCCGGCGACGTCAGCTCGAAATATCGCGGCGCGCAGGGGCTCGATCCGGAATTCATCAAGAAGCTGGAGAAGCAGTTCGGCTTCGACAAGCCGCCGCTCGAGCGCTTCGGCATGATGCTGTGGAATTATGCCCGCTTCGATTTCGGCAACAGCTACTTCCGCGACATCTCGGTGCTCGACCTGATCCTGGAAAAAATGCCGGTGTCGATCTCGATCGGGCTCTGGATCACGCTCCTGTCCTACATGATCTCGATCCCGCTCGGCATCCGCAAGGCGGTGAAGGACGGCACACCTTTCGACATCTGGACCAGCGGTGTCGTCATCGTCGGCTATGCCATTCCAGGCTTCCTGTTCGGCATCATGCTGATGGTGCTGTTTGCGGGCGGCTCGTTCTGGGATTGGTTCCCGTTGCGCGGCCTGACCTCGGACAATTGGGACCAGTTGTCCTGGTGGGGCAAGATCGTCGACTATTTCTGGCACATGACCCTGCCGTTGACGGCGCTGGTGCTGTCGGCTTTCGCCACGACGACGCTGCTGACCAAGAACTCGTTCCTGGAAGAAATCCGCAAGCAGTATGTGGTGACTGCCCGCGCCAAGGGCCTTTCGGAACGGCAGGTGCTCTACGGCCACGTCTTCCGCAACGCCATGCTGATCGTCATTGCCGGCTTCCCCGGCGCCTTCATCTCGGCCTTCTTCACCGGCTCGCTCCTGATCGAGAACATCTTCTCGCTCGACGGCCTCGGCCTGCTCGGCTTCCGGTCGGTGGTCGAGCGCGACTATCCGGTGGTGTTCGCCAACCTCTACATCTTCTCGCTGCTTGGGCTGTTCATCGGATTGCTGTCCGACCTTATCTACACCTGGGTCGATCCGCGCATCGATTTCGAGCGGAGAGACGTCTGATGTCGGAGGCAAGCGTTACCGCGGGGGTCCTGCCGGAGCGGATGCCACGGCCGTTTCTGTCGCCGCTCAACAAGCGCCGCCTGCAGAATTTCAAGGCCAACAAGCGCGGCTACTGGTCGCTGTGGATATTTCTCGTCCTGTTCGTGCTGTCGCTGTTTTCCGAATTCATCGCCAACGACAAACCGATCATCGCCTCCTACAAGGGCGAGATCCTGTTTCCGGTGCTGGTCGCCTATCCCGAGGAAAAGTTCGGGGGCTTCTATGCCGTCACCGATTATCGCGACCCGGTCATCCAGGACGAGATCAACGCCCATGGCTGGATGATCTGGCCGCCGGTGCGCTACTCCTACCAGACCGTCAACAACGCCATTCCGGAAGCAGCACCCGCCAAGCCATCGTGGGAATATGACGCCAAGACGCGCTGCAACCAGTATCCGCAAGGTGCCGCCGATCCGGCCTGCGTCGTCGGTAACTGGAACTGGCTGGGCACCGACGACCAGGCGCGCGACGTGCTGGCACGGGTCATCTACGGCTTTCGCATCTCGGTGCTGTTCGGCCTGACCCTGACCGCCGGCTCGGCCCTGATCGGCGTCGGCGCCGGCGCCCTGCAGGGCTATTTCGGCGGCTGGACGGATCTCCTGTTCCAGCGCTTCATCGAAATCTGGTCGGCGATCCCGGTGCTCTATCTCCTGCTCATCGTCGCCGCCATCCTGCCGCCGGGTTTCTTCATCCTGCTCGGGCTGATGCTGCTGTTTTCCTGGGTGGCGCTGGTCGGCGTGGTGCGGGCCGAATTCCTGCGCGCCCGCAATTTCGAATATGTCAACGCGGCCCGGGCGCTCGGCGTGCCCAACCGCACCATCATGTTCCGGCATTTGTTGCCCAACGCCATGGTGGCGACATTGACCTTCCTGCCGTTCCTGCTCAGTGGCTCGATCTCGACGCTGACGTCGCTCGACTATCTCGGCTTCGGCCTGCCGCCAGGCTCGGCCTCGCTGGGCGAACTGCTCAAGCAGGCGCAGCGCAACCTCAATGCGCCGTGGCTCGGCATTTCCGGCTTCGTCGTCATCTCGCTGATGCTGTCGCTGCTGGTCTTCGTCGGCGAGGCGACGCGCGACGCCTTCGATCCGCGCAAGACGTTCAGATGACAACGATGCGGACCGGCATTCACCATGGTATATTCTCAGTGTGGCTGTTTTGAACGAAATGAGCGTGCCCACGAAAGGACCGAGTTGTGAATAAGGTCATCCTTGAGCATTACCCCGCATCCAAACTCCCGGATGAGTTGCGAGAGGGTATAGCTTTGACTGCCTCGGTTAAGGTGACCGTGGAAGAGGAAGCCGAGCGGCCTCTCGGCCACAAACAGTTGCTTGAACTTATGCGGAATGCGCAGGCCAACGCGGCGGGAACAAGTCTCGAAGAGGCCGTTGCGCGTGTTCGTGCCCTCCGCGATGAGTGGGAGGATTGATGGCCGCCTTCCGGCTTTACGTCGATACGAACATTTTCATCTACGCTTTCGAAAATAACGATGCTCTGGCAAAAAAACTGCTTCAGCTCATTTCACTGAACGAGGGCAGAAAGCGGCCTTTCCTCGCGACAAGCGAGCTTGTGCTGGCGGAGTTGATGGTTGACCCTCTGAAAAAGGGCAATGAGCCGCTTGTTGAACTCTATAACAATATCTCGATTGGTAACGCCTTTGTCTCGATTGGGGCGGTAACTCGCGAGGTTCTCTGGCACGCAGCACAGCTTCGCTCGCAGTTCATTTCTCTCAGGCTGCCGGATGCCATTCATCTTTCGACGGCGATGCATTTCGGGTGCACACAATTTCTGACTGCCGATACCAGATTGAAGGATGCCTATTCTGTCACACCAAATCGGCTTGTCCCTCCCCAATTGACAGCGCAAATTTCGATCATACGACCGGATATTTCTGCTGTTGATAAGATCATAGCGGAAGTTGATACATGACTGCTTCTTTGCTCTCCGTTCGCGACCTCAGCGTCGCCTTCGGCCAGGGCGGCGGCCAGTCGATGGCGGTCGACCACATCTCGTTCGACATCGCCAAGGGCGAGACGGTGGCGCTGGTCGGCGAATCCGGCTCCGGCAAATCGGTGTCGGCGCTGTCGGTGCTGAAGCTGCTGCCCTATCCCAGCGCCAGCCACCCCTCGGGAAAGATCCTATTCCAGGGCACCGACCTCCTGGCCATGAACGAGAAGCAATTGCGCCAGGTGCGCGGCAACAAGATCACCATGATCTTCCAGGAGCCGATGACCTCGCTCAATCCGCTGCACACGATCGAGCAGCAGATCGTCGAGATCCTGAAGCTGCACCAGGGCATGGCCGACCGCCCGGCCAAGGCGCGCACGCTGGCGCTGCTCAACGAGGTCGGCATCCGCGATCCGCAGAAGCGGCTCGACGCCTACCCGCACCAGCTGTCGGGCGGCCAGCGCCAGCGCGTCATGATCGCCATGGCGCTTGCTAACGAGCCGGAACTCCTGATCGCCGACGAGCCGACGACAGCACTCGACGTCACCGTGCAGGCGCAGATCCTCGAACTGCTCGCGGGCTTGAAGAGCCGCAAGGGCATGTCGATGCTGTTCATCACCCATGATCTCGGCATCGTGCGCAAGATCGCCGACCGGGTCTGCGTGATGACCAAGGGCAAGATCGTCGAGACCGGACCGACCAAGGACATCTTCGCCAACCCGCAGCACCCCTATACTCGTCACCTTCTGGCCGCCGAGCCGAAGGGCAAGCCGCCGGCGGCCAATGCCGACGCCAAGCCGGTCATGACCGGCAAGGACATCAAGGTCTGGTTTCCGATCAAGCAGGGCTTCTTCCGCCGCACCGTCGACCATGTGAAGGCGGTCGACGGCATCGATGTCACCGTGCGCGCCGGCCAGACGCTGGGCGTGGTCGGCGAATCCGGCTCCGGCAAGACGACTCTCGGCCTGGCGCTGGCGCGCATGATCGCGTCGACGGGAACCATCCAGTTCAACGGGCGCGACATCAATCAGCTCACCTTCAACGCGATGCGGCCGCTCAGGCGCGAATTGCAGATCGTCTTCCAGGATCCGTTCGGTTCCCTCAGCCCGCGCATGTCGATCGCCGAGATCATCGAGGAAGGCCTGAAGATCCACGAACCGAAGCTGTCGCCCGACGAGCGCGACGACAAGGTGGCGGCCGTGCTGAAGGAGGTCGGGCTCGATCCGGCGACCCGCAACCGCTATCCGCACGAGTTCTCCGGCGGCCAGCGCCAGCGCGTCGCCATCGCGCGCGCCATGGTGCTCAACCCGCGCTTCGTCATGCTGGACGAGCCGACATCGGCGCTCGACATGAGCGTGCAGGCGCAGGTCGTCGACCTCCTGCGCAGCCTGCAGGCCAAGCACGACCTCGCCTATCTCTTCATCAGCCACGACCTCAAGGTCATCCGGGCGCTGGCCAACGACGTCATCGTCATGCGCAACGGCCAGATCGTCGAAGCCGGTCCTTCCGAACAGATTTTTGGAAATCCGCAAACCGACTATACTCGGGCGCTGATTGCGGCGGCCTTCAAGATAGAGACCGCTCCGGTCGGCATTGTCAGCCAGTGACTGCATAGAGAGAGACTGAAAGACCGCGATGGAAAAAGGCCGCATCCTGCTTGCCGTTACCGGCTTTCATCCACAGCGCTGGCGCGACCTGTTGTCGGCCGAGCGCGAGGTGGTGCTGGAGCCGGACGGCACCAAGGATCCATCGATCACCTATGCGGTGGTGTGGAAGCAGAGGCCCAACCTGTTGTCGTCGCTGCCCAATCTGCGCGCCATCTTCTCGATCGGCGCCGGCGTCGACCATGTCTTCGCCGACCCCGGCCTGCCCGACGTCCCCGTCGTCAGGGTCGTCGCCGACAACCTTACCCAGCACATGACCGAATATGTCGTCTGGCGGGTGCTCGACCATCATCGCCAGGGTATGCTCTACCGTTCGCAGCAGCAGAAGAAGATCTGGCACGAGCCGCAGCAAAGGGCGGCCGGCGACATTTCCGTCGGCATCATGGGGCTCGGCAATCTCGGCCGCGCCGCGGCCTCGGTGCTGTTGTCGCTCGCCTTCGCGGTCAATGGCTGGTCGCGCACCGACCGGCCGATGGCAGGCGTGGCGACCTATTGCGGCGAGGCCGGATTGATCCCCTTCCTCAAGGCGACCGATATACTGGTCGTGCTGTTGCCGCTGACGCCGGACACGCAGGGCATCATCAACTACGGCGTGCTGAAGGAACTGAGGAAACGCAACGGTCTCGGCGGCTCGGTGCTGATCAATGCCGGACGCGGCCGCCTGCAGAAGGACGCCGACATCGCGCGGGCGCTGGACGACGGCACGTTGAAGGAAGCGAGCCTCGACGTGTTCGAGGTCGAACCGCTGCCGAAAACCAGTCCGCTGTGGAAACACCCAAAGGTGTTCGTGACGCCGCACGCCGCGGCAACCTCGGACCCGGTCCACCTGGCGCCGATCATGCTGCGCCAGATGGACGCCTTCGAGCGCGGCGAAAAGCTCGACAACCTGGTGGATCGCAAGGCGGGGTATTAGCCGGGGACCATCCTCATCTGGCCAGATCCCACTTGCGGAAGCATTGCTTGATCGCCTTGATGGAAGACAACCGCAACTTTGGCAGGTCTGTCTGTTCGAACAACGTCTGGTAGCGTTCGCGATTTTTCGGCGTGGTCACGGCAATATGGTGGATCATGTCCCATTTGACGCTGTCGCGCCCGCCCTGCAGGGCACCGCGCCTCTCCTTCTCGAACAGCGTTCGCCTGAAATAACGCAGCAGGCTTGCCGGCGTGGAGATATCCAGCAGGATCAGTCCGGTCGCCCGCTGAAAGCGTTGCGGCATGCAGATCGAGTAATTTCCGTCCATCACCCAGCGCTCGCCGGCAATCGCGGCATCATGCAAGGCGATGAATTCGGCCTTTGGACGCGGTTCCCAGTCGGTGTCGGGCAGATGATGAAGCAGGTCGAGGTGAACGGGCTCCAGGCCACGCTTGCGGGCAATCGCGTCGGCCAGGGTCGACTTGCCGCTGTTGGACGGCCCCAGGATGCATAGGCGGTCTCCAAGGTCCGAGAGTTTCATGACACCCTTGCGAAGCCGCGGCCTGCTGCCTGCGATTAGCTGGGCAGGGCGAACTTCTTCTGCTTGTCCGGCTTGCCGCAGTCGCGGCGCTCGATCGACCGGTTCATGGCATCGATCTCGCCGGATGCCTGGTCGCTGTCGCGCTTGGCCTTGGAGCGCATGTCGGGCGTGAATGGGCCAAAGCCCATTGCGGGATTGTAAAAGGTCGGTTTTGCCGTCGTGGGAAGGTTGTATTGCTGCGCCAATCCATTGCGCCTCGCCAGCAATTGATCGCACGGCACGCTGTCATACTGCAGGGAGGACTCTATGTTGGCGTCCTGCCGCTCGGACATCGAATTGCCCACGCAGCCGGCTGTTGCCAGGCAAGACGCCAAGATCATCATGTTCCAGCGCATCTGAAATGCTCCTCCTGATATCCCGCCTGATGCGACCAGATCGCAAATATCAGTCGCGCACGCAAATCAGACTTTTTTCGCAGCCGCACGCACGAGACCAGGATCACCACACCAAGATTGTGCAGTTCAGGCGGCGTAAACCTTCCGTGCCACAACGGCCAGCCCTTTGACAGGCTCATGACGATCCAGCCGGATGGTCGTGGGCTCCAGCGCCAGGACCGAAAGCCCGTTGGCCTCGAGCGTGCGCCTGACATAGGCTTGCGAATGGGCGTAGCGCCGCGACGGCTGCAGCGCGAAGTCGCCGGCCTCCGCCATGCTTTCGACGGAGAAGGCAAACAGGCCGCCGCCGGCAAGCAGGCCGGCGACCGTCTCCACCAAGGCTTCGAGCCGACCGACATAGATGAGCACATCGGCCGACGTCACCAGATCGGCCTTGTCACCCGAATAGGAGAACCCCTGCAGATCCGCCTTCACCAGCGCGTCATAGATGCCTTTTGCCCGCGCCTTCCTCAGCATCGCGGCTGAGATGTCGAACCCCTCCAGCCGGTCGACGATCGGTCTCAGCCGCTCGCCCATCAGCCCGGTGCCGCAGCCAAGGTCGAGCGCCAGGCGGAAGCGGCCCGGCCTTGCCTTGCAAATCTGTCGTTCAAGAAACTCGGGCAGCCGGTAGCCGAGCTTGTCGACCAGCGCCGTCTCGAAGGTTTCGGCATAGTGGTCGAACAGCGTTTCGACGAAAGCACTTGGCGGCGCCGGGGTCGCAGGACCCTTGCCGATCAGCTGCAGCTTGAGGGACGCGCCCTGGCGGTCCGCCGGATCGAGCTTCAGCGACGTCGCCCAGGCCTGCGCGGCCAGGTCGGCCCTGCCCGAGGTTTGCTGCATCTCGCCAAGGCGAAACCAGCCCATCGCCCATCTTGGTGCCAGTTCCAGCGCGCCGAGCAGCAGTTCGGCCGCCTGGGTGTGATCGCCGGCGGCAAAGAGCATTTCGGCATAATCGGCACGGCGATCAGCGTTCAAATCGCCCGACGAGGTCTGAAGCGGCTTCATGATGATGGGTTCCGCCGGCAGAACCGCCAGCCATCGCCTCTGTAGAGCAAACAAGAGCCGAATTGAACTGGCCAGGCATGTTTTGCCGGAGAGTCAGCAGTCTCCGGCAACAGGCTTCCCGAGACGGAATTATATCCTATCTTGGAGCGATGCGCGCCAGCGACCTGCTTCAACCCCGGCCCGAGGGCCTCTACTGCCCGCCGGGCGATTTCTTCATCGATCCGGTGCGGCCGGTGAACCGGGCCCTCATCACGCATGGCCATTCCGACCACGCACGCTCCGGCCACCGCTCGGTGCTGGCGACGCGGCAGACGCTCGACATCATGGGCCTCCGCTACGGCGAGGATTTTGCCGGAACCACGCAAGCGGCACGGCTTGGCGAGACGATCGTCCTCAACGGCGTCGACGTCAGCTTCCATCCGGCCGGCCATGTGCTGGGTTCGGCGCAGATATGCGTCGGCCATCAGGGCACGCGCATCGTCGCCTCCGGCGACTACAAGCGGCAGAAGGATGCGACCTGCGCGCCGTTCGAGCCGATCCGCTGCGACGTGTTCATCACCGAGGCGACTTTCGGCCTGCCGGTGTTTCGCCATCCGCCCGATACGGAGGAGATCGCCCGCCTGCTGAAATCGGCCGCGCAATTCCCGGAGCGCTCGCATCTGGTCGGCGCCTATGCGTTGGGGAAGGCGCAGCGAGTGATGCGGCTGTTGCGCGACGCTGGCTACGACAGGCCGCTCTATATCCATGGCGCGCTGGCCAAGCTCAGCGACTATTATCAGAGCCAGGGTATCGAGCTGGGGATGCTCGAACCGGCGACGGTGGAAGGCGGCAAGAAGGATTTTGCCGGCGCCATCGTCGTCGGCCCGCCGGCGGCTTTCGCCGACCGCTGGGCGCGGCGTTTTCCCGATCCGATCTCATGCTTCGCGTCAGGCTGGATGCGCATCCGCCAGCGCGCCAAGCAAGGCGGCGTCGAACTGCCGCTGATCATCTCTGACCATGCCGACTGGGACGAGCTCACCGCCACCATCAAGGAGACCGGCGCCGGGGAGATCTGGGTCACCCATGGCCGCGAGGAAGCACTGGTGCGCTGGTGCGAGCTGGAAGGCATCGCCGCGAGACCGCTGCATCTGGTGGGGTATGAGGACGAGGGCGATTGATGATCGGACGTTCGACAATCGCCAGCCAAGCACTCTACGGCGCCCCCCTCTGGCCTGCCGGCCATCTCCCCCACTTGTGGGGAGATTGGCTGTTGTCGCGGCTTTCGCCAATCGCCAACGGCGCAAGGAAAGTGCCGGCATCTAAGCTGCCAATCTCCCCCCTTGCGGGGGAGATGTCCGGCAGGACAGAGGGGGGTGTGCCGAAGCGCCATGCTCGCCCAGTGTCACCATGAACCGCTTCGCCGAGCTTCTCGACCGCCTGGTGCTGACGCCGTCGCGCAATGGCAAGCTGACCTTGCTGACCGACTATTTCCGCGGCGTCGAGGACCCGGACCGCGGCCTGGCGCTGGCCGCCATCACAGGCGACCTCAACATAGCGGCGATCAAGCCGGCGATGCTGCGCACCCTGGTCACCGAACGCATGGACCCGGTGCTGTTCGGCTATTCCTACGACTATGTCGGCGATCTCGCCGAGACGGTGTCGCTGGTCTGGCCGCAGACACCGGGGTACATCCCGAACCGTGAGCCGACGCTTGGCGAGGTCGTGGCGAAACTGCAGGCGGCGAGCCGCTCCGACGGCCCGAAGATACTCGCGGGGCTGCTCGACAGCGCCGGCATTTCGGCGCGTTTTGCCATCATCAAGTTGGTCACCGGCGGCCTGCGCATCGGTGTGTCGGCGCGGCTCGCCAAACAGGCGCTGGCGGATTTCGGCAAAGTCGATATCGCCGAGATCGAGGAGCTCTGGCACGGATTGTCGCCGCCTTACACGGCGCTGTTCGCCTGGCTCGAGGGCAAGGCCGACAAACCGCGCAACACCGCATTGGCGCTGTTCCGCCCGGTGATGCTGTCGAACCCGATCGGTGACGGCGATCTCGAAAAGCTTGATCCCGCCGACTATGCGGCGGAATGGAAATGGGACGGCATCCGCGTCCAGGCGGTGGCCGAAGGCGGCGTCCGCCGGCTCTATTCGCGCACCGGAGACGATGTCTCCGGCGCCTTTCCCGACCTCGCGGACGCCATGAATTTCTCCGCGACGCTCGATGGCGAGCTGCTGGTCGGCGATCCCAGAGAGGCGACAGGAACCTTCTCGGACCTGCAGCAGCGGCTGAACCGCAAGACGGTGACCCCGAAGATGCAGCAGCAATACCCGGCCTTCATGCGCTGCTACGACCTGCTGCAGATCGGCGGCGAGGATCTGCGCGGATTGTCGTTCCGCGAACGGCGTACCCGCCTCGAAGCCTTCATAGGGACGCTCGACCCGAGCCGCTTCGATCTGTCGCCCTTCGTCGACTTCACCGACTGGCAGGCGCTTGAGGATTTGCGCCGGGCGCCGCCACACCCGATCATCGAAGGGGTGATGCTCAAGCGCTGGGATTCGACCTATGTCGCCGGCCGGCCGAAAGGCCCATGGTTCAAATGGAAGCGCGACCCGCATACGGTGGACGCGGTGCTGATGTATGCTCAGCGAGGCCATGGCAAGCGGTCGAGCTTCTACTCGGACTACACGTTCGGCGTATGGTCCGGAGCAGAGGGCGAGGAGGAACTGGTGCCGGTCGGCAAGGCTTATTTCGGCTTCACCGACGAGGAGCTGAAGCAGATCGACAAATATGTCCGCGACAACACGGTCGAGCGCTTCGGGCCGGTGCGCTCGGTGCGGGCCGACCGCGACAACGGGCTGGTGCTGGAAGTCGCCTTCGAAGGGCTCAACCGCTCGACCCGGCACAAATCCGGCGTCGCCATGCGCTTTCCCCGCATTTCGCGGCTGCGCTGGGACAAGCCGGCCAACGAGGCCGACCGCATCGAGACGCTGCAGGCACTGCTCGACCGATAGATCACTTTACGGCAGAGGCTTCCGTTCAGGGCTCGATCGAGACGCGGATCTCGTAGATATCGACCGCCTTGCCCTGCTTGTCGAAATCGGAATTGATGGCGATGGTTCCGGCCGAGCCCGGACGCTTGTTGGGGAATTTCACGTCGAACAGATATTCGTTGCGCTGCTGGCCGACCGCGTAGCGCTTGCGGCCGCAGTCGCCAAGCTCGCCGAAATTGCAGTCGATGGAGATTTGCGTGTCCTTGCCCTCCTCGGCGCGGGCGAGGATGTCGAACACGGCGTGTTTGCCGGCGAGTTTCTCCAGCACGCCTTGCCCGACGTCGAAGGCAACCGCCGAACCGGAGGCGCCGGACTGAATGCGCAGGAATGGCCCGCTGTCGTCCTTCATCACCTCGGCCTTGGCGTCCGAGGGAGCGGCGACATGCGTCGGGTCGGTCGGCGCGAAAACATTGATCCAGTCGCGCGACTGGTCCGCGGACCCCGGCTTTGCCGGTGCGTTGGCACCGTCGGCCGGGGTGAAATCATCGTCCTCGACCGTTGGCGGCGCTTCAGGTGGCGCCGTATCGAGCTGCGCCGCCGTCTTGAACACGCCGGTCTGCATGGCGAAAAACAAGCCGATGCCTACGGCCGCAAGCACGGTCACCGTCAGGAAGATGGCGGTCAGCGGCAAGCGGCGTCCGCGAATGCGCCGCTCGTCGCGGTCGGGCGCCACTTCCGTCGCGGCACCGGACGTGGCGGGGGCGGACATGTCGATAGACGGCGCACCGGGGAGCGTCGCGTCCGGCATGATGTCGGGGACGACCGGCAGCACGCGCGAGCGCGGCGCGTCGGACGCGGGCTGCGCGGGGCTG
>NZ_AYWP01000017.1:0-102789 GCF_000502435.1 Mesorhizobium sp. LNHC232B00
CGGCTGACAGCGCGCCCGACAATGCGGCTGTCCCACCGCGCGTCGCAAGGCCGGCTGCGCCATAGCCCGCCACCGCCATGCCGCCTGCGGCAAGGCCGGTGCCGACGGCTGCACCGGCGCCAAGCTGCGGTCCACCCGCTACAAGGCCGTTGGCAATGCCGGGACCGAAGATGCCGAGGCCCAGCAGCGACAGCGCCGCCAGCACAATTGCCATGGCCTGGTCGATCGTGGGGCTCTCCGCGCCGAAGCCTTGGGTGAATTCGCCGAAGAGCGTCGACCCGATGCCGATGACGACGGCAAGCACCAGAACCTTGATGCCGGACGAGATGACGTTGCCGAGCACGCGCTCGGCCATGAAGGCAGTCTTGCCGAAGAGGCCGAAGGGGATCAGCACGAAGCCGGCCAGCGTCGCCAGCTTGAACTCGATCAGCGTCACAAAGAGCTGCACCGCCAGGATGAAGAAGGCGAGCAGGACGAGCGCCCAGGCAAAGAGCAGGCAAGCGATCTGGATGAAGTTTTCAAAGAAGGAGACATAGCCCATCAAACCGGAGATCGCCTCGAGCAATGGCCGTCCCGCGTCGAGGCCGGTTTGCGCCACCTTGCCGGGGTGCAGCAGATCCTGCGCCGAGAAACCGGTTCCACTCGCCTTCAGGCCGAGACCGGAAAAACTCTCGAAGACGATCTGGGCGAGACCGTTCCAGTTGGAAATCAGATAGGCGAAGACACCGACGAAAAGCGTCTTCTTGACGAGCCGGGCGAGGATGTCGTCATCGGCGCCCCAGCTCCAGAAGAGCGCGGCGAGCGTCACGTCGATGACGATCAGCGTGGTGGCGACGAAGGCGACCTCACCGCCGAGCAGGCCGAAACCACTGTCGATGTAGCGGGTGAAAGTGGCCAGGAATTGGTCGATGACACCGGTATTGCCCATAGCTATCGCACCTCGTGCAGGGCAGCATCTGGCGCGGTCGGCTCGTCTGTCGAACGCCCCGATGGCTCTTGGAGACCGAGGAAGCGATCGCGCTGTTCGGCCCATAGCCGCGCGCATCCATCGTCACGCAGGGCAGCCTCGCCAAGGAGCTGGCAACGGCGCAGACCTTCGCGAAGCGGGTTCGGCATCAAGCCTGCGATTGTACGCGCGCCCTCGCCCGCCGGATCGTCCTCTTTTCGGCTCGTACCGAGCGCGGCTGCCGTTAAAGCGGCCGCGACAAGGATGACAGCCACCGTGCGAGCGAGCGTTTTGCCGTCCATGGCCATCGAGCTCAGCGGTTGAACATCTGGACCGAGCCGGCCTCGTAGCCCGAGCCGGGAGTGAGGAAGCGGCGGCGTTGCTCGCGGCCCTGATCGACCGCGGCGGCACGCTCGGCCGCGGTCAGAGCCTGGGCGCGGCCGTTGGCGGCGACCACAGCGGTCAGGTCAGCGAGCTGTTGCCCCTGGAGCGCAAGCAGCTGATTGCCAGCTTGGGCCGCCTGCAGCGCACCGGTCGCCGATTGGCTGGCGCCGACCAGCTCCGACATCTGCGCGCGGCCGGTCTCGATATTTCCAACCACGCCGGCCTGGACGCGCATGGCATCCTGAAGACCGTCCACCGTGTTTTGCCAGCGCGAGCGCGCGTCCGTGACGAGTTGCTGGTCGGATGCAGAGAGCGAGATGCTGCCATATTGCTGCTGAAACGCCTTGTCGATCTGCTGGACGTCGAAGGCGATGTTTTGTGCTTGCCCGAGAAGCTGCTGCGTGCGTTGCACCGACTGCTGCAACTGCTGCAGCGAGGACAAGGGCAGGCTGGCCAGGTTGCGCGCCTGGTTGATCAGCATCTGCGCCTGGTTCTGAAGCGAGGTGACCTGGTTCGTGATCTGCTGCAGCGAACGCGCGGCCGTCAGAACATTCTGGGAGTAGTTCGATGGATCAAATACGATGAGGGCATGCGCTGGCGTAATCATCATCGGCGAGAGGGCGACTGGCGCGGCAAGTACTGCTGCCACCAGAAGAAGGGCGCGCGGACGGCTTTGACGAGCAGTCATGATTTGGGTTCCTTTCCAGGTTCAGAGGCGGTGAGATTTGCAATGAGATCGGCGGCCCAGCCGACATTGCGGGCGCGCAGCCAGGCCGCCAGGAAGCCATCGCGGCCATGCTCGGCGACGATGCTGCTGATCAGGGCCTGATCGCTCTTGGAGGACGCGGCGCAAAGTGCCAGCCCAATATCGGACAGGCCGAGCTCGAAGAGACGGTTGCCGCGACGGGACTGGCAGTAGTAATCGCACTTGGGCGTCGCTCGTGCCAAGATTTCGATTTGGCGGTCGTTCAGGCCGAAGCGTCGATAGATGGCGGTGATCTGCGGCTCGATCGCGCGCTCATTGGGCAGCAGAAGCCGGGTTGGACAGCTTTCGATAATGGCGGGCGCAATAGTCGAATTGTCGATATCGGCCAGCGACTGGGTGGCGAAGACGACGCTGGCGTTCTTCTTGCGCAGCGTCTTCAGCCACTCGCGCAACTGCCCGGCAAACCCCTCGTCGTCGAGGGCAAGCCAGCCCTCGTCGATGATGAGCAGTGTCGGACGACCGTCGAGCCGGTCGCCGATGCGATGGAACAGATAGGACAGGACGGCCGGCGCGGCCTGCGTGCCTACCAGTCCTTCGATCTCGAACGCCTGCACGGATGCCTGGCCGAGATGTTCGGCCTCGGCGTCGAGCAATCGGCCATGAGCGCCACCGACACAGTATGGGCGCAATGCCTGTTTCAGCTCATTGGCTTGCAAGAGCACGCTGAGCCCGGTGAGCGTGCGCTCCTCGACGGGCGCCGAGGCAAGCGACGTCAGCGCGGCCCAGATATGCTCCTTTGCGTCCGGGGTGATCTGGATGCCCTCGCGCGTCAGGAGCGCGACGATCCAGTCAGCCGCCCAGGCGCGCTCATACGTGTCATGAACCCGCGCGAGCGGCTGCAGCGAAACGGAGGCCTCCAGGCCTTCGGTGAGATGTCCCCCGAGGTCGTGCCAGTCGCCGCGCATGGCGAGCGCCGCGGCGCGGATCGAGCCGCCGAAGTCGAAGGCGAAGATCTGAGGATTGTGGTAGCGGCAAAACTGCAGCGCCATCAAGGCCAGCAGCACCGACTTGCCGGCCCCGGTGGGGCCGACGACCAGCGTGTGACCGACATCGCCGACATGCAGGACCAGCCGGAACGGGGTCGAGCCTTCCGTCTTGCCATAGAGCAAGGCAGGACCGACCAGATGTTCGTCCCGTTCTGGCCCCGCCCACACCGCAGACAGCGGCATCATGTGGGCGAGATTGAGCGTTGAGATGGGAGGCTGACGGACATTGGCGTAGGCGTGCCCAGGCAAGGAACCGAGCCAGGCATCGATGGCATTGACGGTCTCTGCAATCGCCGTGAAGTCGCGGCCCTGGATGACCTTTTCGACGAGCCGCAATTTCTCATCGGCCACATGGGGGTCTGAATCCCATACGGCGACGGTCGCGGTGACGTAAGCCATGCCTGCCATATCGGCGCCGAGCTCCTGCAATGCCGTGTCGGCGTCGGCAGCCTTGTTGGCGGCGTCGGTGTCGAGGAGGGCCGACGCTTCGTTGGTCATCACCTCCTTGAGGATCGAGGCGATGCTCTTGCGCTTGGCAAACCACTGCCGCCTTATCCTGGTCAACAGGCGGACAGCGTCGATCTTGTCGAGCAGGATCGCGCGGGTCGACCAGCGGTAGGGGAAAGCCAGCCTGTTGAGGTCATCGAGCAGGCCCGGTGTCGTGGCGGTCGGGAAGCCGACAATCGAGAGCACGCGAAGATGCTTGTCGCCAAGTCGCGGCGCGAGGCCGCCGGCGAGCGGCTCGTCGGCGAGCAGCGCATCGAGATAGATCGGCGTCTCCGGGACGCGCACCTTATGGCGTTTGGTCGAGACCGTGGAGTGCAGGTAGGTCAGCGTGTCTTCATCGTCGAGCCAGTGGCATTCCGGCATGAACCCGTCGAGCAGCGACAGCACGCGTTCAGTGCGATCGACAAAAGCGCGCACGATCTCGCCCTGATCCGCGCCCGACTTTTCGCGACCCTCATAAAGCCACCCCTCGGCGCGCTTGGCCTCTTCGGGCGGCGGCAGAAACAGGAATGTGAGAAAGTAGCTCGATACGAAATGAACCCCCTCCTCGTCGAAATCGGCTTTGCGCTCGGCATCGATGAGATGGGAGGCAGCATTGGGAAACTGGCTCTCGGGATAGGAGGCGGCTTCGTGCCGCTGCGCTTCGACGAAAACGCTCCAGCCCGAGCCGAGGCGACGAAAGGCATTGTTGATGCGCGACGCCACCGCGACAAGCTCTGCCGCGACGGCGGAGTCGAGATCGGGCCCGCGAAACCTCGCGGTGCGCTGAAAACTTCCATCCTTGTTGAGCACGACGCCCGGCGCCACAAGTGCGGCCCAAGGCAGGTAGTCGGCAAGGCGAGCAGCGGTCCGGCGGTATTCGGCAAGGTTCATCATGGCCGCGCCCTCAAACCGACAGGTGCCCGGGCAGCCGCAGGTGCCTGCGTCCAACCTCGAAAAACAGCGGGTCGCGCCTGGCGGCCCATACCGCCGCGGCATGTCCGATTGCCCAGATGAGGAGACCGGCAAGCCACAGCCGCAGCCCGAGACCGACCGCGCCCGCCAGCGTGCCATTCAGGATCGCGATTCCGCGCGGCGCGCCGCCGAGCAGGATCTGCTCGGTCAGCGCACGGTGGACAGGCACTGTCCACCCCGGCACCGCGTCGAGTTGTTCGAAAGCGGCCGCCATCAGATCAAGGCCCCGCCGCCGAACGAGAAGAACGACAGAAAGAAACTCGACGCCGCAAAGGCGATCGAAAGACCAAAAACGATCTGGATCAGACGCCTGAAGCCGCCGGAACTGTCGCCGAAGGCCAGCGTCAGGCCGGTGACGATGATGATGATCACGGCAATGATCTTGGAGACTGGTCCCTCGACCGACTGCAGGATCTTTTCGAGCGGCTGTTCCCACGGCATCGAGGAGCCCGACGCGTGGGCGACCGGAACGGCCACGAGATTAAAGGCAATGGCGACGACGGCCGCGGCCAGGCCGGCGCGGCAGCGCGAAAGCAGGCGGATCATGAAGTTTCTCCTGTGTTGATCGGGGTGGCTTCGGCAATGCGGTAATCGCCGTCGGCGCCGAGACCCTCGACCCTGACCAGTTCGACAAGCCGCCGCGCGTTGCCGCGTCCGGCAAGCACAGCGACAAGGCCGATCGTGTCGGCGATCAACGCACGCGGGACAGTGACGACGGCTTCCTGGATAAGCTGCTCAAGACGGCGCAGGGCGCCGATACCGGAGCCGGCATGAAGGGTGCCTATGCCGCCAGGGTGGCCGGTGCCCCATGCCTTCAAAAGTTCCAGGGCTTCGGCGCCGCGCACCTCGCCGATGGGGATGCGGTCGGGCCGCAGGCGCAAAGACGAACGAACCAGGTCGGAAAGCGTGGCGACGCCGTCCTTGGTGCGCATTGCGACAAGGTTGGGCGCGGCGCATTGCAGTTCACGGGTGTCCTCGATGAGGACGATCCGGTCCGTCCCCTTCGCCACTTCGGCAAGCAGCGCGTTGGTGAGCGTCGTCTTGCCCGTCGATGTGCCGCCGGCGACGAGGATGTTGGCGCGGACGGCAACCGCGGCGCGCAATATCGCGGCCTGGCCGGCCGACATTGTGCCCGCCCCGATATAGTCGTCGAGCGTGAACACGGCGACGGCGGGCTTGCGGATCGCGAAGGCCGGCGCGGCCACTACGGGCGGCAACAAGCCCTCGAAACGCTCGCCGGTCTGCGGCAACTCGGCCGAGACGCGGGGGGCACGGGAATGGACCTCGGCGCCGACATGATGGGCGACCAGGCGCACAATGCGCTCGGCGGCGGCCGGCGCCAGCACTTCCCCGGTATCGGCCAGACCGTCCGAAAGCCGATCGACCCAGATGCGGCCGTCCGGATTGAGCATGACCTCGACGATCGCGGGATCATCGAGAAACCGGGCGATGGCGGACCCAAGCGCGGTGCGCAGCATGCGCGAGCTGCGCGTGCGTCCTTCGGTATCGTTCTGCGAGATAGCCATTCTGTCCCCGTTGTGCCGGGAACGTGTCGAACCACCCCCGGTATGGGACGATCAAAAGAGCCTTGGAGCAGTCCGGTTCAACGGGTTTCAGCGGCCATCGTAACGTAGCGTAAAATTACCGGCCTGCGGCGGCGCCGACGGTCGTCGCGCTCCAGGCCGACCTGTTGCCGCCTTCGCCGTATGCATCAATTATGAACTTTCGCAATACTGTGTCCATGTTTATTGACAGACAACTCTCGCGGGGTTTATGAGAGGCCATCGATGGCCTCTGCGTACAGGCGATCGTTCTGTCCACCGCGCGGAGAATGCGATGAGGTCCGGTCCGGAGGGTGCGATTTCTCGGCGCAAAGCCGCCTGCCTGAGGCACGCCGAAACGATACTGACATCGTCGACGTCCCTTTCAGCAAAGATCGGTGGCACCTCGTGAACATGTTCGAGATCTGGCTGGGCATTCTGCAGGNGTCGACGTCCCTTTCAGCAAAGATCGGTGGCACCTCGTGAACATGTTCGAGATCTGGCTGGGCATTCTGCAGGGGCTGGGCATCACCCTGGAGGTCACGGCCTATGGCCTGGTCTTTGCGATACCGTTCGCGCTCGTCTTCGGCGTCGCGCAGTTCCTGACCACCGGCATGACCCGCTTCCTGGTCACCGCCGTGATTGAATTCTGGCGCAGCTCCGCGGTGGTCATCCTGCTCTTCGTCTTTTACTACGTGCTGCCGGTGATGGGGGTCACCCTATCGGCGCTCACCGTCAGTGCATTGGTTCTCGGCCTCAACACCGGGGGCTACGCCAGTCAGGCGGTGCGCGCCGGACTGCAATCTGTTCCCGCCGGCCAACGCGAGGCGGCCATGGCGCTCGGCCTCTCGCGCCCTGCGATCCTGTTTCTGATCGAACTGCCACAGGCGCTGGTCGCCATGAGCCCGACCTTCGTCAACAATCTTATCCAGCTCGTCAAGGCGACGTCCCTCGTCTCGATGGTGACGCTGACGGACATGACCTTCCGGGCCAAGGAAATCGCGCAGACCGAGTACAACCCAGTCGCGATCTATTCGGCACTGCTGCTGGCCTTCTTCGCCGTCTGCTATCCGATCGCACTCGCGGGCCGCTGGCTCGAGGCGCGGGTCAATCCTGAAAGAGGAACGCCGCGTGGGATTTGACCTCGATTTCGCCCTCTCGACCATCCCGACCATTATCGGAGCGATCGGGGCGACCCTGCTGGCAACGGTGTTGAGTTGCCTCGGCGCTTCGGCGCTCGGTTTCACTTTCGAGATGATCCGACGCGGCGGCGGCGCGCCTGGTCTCGCCGTCCGCTTCCTGATCGACTTCATCCGCTCGACGCCGATTCTGGCCTGGCTCTATTTCCTGTATTTCGTCCTGCCCTTCTACGGCATCCGGCTTGGCGCCATGACGGTCGGCATATTGGGGCTGAGCCTGTATTACAGCGGCTATCTGGCGGAGGTGTTCAAAGCGGGCATCGACGCGATCCCGAAGGGCCAGCAGGAAGCAGCCAGAGCCTTGTCGCTCGGCCGCCGCGATACGGTCGTTTTCATTATCGCGCCGCAAATGCTGCGCAACATCGCCGCACCGTTGGGCAACTATCTCGTTTCGATCCTCAAGGCCACGCCCTATCTCGCGATCCTGGCGGTACCCGAAATGCTCGGCCGCGCCTTCGATATCGCGTCTGAAACCTATCGATACGCGGAGCCGCTAAGCGTCGCCGGCATTCTGTTTCTCGCCTTGGCGCTGATCATTGCTTATGGCGTAAAACGCATCGAGCAGCGCCTGCTTGCATCCGGGCGTCGCTGATGCTCGCTCAAGCCCCGCTTCCAGTCTTTGCCGTTCCAACCACGGCGCATGTGCGGGTCGATGGCCTCAACAAATGGTTTGGTGCCCTGCACGTCTTGAAAGACATTGATCTGACGATCCGCGCGGGCGCACGCATCGTCGTCTGCGGGCCTTCCGGCTCGGGCAAATCGACGCTGATCCGCTGCATCAACGGCCTCGAGCCTTTTCAAAAGGGCACGATCCAACTCGACGGGATAGCAATGGGAAGAAATACCCGGGACACGGCGATGGCGTGCCGGCTGACGGGCATGGTGTTCCAGAGTTTCAACCTCTTTCCGCATCTCACCGTGCTTGCCAACTGCACGTTGGCGCTGCGACGGGTTCTCCTGAAACCAGCAAGGGAGGCCGAAGAGATCGCCATGCAGCATCTGACGGCGGTGCGCATCCCCGAAAAAGCGCAAGCCTACCCGGCCCAGCTCTCGGGCGGTCAACAACAAAGGGTGGCGATCGCGCGTGCGCTTTGCCTCAATCCCCGTATCATGCTGTTCGACGAACCCACTTCGGCGCTCGACCCGGAAATGATCAAGGAAGTCCTCGACGTCATGATTGCGCTCGCGAAAACCGGCATGACCATGGTCTGCGTGACGCATGAGATGGGTTTTGCACGCGAAATCGCCGATGAGATCGTTTTCATGGACGACGGCCGCATCATCGAGCGCGCCTCTTCCGAAACGTTTTTCTCAGCCGCCGCTCACCCACGCGCGCGGCTGTTCCTGGACACCATCCTGAGCCATTGAGAGGAGACGCGTGTCGACCAGCGTGCCGGCAACACCGCTTCGGGACGCTGCACGGATGGCAGATCACCAGTCCGGCGCGAAGGCATACCCTGCCGAGCGGACCGTTCGGATCACATCGCTTCCCACGGACGCCCGAAGCCTTTTGCGTAACCTGGCTATATGGACGTCGACGCCCCGCACATCGGTTGCGGCGGCATGTTCAGGCCATGCCGTCGCGACAAGCTCCTCGCGGCTCAAGACCTTCCCAGGCTGCGCCAACAGGCAGCGCAAAAGCTTGAACTCGATCGGTGGCATCACGATCTCTTTTTGCTTGAAGAATGTCCGGTGGGTCTGCCGCTCCAGCCGGAAATCGCCCTGCACCAGCTTGCCCGAGTCCGTTTCGCGTGAAAGCTTCGCGACACCCGCCTTGCCGTGCAGCCATGTCAGCAGCTGCTCGGGCGCGAACGGCCGGGAAAATATTTCGTCGACGCCAGCCTTGATCAAGTCCAGATGCAGCCTGCCGGAGCGCGGGGCAACCAGGCTCGCGACCGGCGTCGCTTTGGTTGCGGCGTTGGACTTCAACCAGCTGCACTGCTTGACGATTGCACTGTCCCCCGGACGGCAGTCCATGATTATGGCAAGCGGGGCTGTCGCCGCGATGGCACGTGCGATTTCCCGGTCTCCCGTGATCAGCTGGGTTTCGAAGCCGGCTACCGAAAGTATGTGGCCGAAGACCAGGAAAAAATCCGGGTCCTTCGAGGCGATCAGGACCAGCGGCTTCATGAGCCCATCAACCGATTTCGACACCATCATAGGGCTGACTACCGCGCAAATGGCCGCGATGACAATACACCCTGACGATCCACCCCTCGCGGGCTTCCCGCAAGTGCGTGATGATGAGCCTAGATGTTGTCGGCAAGTATGACGCCGCTGATGCCGTAAGCGCTGCGCGTCTGCTCGACAGCCTCGGGCGTGAGGTCGATCAGCAACGCGATGATATCGCCGTCGGGATGTTCGAGAACGTCACCGAGTTCGGTCAGCGTCCAGCCGAGCGCGCGCAGCCGTTTTGGCCAGAATGTCTCGCACACCACACTGATCTGTCGAATCCCCAGACGTTGGGCGACCTCGAGCAGACCGCAAAGAACCAGGCCGGCGACCGGCGACGGGCTGCCGTGCGTGCGAAGCGATGGAACGACGAAGAAACGCGTCCATTCGAAAATTTCAGCCGCTCTGGGAGGCCTGCCGCCGGCCAGAACCGGGAACACTTCGCTCATGAGGTGCGGCTGCAGCGTCGGCACGAGACGGGAGCCGCCTACGATCTTGCCGTTGATATCGAGCGCCAGAACATAAAGCGCATGCTCGTTGTCGAAGGCGTCGATCTCGATGTTGATGGGCCGTGCGACGGCGCGCCATTTCCTCTGCTTGACGTAAATCTCGTAGCGTATCCGAAAGTAGCGCTCCAGAACTTTCCTGTAGTGCTTCCTGTTGTCCCAAGTGACCAGATGTATACGAACCATGACGCCTCCAGGCGGAGGGTCGTAGGAAAACGGACTTGCCGTACGTATGACGGTATTCAGGTATTGCTAAATCTGGATTTCCTGCCGTCGCAGCGCCTTGGCGATGGCATGCGCGACATTGATCGCATCGAGCTTTGCTCGAATGTTGCGCTGATGACTTTCAACCGTGTTCCTGGTGACACCGAGGATACAAGCGATGTCATCGGTGGATTTGCCTTGCGCGCTCCACTCCAGGAGTTCGCGCTCGCGCGCCGTCAAGGGCGTGGGCGCTTCGCCATCGCCGGGTGTTCCCAGCCCTGAGAGGCTGCGAAAGGTATGAACGCAAAGCGTCTCGACAAAGGGCATGGCGCCTGGCGGCACTTCCATTCGCTCACTCGCCATCGTGACGACGCCCGGCCCGGCCAATGGGACATGAATTGGGACGCAGATACCTTCTTTCATCCCGAACTCGGCCGCCTCGTCCATCACCAGCTTCGCGCGTGCAACCAGCCTTGCGGCCGGCAGCTCGGCCCATCGGAAAGGCTCTGGCGAGTGCCGGCACTGGGCGACGCAAGGATCGTGCAAAAAATACTCCTCGCTGACATAGCGACGATGCCATTCAGGAGACCAGCCATCAGCAAGGATCTCGCGTCGCCAGTCCGCATCGTGCGGTACGGGCAGTCCCGTGATCAGAAAATTGCGCAGTCCATAGCGCGCCATCGCCGCGCAAAACTCTTGGAGGATTGCATCAGCCGACCGCGCAGTATCGATCTTGGTGATCGCCGCAAAAAGGTCGGTAACAGTTTCGTTCTCCATTGGAAGACCTCGACCACAGTCAGGTCCTACCCCGAAGAACAACCTATGGCTGTAAACGACACCTTCAATGGGGCATGCCTCGAATGTACACTAAAGGAGTCAATCACGTATCACAAAGACGAGATAAGTGAAAATCAGGTCAGCACGGGATTGTGGAAGTCTGGCTTCAATCGGTCGACTTTGGAGCGACCTGTTTCGTCACCCGAATAGCTCGCTTACTTGCCGGGTTTGCTGAAACCAGCTCTTGCGGTTCGACATTCAACGCCTTGGCCAGAATTTCGACTGTATCCAGCGTGGCGTTGCGCCGCCCGGCTTCGACGCTGCTGATATAGGCGCGAGTGCGGCCCGAAACGAAAGACAACTGCTCCTGAGAGAGTTTTCGCTCTCTGCGAAGCCGCTGCACGTTCAGGCCAAAAACGCCGCGAAGTTTCATCCAACAACGGATGCTACGACGCGCACTATGGTGCGACACACTATAGTGCACATTCCGCATTGACAGCCGTGCTGCGGGCTGTTGAAACAACAACCGAATTCATCGTTTCCTGAATAGGGAATAGCCATGGCGAGCCGGCCGTTTCGCGACCTTGCACCCAACGTGTCAGCGCGTCTCGCGGGCGAGCAAAAGCAAGCTGGCATGGACGCAGGTCGCGTCCTGGGGTTCGTCTGCATCCGATGCGGCGCTTCCTCCCCTGCCGACACCACCATCGACTCCCGGGGATGCGTGCGCTGCCAAGACACCGCGCCGGCAAATCTTGCGCCCGTCTATGCGGCCCCGCACCTCCATCCGTTTGAGGGCGCCGCCAGTTCGCGCTCGCTGTGGCGTTTTGCGCATATGCTGCCTTGCACGGAAGCCGAGGCGGTGAGCCTTGGCGAGGGTCTGACACCTTTGCTTGCCGCGCCGCGCATCGGCGCGTTTCTGGGCGTGCCGGACCTTGCAATCAAGGACGAAGGCCGAAACCCGACCTGGTCGCACAAGGACCGCTTCTCGACGATCGCGGTCAGCGTGGCGCGCGCACATGGCGCGAAGATCGTCGCGACCGCCTCATCGGGAAACGCCGGCGCTTCGCTAGCGGCCTACGCCGCTCGAGCGGGTCTCAAATGCGTCGTCACCACTTTCGCGGGGTCGGCCGGCGCGATGCTGGCGCAGATCCGAAAATATGGCGCGACGGTCCTGCCGCTGGTCAGCAAAATGGACCGTTGGTCGCTGCTTGAACAGGCGGCTGCTCGTTACGACTGGTTCATCGCCTCGCCCTATCACGGTCCGGTCGTCGGCAGCCATCCACTCGGCATTGAGGGCTATAAGACGATCGCCTATGAGATCGTCGAGCAATCGAACGGCACGGCGCCAGACTGGTGCGTCCTGCCGGTCTGCTATGGCGATGCCTTGTCCGGCGTGTGGGCCGGCTTTTGCGAGCTGTTCGCGGCAGGATCGATCACACGCTTGCCTCGGCTCGTCGCAGCGGAGGTGCATGGGTCGTTGGCGCAGGCTCTTGCCAGTGGCGCCGATGCCTTGAGTGAACGCAAGATGCTCTTCGACAGCCTGGCCGTATCGATCGGCACGCCACGCAGCACCTTTCAGGCTCTAAAGGCGCTGCGCGAATCCGGCGGGCACGCCGTCCCCGTCAGCAATCACGGCCTGATCGCGATGCAGGAGCGTCTTGCGCGGGACGAAGGGATCTTTGCCGAACTAGCGTCGGTCACGCCGCTGATGGCGATATCGACATTGAAGGAACAAGGTGTCATCGCGGCCTCAGACCGTGTCGTGGCCGTCGTGACAGCCAGCGGTCTCAAGGACCTCGATCGGTCCGCCGGATCGAACGAACACGACCAGGTCTTCCAGACGACGGACGATGCCTGGCGCTGGCTCGACAAAGGCGGACTGGATCTCGCTTCATAGATTCTCCGCCGCGCCAACGGCCGGTGGCACATCGCTTGCTTCGCGCGTTTTCAGCACATCGTCAAGACTGCGACGCAGCCAAAGAAAGCGCGTCCATTGTGTCTCCGCGGCCGGTGCGATGGTCGTCAGCGTCCTTGGCTCGGACAGTTCCTTGCAGGGCCAGCCAGGCAGAGCCGCAAGCCAGTCGTCACTGTAGACAGTCTCGGCATGGCGATGGCCTTCGTCAGGCATGATGACCGCCACTTGCGCATCCGGAAGGGTCGCTGCAATCCATTGCGCCACCAACGCGGCGGCGCCGCTGGTCGGTCCCATGAAGAGGCCGTGCTGGCGCAGCAAACGGTGCGCGCTCTTATACGCAGGGTAGGCGCCAACCCAATGGATCTCGTCTACAAGCTCATGCCTGACGTTTTTCGGCAGTACGCTGTTGCCCAATCCCCGCAGCATGCGTTTGCCGACGGGCTGCCCGAACAAAATGCTGCGATGGGTATCGACGGCAAACACCGTCAGATGCGGAAAGACCGTTCGCAAAAAGGTCGCGGTGCCGCATAGCGAGCCGCCCGTGCCGACGCAGCCGACCAGGCAGTCCACCTTGCCCATGGCGCGGATGAAGAGCTCCGCCAGCCGCGCATAGGCAAGCCAATTGCCCGGACTGTCGTATTGGCGGGTCCAGAAGCCATCCGGCTCGTTGGCCAGGATTTCCTGGAGGCGCTCCAGCCGGCCCGGCTGGTTGCCATCGCCGCGAGGATCGTCAAGGGCGATGACCGTCGCGCCGATGCGCTCCAGGCGGGCTTTGTATTTGGCATCGATCAGCGTTGAAGCGGTGACCAGCGTCAGGCGATAGCCACGCGCCGCCGCCAGCAGCGCCACCGCCATTCCAAATGTGCCGGAAGTCGTCTCGACGATGTGGGAGCCCGCCTTCAGTTCGCCATTCGACGCTGCCCGATCCAGGATGTAGCGGGCCGGCATCAGCTTCATCAGCGGGAAAGCAGCGGCCACGAGATTGGGCGCCAGCAGAGCAAGGCGCGGCGTCTCGAGATCCCTGAAATAATCGACGTCGAAGGTCACCATGGCCAGCCCTCCGCATTGACCAGATGGACCTCGACATCCCTGAAGCCGGCACGCCGTATCTGCTGAGCCACCAGAGCTGCCCGGCGCTTGAGGTTCGGGGTGAAAAGATCGAAAATCAGGCCGAACAGGGAACCGCTATGGGCGACTTGCACTCCACACGCCCCGGCTCGCCTGGCAATGTCGGCGATCTCGTCGAAGCCCTGTTTTGGCAAGTGCCGCTGACTGATCACCGCGCTGGCCGAGGCGGCACGTCCGAGAAGATAGGGATCCTGAAGGCGCACCGCCCGCGCCACCAGCGCCCGAAGCACGCCGAATTCCTGGATTTCGGCACTGTCGTAGCGCGCGGGCGGCAGCAGCAATGTGTCGACTGGAGCGCCGCCATTTGCCTTGAACCCGACCAGGAGCAGCGGCGGCAGGGAGCCTCCGAAATTCTCGATCACCTTGCCTTCGCGTTGGGCGAAGAGCACTGCGTGCTCATCGAAGGCGATCGCGTCGCTGGCGCGCTCGGCGGCAACGGCCAGACGCCCGATGCTCGACGGTCGCAGCTGGACGTTGACGGCTGCGGCGACAGCGCGAATGGAAGCGACGACGTCAGCCGTCGATGAGCCGTAGCCGTGCCCGACAGGGATTGAGCTTTGAAGTGTCAGCTCGCCGCCGCCAGCGACGCTCAGGAAATCGAGGGTGAGGCGCGCGGCTGTCGCCGCCTTGACCTTGTGATCGGGGCGGACAACGACCGCATCGCCGTCGCTCCTGGCAAAGCTCGCCTGCGATCTCAAGCCGGCAATCGGCAGCGTCACGAGTCCGCGATGAAGGCGCCCGTCATGATCCTTGAAGACGCCCTGGATGAGCTCGCCGTGATGCGCCATCGCCCTCGCTGTCCCCACCGGCGACCGCAGCGTTTCACCGCTCATGAGATCGCCGGCCTCAGTCATTTTCATCTTCCCCAGGGCTTTCTCGCCATGCGGCAAGATGGCGCCGACGATCGGCAGCCGCCCTCAAGGAATTCCGGTATTGACGGCCGATGACGAACGCGCCGGCCCCGAGGCGGTGCTGGCGGGTCGTCAGGCGGCGGAGCCGAGGTGTCGCAGCGGCCGGCCGGCCGAGACCGACTGCACTGCTGCCATGATGCCTTGCGCATCGATCCCGTAATGCCGGTAGAGATCCGCGATCGTGCCGGTCTGGCCGAAATGCTCGACGCCGAGGGCGCGCGTGCGGTGGCCATGGACCGATCCCAGCCAGGCGAGCGTCGCGGGGTGCCCGTCCAGCACCGTGACGATGGCGCATGAGGCCGGGAGGCCAGCCAGCAGGCGCTCGACATGGCTGGTGGCGTGCGGATGGCCATACTGGCGCGCCCGCGCCGCCGCAGACCAGCCGGCGTTCAGCCGATCGGCCGAGGTCACGGCCAGAAGCCCGACATCGCGCCGGTCACCCGCCATCAGCCCCAATGCCTGCACCGCCTCCGGCGCGACAGCTCCCGAATAGGCGATCACCACAGCGGCATTCGGCCCGGGCTTGCGCAACCAGTAGGCGCCGTCGACGATGTCGCGCGCCAGCGGATCCTCCATCTGGCGAGACGGTTGTTCGACCAATCGCGTTGAGAGCCTGAGGTAGACCGAACCTCCAGTGCGATCGCGGAGCCATGTCTGGTCGTCGGGCTCCCCCTCGCCGCAGCGCTGCATGTAGTCGAACGCCCAATGCAGGATGACTGCCAGCTCGTCGACATAGGCCGGCTCGAATGCCGCCAGGCCGTCCTGCGCCATGCCGATCAGCGGCGTGGCGATCGACTGATGCGCTCCGCCTTCGGGCGCCAGCGTCACGCCGGAAGGCGTCGCCGCCAGGATGAAGCGCGCATCCTGATAGCAGGCATAGTTGAGCGCATCGAGGCCACGCTCGATGAAAGGATCGTAGAGCGTTCCGACCGGAAGCAGGCGCTCGCCGTGAAGCGAATGCGACAGACCCAGCGCCGACAGCATTGTGAAGAGGTTCATCTCCGAGATGCCAAGTTCGAAATGCTGACCCGACGGCGAGAACGTCCAGTTGAAGGTAGAGGGAATGCGTTCTTCACGAAAAATGTCCGCCTGGTCGCCGCGCGCGAACAGACCCCGCCTGTTTACCCAGGCGCCGAGATTGGTCGAGACGGTCACGTCCGGAGACGTGGTGACGACACGCTTTGCAAAATCGCTGTCTGACTTGGCGATCTCGTGCATCAAAAGGCCGAAGCCCTGCTGTGATGACATCGAGGCCTGTGCGCTCCAGGCGATCTGCGCCGGCACGGGTATGGCTGGGGCTTTATGGCGACGGGTGGCTGCCTGCGCGAAAGGCGACGACGCCAGATAGGACCGGATCGCGGCCTCATCATATGCAAGGCCCTCGAACCTCTCCCATTCACGCCCGGCGCGGACACCCATGCCTTGCCGCAGTGCGTCGACTTGCGCCGGCGTCATCAATCCGGCGTGATTGTCTTTATGGCCAGCCAGCGGCAGGCCGAAGCCCTTGATCGTATAGGCGATGAAGCAGGTCGGACGATCATGCCCGCGCGCTTCCTCAAAGGCATCGATGATGCTCGCCAGATCATGGCCGCCGAGATTTGCCATCAAGGCGGCAAGGTCTTCGTCGCTGCGCTTCTCGATCAGGCGGCTGACCGGTCCCTGATCACCAAGGTCGTCCAGAAGACGCCGGCGCCATGCGGCGCCGCCCTGGAAGGTGAGCGCGGAATAGAGCTGATTGGGGCATGCATCAATCCAGGACCGCAGCTTTTCTCCGCCCTCTTCCTCGAAGGCCGCCTGTTGCAATGTCCCATGTTTCAGGATCACCACATCCCAGCCGAAGTTGCGAAAGATGGCTTCGAAGCGCTGCCACAGGCCTTCGCGCACCACCGCATCCAGGCTCTGCCTGTTGTAGTCGACGACCCACCAGGTGTTGCGCAGGCCGTGCTTCCAGCCTTCGAGAAGAGCCTCGAAGATATTGCCTTCATCCATCTCCGCGTCGCCGAGAAGGGCGATCATCCGGCCTTCCGGCTGGTCCGCATTCCAGCCTTTTGCCCTGACATAGTCCTGGACCAGCGAGGAGAACAGGGTCTGCGCCACGCCCAGTCCGACCGACCCGGTCGAGAAATCGACATCGTCGACATCCTTGGTTCGTGACGGGTAGGACTGCGCGCCGCGATAGCCGCGAAAATTTTGCAGCTGCTTAAGCGTCTGCCTGCCGAACAGATACTGGATGGCATGGAAGACCGGGCTGGCATGCGGCTTGACGGCAACGCGGTCATCAGGCCTGAGGATCTGGAAGTAGAGCGCCGTCATCAAGGTCGAGGCGGACGCCGACGACGCCTGATGGCCGCCGACCTTGAGGCCGTCCTCGGACCCACGAAGGTGATTGGCATGATGGATCATCCAGACAGCCAGCCACAGAACCTTGCGTTCGAGCTCGGAAAGGATCGTCATCGTCGGCTCCCGTGAAATCGCGGTTCAACGATAACGGCCAAGGTCTCTCAAAAGTGGCTATTCTTGCGCAAGTTTATCAATGATATTGGCTGATTCAGCCAACAATGACGCCCAGACGAGGGAAACGTGCCAAATCCGACGCTCGATGCAATTGACCTCAAAATCATCGCCGCGCTGCAGAAGAACGCAAAGGCGACGACGAACGACCTCGCTGAAGCCGTCGGTCTTTCGCCTTCACCTTGCGCCCGGCGTGTGAGGCTCCTGGAGAGCGCCGGCGTCATCAAAGGTTACACCGTGGTCCTCGACCAGAAGAAGCTCGGCCTGCCGATCAGCGCTTTCGCGTCGATCAAGCTTGAACGGCAACGCGAGGACGATCTCGACCGCTTCTCCCAGGCGGTGCTGCGCTGGCCGGAGGTTGTCGACTGCTATCTGATGACAGGTCAGCGCGATTACCTGATGCGCATCGTGGTGCGCGACCTGGAGGCTTACGAGCGGTTCATCAAGGACAAGCTGACGCGGCTGGACAACATCGCTTCGATTGAAAGCAGCTTCGCGCTCGGCCAGGTCAAGCGCTCGGAAGTCTTGCCTGTGTAGGCGCCCGCTTGTTCGACATCGGTTCAAGCGTCAGCGGCGGAAGCGAGCTTGGGGGACCGCGTAACCCGATCGCAATCACGTAGAGCATGTATCTCCTCGACGGGCAGGCCTGATCCACTCACCACTTCATCCGCAATATTTCGTCTATATTTTGTATATATACATTGACGAAAGCTCGCATCCAACCGTAGCGTTGAGCGGCTGAGGCGGGACGCCTTCGCGCAACTCAAACTCATGGGAGGAACCCCCGATGAAATTTCGAACCCGATCGGCCGTGATTGGCCTGGCCTGCATCGCCTATGCCGCGCTTGTTGGATCTGTGCTGCCGGCAACGGCACAGACCACGAAAGACCGCGTCTTGAAGGAAGGGCGGATCGTCATCGGCATCCACAACCGCTCGCCATGGGGCTACAAGAAGGAGGGGACCGGCGAGCTGCTCGGCTGGCATCCGGATCTTCTCAGGGCTGCCTTTGCCGATCTCGGCATCAAGCAGGTCGACTTCGAGGTCACCGAATTCGGCGCCTTGATCCCGGGCCTGATGGCCGGCCGTTTCGATGCCGTTGCATCGGGCCTGTCGATCACGCCGGAGCGATGTCAGCAAGTCGCCTTCGGTGCTCCCGACCTGAGGACGGACGACGCAGCGATCGTGCTCGCCGGCAACCCCAAGGCGATCCACAGCTACGCGGATCTTGCCAAGAAATCCGACGCCATCATGGGCGGCGGCCGCGGCAGCAACGTCATCAAGAATGCTATCACCGAAGGTGTCCCGGAGGACCGCATCCTGCAGTTCCCCGACATCGAAACCAACATCGCCGCCCTGCGCGCCGGCCGCACCGACGCGGCTCTGTTCTCTTCCCCGACGGTGATCGGGCTGCTTGCCGGCAAGAAAAGCCCCGATCTGGAGCGCGCCAGCCCGTTCACGACGGACGATAAGTCGATCAGCTACATCGCGATCGCGTTCAGGAAGGACGATGGCGATCTGCGCGACCTCTACAATCAAGGTCTGGCGAAAATCATGTCGAATGGCACGATCGCCACCATCATGGCGAAGTACGGATTTGGCCCCACGGAGAACGTGCCGCCGGGATTGACGACGTCGCAATTGTGCGGAGCCGCCAACTGAACGCCATCAGCAACAGAACCCAGCTGGCATCGCCAGCGCGGGCGGCGCCGCGCTAGCGCGCGGCCCGCGGCGCGGACCGCCCTCCCCCAGATGCGGCGTCGTCATCATGGCCGAATCGGGCGCTTCGGATCGGACAGGAATGCCGCGACGCCGCCAAGGTCTTGTCCGGTCCGGCGTAGAGCACATGCAGGATCGCACCGACCAGCAGCGCGTGGCTCGTGTTTTCCCAATGGTTGCGCCTGTCAAGCGGGCCTTCGGGATCGAACAGGATGTCGGCGATGTTTTTTACGTCGCGAACCTCCCATTCCCCACGCCGAACATCGAGAAAGCAGACGCTCGTATCGCTTAAGAACCTTGATCCTCGCCGAGGGGCAATGAATCGCGAATGAACAAGGATACATTGTTTTCAGGACGCGTCTCGTCGTAGCCGTCCGGCATCTAAGGTTCCGCATCCCAGGTGTAGATGCCAGTTAGGTTGCCAACTGAGCGGCGAGATGTGCTTCAACAAACTATCAGAAATGTCTCCGCTCGTTTCAGCTGGGGCGCCAAGACCGCTGCCAGCTGATGCGTCGGGATCATACGCGATCGCTATAAACGTGATCGCGTATATCTCCATTTTATACGCGACTCCGTATATTGAAAATTAATACGCGACCGCGTATATTACGGGCGTGGAGACCCAACATGACAGACCAGATCGCTCGCAACGAGAAACAACTCGGAGCTATTCTGCGCCGCGCCCGCAAGAACGCCGGGCTCACGCAAGGCTCGCTCGGCAACCAGATCCACCTGCGCCAGGGTACGGTCTCCCGCCTTGAGGCCGGCGAGCCCGCGATGCAACTCCGCACCTTGATGAGCGCCCTCTCCGCCCTCGACCTGGAACTCGTCGTGCGCGCGCGCAGCAAAGGCAGCTCTGCTGATATTGAGGATCTGTTCTGATGGCACGGCGTCCGGCTCACATCCCCCTGAACGTCTTCCTGAACGCGCGCCTGGTGGGCGTCCTGCGCAGGGAATCGACGGGCGCCATCGACTTCCAATACGCCCGCGAATGGCTGGACTGGCGCGGCTCCTTCCCGATCTCACTCTCGCTTCCTCTACGGGAAGACCGCCATATCGGCACGCCGGTGACCAACGTCTTCGACAACCTGCTTCCGGACAATGACGCCATGCGCAGGCGTGTTGCCGAACGCGTCGGCGCCGACGGCACCGACGCCTACAGCATGCTGGCTGTGCTCGGCCATGATTGCGTCGGCGCGTTGCAATTCCTGCCCGATGGCATGGATCCAGGCCCTCCCGGCAGTGTCGAAGGCAAGCCGGTCAGCAACGAGGACGTCGCCGGAATAATCGCGAACCTTGCCGCCGCTCCGCTAGGCCTCGGCGAGGATGAGGACTTTCGCATCTCTATTGCCGGCGCGCAGGAAAAGACCGCACTGCTGCGCAAGGACGGAGGCTGGTTCAAACCGATCGGCACGGCAGCGACCACCCATATCCTGAAGCCGCAGATCGGTCGGCTGCCGAACGGCATCGATCTCTCCAACAGCGTCGAGAATGAGTATCTGTGCCTTAAGCTGCTACAAGCGTTTGGCGTTCCCGCCGCCCAGGCGCAGATCGCTGATTTCGGCGAGCGCCGCACGCTGATCGTAGAACGCTTCGACCGGCTGTGGGCCCGCGATGGCCGCCTTCTGCGCCTGCCGCAGGAGGATATCTGTCAAGCGCTGTCGGTGCCGCCGACGCGCAAATACCAGTCGGATGGCGGTCCCGGCATGCGAGAGATTATCGACCTCTTGAAGGGCAGCGATACGCCTGATGAAGACATCGCCACCTTCTTGCGCACCTGCATCCTGTTCTGGCTGATTGGCGCGACCGAAGGCCACGCCAAGAATTTCAGCATTTTTCTCAGCCCTGGCGGACGATTCCGCATGACGCCCCTTTACGACGTGCTGACCGCGCAGCCCAGCCTTGATACCAGACAGATTCCGCGCAAAAAATTCAAGTTGGCAATGTCGGTGGGCAAGAACAGGCACTATTCGATACCTGACATCATGCCAGGCCATTTCCTGCAGACCGCTGACATTGCCGGTGTGGGTAGCCCTGTCATGCGCAGAATTTTCGATGACATTGCTGAAAACGTGGAGAAGCAGGCCGACGAGGTGATCATGTCGCTGCCCCGCGGCTTTCCCGAGCAGCTGGTCGACGCAGTCAAGTCAGCTATCGGCAAGAGGGCGGCTCTCCTAGCCGACAGCAAGGCTGATGCCGTCGATTGATCAAGATGCCACGAACCCGCTGCCGGGACTTGCTCGCCCATCCTGTTGCCGTGCTGATCATCATCGTCGTCATCGGTCCAACAGACAATGTCATCGCGTACCGCAGAGGCGTCGCATATCGCCATCATGATGATGAACATGGCCATCACGCTCCGAGCAGCCGTTGGCCTGCAATCCGTCAGGGTGGGTTTTCGCTGTTGTCCATCGGATTGATATCCTCGGAAATCTCCTGTCGCAGTTTCGGTCCCTTCGCCAGGCGCTTGCCCAGGGCGGTGACGAAGGCGTCGTAGCGTTCGGCCGCCTTGGCGCGCGCGGCCTGGGCGGCGGGCTCGGGCAACGCCGGCGTTGTCGCCAGCCAAAAGCGGACGAAGACCGCCAGTGTCTCGACCGCGATGGCGATATCGCGCTCCTGCCTGGCCAGGCGTCGATCGACCTGATCGAGGCGTTTGGCGATAGCGGCCTCGCGACGTTCATCGCCGTCCGGCGACAGGAAGGAAGCCAATGCTGCTTCTGCAATCATGGATTGGGATTGACCGCGCCGTGCCGCATAGTCGCCAAGCATCGTCATGATGGCCTGATCGAGATAAACGGATATCTGCGCCTTCTTTTTGCGAGCCATCACGGCGCCTACAGCTCCATGCCGTCATCGGGGTCGAGGGAAACCTGCCGCGCCACGCCTTGCATAAGGCGCGCCAGGCGCCGATTGCGGACGGCATCATCGTCGTCGGCATCGTCGTCCGGTCCCATATCGAATTCGTTTTCGATCGGCGCCGCTTTCTCGACGGCCTGCGCCCGATTGAGCTCTGCCTGCAAGCGGCGCTCCGATCCCGTTGGATCGCCGTCGCCCCGCTGCAGCGTTCCGGAAGCTTGCGTCCCCTCAGAGTGAGCCAGGATCGGCAACTGGCTCCAGTCGTCAGGCTCGGCCTCTGCGGATCGCACCAGTTCTGGTGGCGGCAACACGCGCTCCTTGAGACTGGCGTCCTCGTAGTAGCGGGCTTTCTTGGCCCTGATCGGCGGCGCGCCTGCCACCATGACGATCTCGTCGCTCGGCGGAAGCTGCATGATCTCGCCAGGAGTGAGCAACTGGCGCGCAGTCTCTTGCCTCGACACCATGAGATGCCCGAGCCATGGCGAGAGCCGGTGACCGGCATAGTTCTTCATCGCTCGCATTTCGGTTGCCGTGCCGAGTGCGTCCGAGACCCGCTTGGCAGTCCTCTCGTCGTTTGTGGCAAAGCTGACGCGGACATGACAATTGTCGAGGACCGAGTTGTTGGGACCGTAGGCCTTCTCGATCTGGTTCAGCGACTGCGCGATAAGAAAGCTTTTCAGGCCATAGCCCGCCATGAAAGCCAACGCGCTCTCGAAGAAGTCGAGACGGCCCAGCGCCGGGAACTCGTCCAGCATCAAAAGCAGCCGGTGGCGGTTTGTCTTGGTATTCAGGTCCTCGGTGAGACGACGGCCGATCTGATTGAGGATGAGGCGGATGAGCGGTTTGGTCCGGTTGATGTCCGAAGGCGGCACCACGAGATAGAGCGTTGCCGGTTGCTTGCCGCCGACGATGTCGGAAATTCGCCAGTCGCAGCGCCGTGTCACGCCGGCCACCACCGGATCGCGGTAGAGACCGAGGAAGGACATCGCAGTGGACAGCACGCCCGAGCGTTCGTTGTCGGATTTGTTGAGCAACTCGCGCGCAGCACTGGCGATAACCGGATGCGGGCCGGCTTCACCCAGGTGCGCGGTCTTCATCATCGCGGCAAGCGTCGATTCTATCGGGCGCTTCGGATCGGAAAGAAAGGCGGCGACGCCGGCGAGCGTCTTGTCCTGCTCGGCGTAGAGAACGTGGAGGATCGCGCCGACCAGCAGCGCGTGACTGGTCTTTTCCCAATGGTTGCGCTTTTCCAGGCTCCCTTCCGGGTCGACGAGAATGTCGGCGATGTTCTGGACGTCGCGGACCTCCCATTCGCCACGGCGGACTTCCAGAAGCGGATTGTAGGCTGACGATCTGGAGTTGGTCGGGTCGAAAAGCAGCACGCGACCGTGCAGAGCGCGAAAGCCTGCGGTGAGCTGCCAGTTCTCGCCCTTGATGTCGTGGACGATCGCCGAGCCCGGCCAAGTCAGAAGGGAAGGCACCACCAGACCGACGCCTTTGCCGGACCGGGTCGGGGCAAAGCACAACACATGCTCTGGCCCATCGTGGCGCAGATAATGACGGTCATAGCGCCCGAGCACCACACCATCGTTATCGATCAGGCCCGCTGCCTCCACCTCTCGCTTTTCGGCCCAGCGCGCCGACCCGTAGGTGTGGACATTCTTGGCTTCGCGCGCCCGCCACACCGACATGCCGATGGCAACGATGATCGAGAGGAAACCACCGGACACGGCGATCAGCCCACCTCTCATGAAGACAGACGGGGCGTAGGCGTCGTAGAAATACCACCACCAGAATAGAGCTGGCGGATAGTAGATCGGCAACCCAGCTATCTCGAACCAGGGCGGACCGAGCCCGGTCTGGAAACCGAGTTTCCATGCGGTCCATTGCGTCGCCGCCCAGGTCGTCGCCAGGACGATCAGGAAGACGGTGAGGATCTGACCCCACAGGATTTTCGTGGCGGACATGGCGTATGCCTTTCATCTGGTTTTCAGAGGCCGAGCCCCTTCTTGCGGCCAAAACTCCAGTCGATGCCGCCATCGCCGCGCGCGACACCGGAGACGTGCTGGCCGAGATGCTTCTCGAGCGAGGGCGTCCAGGGGACGAGCTGGAAGCCGAGCCCGTCGTCGATCATGGCGAAACGGCCGGAGGCGAGCGCCAGGCGCTGGCTGTAAGCACCAGCGACATAGTCTCCGCTCGCGGCCTGCTTGAAGGGTTTTCCGTTATCGGCGGCGAGCCAGTCGCCAAGCTTCTCCAGTTCCGCACGCCGAAGCGTGTCGAGCAGGTTGCGGGCGAAGGTGATGCGTCTGCCTTGCCGCTCCGCGAGCCCCTGATTGACAAGATGTTCAGCCCGCCGGTCGAGGGCGTCGCGGACCTCGGCGCCGAAGCCACCTTCGGCCAGGGCGGCAGGCTCTCGCGCGATCGCCTGACGGTCGAGCCAGGTCGCCCCCGATGCCGTGATTTGTTGATCCACAGCAAGGTCGGAGCGCACGGCGAGCGCGGCCCGGCGTTGACCGCGCGCGTCATCGAATTTTCGCAGCTCGACGATCGATCCCGGCGCGCTGTCGCCGGCCGCCTCCAGATCGGAGAGCTTGATGTGATGGGTGCGTCCGTCGACGCCGTCGACCACGGCATAGGCCGTGCCGATCAGTTCGTCATCGAGCCCACGATCGACCAGCCGGCCGATAACCGGCGTCTCCAGGCTCTCCCCCGCCAAGACATAATTGGCTGAGCCACGCTCGATGCCGGCCGCACTGATCGCGCGGTGGATGCGCTTGATGATGTCGCTGCGCTCGCCAAGCGCGCGCAGTGTTGCTTCGATCCGTTCGTCGATTGTCCATTGGCCAGGCCCGGCCTGTTGGGCAAGACCAAGGGTCTCGAGCTTGCGCAGGCGACCGATTTTCAGAGCGTGATACTCGTCCGGTTGCCTTTGAGGAGATGGCGCGAGATCGATGACCCCGCTGTCACGGCTGTCGCGAAGCAACTGCCGATCGAGTTGCGTCCACCGCTCGGACTGGATCTGGGTTTCGAGTGATTGGCGGATATCGAGATCTGTGCGCGGACCCAGTTCCTGGGTAACCAGATCGCGAGCCCGGTCGCGCATGCCTTCCTTGATGTAGTCACGCGCGATAACCAGATCCTGGCCATCGTCCCGCACGCCACGCACGATCAGATGAATATGGGGATGCTCGGTGTTCCAGTGATCGACCGCCACCCAGTCGAGCCGCGTGTCGAGGTCCTTCTCCATCTGCCCCACCAGATCGCGGGTGAAGGCGTTGAGGTCCGCCATTTCGAGAGCATCGTCCGGCGAGACGATGAAGCGGAAATGGTGACGATCGTCCTTGGCGCGCGTGGCGAAGGCCGCGCCATCGGCATTCTCCGTCCCCGGCCCGAACAGCTGCCCCTTCTCCCCGTCCCGGCTCACACCCTCGCGGCGCAGATAGTTGAGGTGGGTGCCAAGGGGAGCGGCGCGCACGGAGTGACGGACGACCCGAGCCTTGACGACGGCGCCGCGCGACCGCGAGGTGATGAGGCGGTTGGCCTGGATGCTGGCGCGCTGACCGTGACCAAAGCGGGAGCGGCCTGCCTGTACAATCCGGCCCGAACGCGAGATACCGCCGCCGGCCTTTTTCGCCGCGGCCAACACCTGCGCGATGAAGGGCCGGGCCTGCTGGGCGCGCGTGGAGCGGATGCGCCCGGGTCGAATGCGAAACGCGCGCTCATCAGCCATGGCGCGGCACCACAATGTGGAAAAAGAAAAACAAATACAATATTTGGGCTGCTCCATACACATTGTGCGGATGGCCGGCAATGTGCGGGACGCGCCAGAAAACCAAGCAAGAACAACCACCCGACCGCCGCGCAACGTGCGCTCTTTTATCCTGCCATCCCTCGGTTGTTGCCGTAACCGTCCGGTCCCTGCACATATTTGAAGTAGTGCAATCTCGCGTCATGTCGGGTTCCTTCGGTTTGTGGAGGATATTCGGATGGCGCCTCGCCGCTCCTGGGCCAAGGCCAACAGTCCCTACTGGTCGTCGCAGGTCGCGAGCTGGCTCAGCAGCGATCTCAGTGCGCAGGAATTCTGCCGCCAGCGTGATCTTTCGGTCAGGACATTCGAGCTGTGGACGCGCCATCTGGTGAGCGCCGAAGACCTGCGCAAGCGTGCGGAAAAGCTGCAGAATTTGCGTCGGAAGAAGACCGGACGCCAGCGCAAGACGCCGCACCCGAAGCGTCCCCAAAGGCGGCCGCGCTATTGCTACGGCAAGCGCACAGACAGCGGTCCGATCGCGCTTCGGGCGTTCTGGAGCATGCATGTCGAGGCGATGAACTGGAGCGGCATGGGGCATGCCGAGTACGCCGCCGCGCTCGGACTTTCGCGACATGCACTGCGGATCTGGCGCGATCGCCTGGAAGAATCCGGCGACGAAATGGACTGGCGATCGCTTCTTCATCCGAGTGCCCGAGCCCTATTAAGCAGCGCTGCTAATTGCGCGCGGCGCCAATACCGCTTGACACCCGAAGCGATGGATGGGCGCTCGAACCGGCGCCGCTTCAGCGACGAACAGAAGCAGGCGATCGTGAAGGAGACGGAGAAGCCCGGCGTCGCCGTGGCGCAGGTTTGCCGCCGCCATGGGATTGCCACCAGCATGGTGTTCCGCTGGCGCGAGGAGTTCGGCCTGACCGCCCGCAAGGCGCCGCGACTAGCAACGGTGGTGCTTGCCGACGGCGCAGACAATGAGCTGCCTACGCTAGCAGCGTTGCGCGATCTCGTGCGACCGCCGGACGGCATGGTGGCGATCGAACTGGATGATGGGCGGCGCGTGTTCGCACCGGCCGGCGCATCTGCAGCTGCGGTCAAGCGGCAGTTGGCCGGCAAGGAGAAGGCATCATGATCGTCGTTCCGGCGGGCGTGAAAGTGCATCTGGCGTTGGGTCACACCGACATGCGCAAAGGTCTCGATGGGCTCGCCACGCTGATCCAGGAGCATCTGAAGAAGGATCCCTTCTCGGGCCATCTGTTCGTCTTCCGCGGCAAGAATGCCTCGCTCCTGAAGATCTTGTTTTGGGACGGAACGGGACTGTGTCTGTTCACCAAGCGCATGGACCACGGACAGTTCATGTGGCCGCGCCTGGCCGAGCCTGGCGGCTCGGTGGCACTGTCGCCGGCACAGCTCGCGATGCTCATCGAGGGCATCGACTGGCGCGCGCCGGAACGCTTCTGGCGACCGATGCTGGCCGGCTGAAATCGGCACTTCCATTGTCGCGAAGAAGCCCGGAATCCTTGGGTTCTTGTGCTGTTTGTGATAGAATCGATCATGTTGGTCGATCTCCAAAACCTGCCATCCGATCCAGCACTTCTTCAACGTCTCGTGCGCGACATGGCGGCTGCGGTCGAGAGCCGCGACGGCGAGATCGAGCGGCTTCAGTCGATCATCAAAAAGCTCCAGCGGGCACAGTTCGGCCGCAGCTCGGAGCGCCTCGATCCCGATCAGCTCGCGCTCGCGTTGGAAGAACTCGACGCTGACATCGCCCGCATCCAGGAGAGCCGTCCGATCGTCGGCAAGCCGTCGGGCGACCGGCCGTCGCATCGCAAGCCGCTGCCCGATCATCTGCCGCGCGAGGATGTTCTGGTCGATGTCGACAGCATGATCTGCGCGTGCTGCGGCGGCGCGCTGCATGCCATCGGCGAAAGCGTGAGCGAGATGCTGGACTGGGTTCCAGCGCAGCTTCGCGTGATCAGGACGACGCGGCCAAAATATGCCTGCCGGGTCTGCGAGACGGTGGTGCAGGCGCCGGCGCCGGAGCGGCCGATCGCTGGCGGTCTGGCAACTCCGGCGTTGCTGTCGCAGGTGCTGGTCAGCAAATATTGCGATCACACGCCGCTCTATCGGCAGTCGCAGATCTTCGCCCGCAATGGCGTCGAACTTCCGCGTTCCACCCTTGCCGGCTGGGTCGGCGGCGCCTGCTGGTGGCTGGAAGCCCTGCATGAACGGCTGGCGAAGAGCGTCTTTGCCTCGAACCATCTTTTTGCCGATGACACACCGGTCCCGGTGCTCGATCCAGGCCGCGGCCGCACCAAGACTGGAAGGCTTTGGGTCTACGCCCGCGAGCAGAGGCCATGGGGCGGACCGGAGCCACCGGCCGCGGTCTACCTGTTTGCGCCGGATCGCAAAGCCGAGCGTCCCGTCTCTCATCTCGAGCACTTCAAGGGCGTTCTGCATGTCGATGGCTATGCTGGGTTCGAGCGCCTTACCGGCAAGGGAGATATCGTTCTGGCCGCGTGCTGGAGCCATACGCGGCGCAAGTTCTACGACGTGGCGCAGGCGACCAGCGCTCCGATCGCGGTGGAAGCCTTGCGACGGATCGGCGAACTCTATGCCGTTGAAGCCGACGTTCGCGGCCAATCGCCGGGTCATCGGCTTGCAGCCAGGCGCAGTCGCTCCAAACCAATCGTCGACGCCATGCGGGTCTGGCTCGAAGCACAGCTGCCGCTGTTGCCAGGTCGCAGTACGCTCGCCGAAGCCGCCCGCTACGCGCTCTCGCGCTGGGACGGGCTGACCCGCTTCCTGCACGACGGCCGCATCGAGCTCGACACCAACCCGGTCGAACGCGCAATCAGACCTGTCGCGCTCGGCCGCAAGAACCATCTCTTCGCCGGCAGCGACGGCGGTGGTCATCGCTGGGCGGTGCTGTGTTCGCTCATCGAAACCTGCAAGCTCAACGACGTCGAACCGTATGCCTGGCTGCGGGATGTCCTCATCCGCATGGTCGACGGTCACCCAGTAAACCGGCTCGATGAACTCTTGCCTTGGGTGTGGAAAGTCGGAAATCCTGTCAAGAACTGAGCGATGTGCAACGACCGGACGCTTACTTGTTGCCTTTGTTGCCTCCTGCTCTCGCCTTTCCGTACGCCCTGACGTCCAGGACAACGCCCGGGCACGATTTGGACAATTCGCCGTCATTGTGCGGGGGTTCCGGCTTCGGGCATGGCGAACAGTTCGCGCGTCAGCGAGCCGGTTGCGAAAAGCTCGTGCGCTGACGGTGACGACGAGACAGCGACGGACAGGTCTTCACGGGAAGGAAGACCGGGAGCCGCCACGGACCCGGACGGCACTATGAACAGCGGCGCGGCCTTCCAGCTAACGGCGTTGGCATGGCCGGCGGTGAGCGCGCCGGCCGCATCACCGCCGCCCCAGAAAGGGCGGAGCGTCGCAACATAGGCTCGCGTCTCAGCCGGCAGCGGACGGCCCTTCAAGGAGGCTTCGTAACGTCCTGGCCCCGCATTGTAGGCGGCGAGAAAGCCGGGTGAACCGTATCGATCATAGAGCTCGCGAAGATAGGCGGCGCCGGCAAGAATGTTGTCGCGCGGTTCATAGGGGTCGCGGCCGAGCTGGTGACGATGGCGCAGCTCGGCAAAGGTTGCAGGCATGATCTGCATCAAGCCCAAGGCCCCCTTTCGTGATACGGCGCGCGGGTCGCGGGCGCTTTCGAGTTGCATGATTGCCCGTATCCAGCGCTCGGGAACGCGGAAGCGATGCGACGCCTCGGCAATAGGCGCGGCATAGGGATTGTCCGCGGATTTGCGTGAGGCCGGCGCGGATTGCGCGAAGGCCCCGGTCATTGCGTGACAGACCATCAGCAATCCACCGATAAGGCAAAGTGCTTCACGCCGACCAGGCAGCTGACTGACGGGGCGGCTCTCGTCCACACATTCCGGCGCCGATGGCCCGCTCATCGAGCATGCTCCGGCCGCGATTTCGGCCGGATCCAGCGCAGCGACCAGGAGCCGTTGTCGGATCTGAAGAGACCGGCGCGGAAGCGCCGGCCAAACAGCGGATCTTCCAACCGGCACGACAGATAGTCGCCAGCCGTCGGTCCAGTTTCCTTCCAGGCTGCTCCCACCTCGGGGCCGCTGCCGTCGCCGATGTGGATGCGAAAATCCGGCGTCTTGCCATCGGACGTCCTGGTCGGCACGAGCACCAGCTCGGCATCCAGAAGCAGTGTTCGAACGCGCCCGGAGTAACCCGATTCTGTTTCGTGGAAGACGCCGATCTCGGCCATGGACTACATCCTTCTCTTGTTGCTGGGCTGAATTTCAGTTCGCCGGAGCGTGCCAGGTGTAGTGGCCATCGCCCCTCTCGTCGGTCCAAAGCGGCAGCGCGGCTCCGACGATCGAGCTCGCCGGGAACGCGCCGAAATAGCGGCCGTCGAGACTGTCCGCGACCTTCCAGTTCATGACGAAGATTTCGGCGGCGGCGATGATGCGGCAGCCCTGCCATTCAGGCAGCGCGCGCCCCTTGCGGTCGCGCTCCAGTGCGGCACCCACCGAAAGCCCATTCACCGTGATGACGCGACCGAGACGGCAGACTTGGCTCCCAGGAAGTCCCTCGATGTGCTTCAGCATCGGCACGCCGAGCGGAAGGTAGCCACGCTTGGCGGCGAACCGGGCGACCTTGTCTGGCGGTCGGATGACAGCTAGCGCGCCAGCCGTCGGCACAGCCATTTTCCTGATCGCATAGAGCCCAAGCGGCGCGCTGGCCGATGCGTTCCACAGCAGCAGCGGCGGCATCACGACGACAGCCGGAGCGACCGTGGCGACCACGGCCGCGAGCGCCGCGGCTATGCAAGCGGCACGGCTCATGAGGTCACGCGCTTGCGCAACAGAAAGGCCCGGTGCTGCTCGAGCGAATAGGCACGCGGCGTTGCGCCGGCAATCAGACGGTTGTGGGTCTGACGCCAATAATCCGGTGCGGCTTCGGCCGGATCTAGACCGATCGCCTCGATCGCATCGATCCGTTGAAGAACCCGCTCAACCTTGTCCCAGCCTGCGATCTTGAGCAGGATCTCGCCGCCTGGCCTGACGTAAGGCAGCGTCTGATAAGGTTCAGCGGGCAACACCGCGCGCACGATGTCGATGCGCGAAACGACAGTGCCAAAGTCATTCGCCGCCCAGCGCACGAACGCAAAAACACTGCTTGGCGCAAATCCGACGACGCGGCGCCGCTTGTCGATGATCGTCTCGTGGGCAGCACGTCCGAAGCGGATGCGATGCTCAATCCGCTTCTCGATCCAGATCAGCTCGACCGTCGTGAAGTTGCCGCGCGGCGTCGATGGGGTAGACGACGTCATGTGTCGTCTCCCTCGCGCCGGCCAACGCACCGCCGCTTCTCGTCCCAACCGTCAGTCCGCGGCTGGCGCGCAAGACTGTTAGATTGAGAGTTAGACTCTAAGTTAAGAGCGCGATTTTTCGTTGCGGGCCCGTACCTTAAGGCCGATTGCGGTTCCCGAAAGCACGAGGATGCGGTTCCCGATGGCACGATAGTTCGGGTTCCCGGTGGCACGATCCTGTCAACCGGCGCGGGCGCCGGTTCGAACGCCAGCAGCACACGGCCGCTGGCTTCGACTTCCGTGAACAGCAGATATCCCGGCAAAGGTTGGCGGCGCACGATGTCACGCAGCTCGAAGGCGAAGCGCTTGAGCGGCGAGAGGCTGCCGGACTTCTGATGCAGATGCCGGATGTCGAAACGCCAGCCCGCGCGCTGGCGTCCGCCATGCTTGCGTACCAGCCGATAGAGCCAGCGATCCAGGCCGCCGGTCAGGCCGAAATAGGCCCGGTCGATTGTCAGGATCAGCGCGTCATCCATGACGGCGCGATAGAACCAATCGGGCAGGATCAATTCGACGCCAAGCGGGCGGCCGTTTCGATCGAAGCGCTCCTGCCATTCGTTGATCCATGAGAAGCGATGGCGCCGGCCTTCGGCGGGCTGGCGAATGGAGGTGACGACGCTTGTCGACTGCAGGCGATCGAGCGCCGCCTTGAGGCGCAGGTAGTCTCGCTTCGAGACACCGCGGCCGACGAAGGTGAGCATTTCGTATGGCGTCGCGGCCATCAGGCGCGACGTGCGCAATCCGGCATCCCGCGCGTTGACGATCTGGCTCGCGGCCCAGATCAGGATATCGGCATCCCAGATCGTCGCCATGCCGTGGTCGGGCATCGCCTCGACACGGATTGCGACATCGCCGGCGCGAAAGTCGATCGGCGCGATGCGCCTGGATTTGGCAAGCGAGAAGAAGGGATAGGCCATGAGATCCTGCGCATCGCGTGGCGCGGCGACACCGGGCAGCGCGTGGAACAGATCTAGCTGCCCGCGTTCCGACGGTTGGCGTGGTCGTGCCGACATAGGGGAGATCAGCGAGCTCAGCGCTTCTCGCGCCCAGCATAGGCGATCAGGCGGGCGGCTTGAGGCTTGGCGGGCAGCACCGAGCCATGCGGGTCGGATGTCGACATCATGGCGCCGCGCTGGACCCAGGCCTGAAGGTCGTCGACGGCGTAGACGACGCGGCCGCCGAGTTTTCGATAGGCCGGCCCGGTGCCGTAGGTGCGGTGTTTTTCCAGCGTACGCGCGGAAAGGCTGAGGAAATGCGCTGCTTCCGAAGTTCGCAGGTAGCGCGGCGGCAATGGCGCGGCGTCGGTATTCATGAGGTGTCTCCTTGCGGCCGTCGCGATTGAACGGCGATCGATTGCAAGGATGGAGGAGCACGGGGACGGTGATCAGGTGCGCAATTGAGGGGCGCTATTTCGCACCGCCAAGAGGCCTTCAGGAGTGCGCCGCCCAGCAATTGAGAACAGCCCGCTCGACCATCTTCACGCCATCGCGCATCAGCAGCGCACCTCGTGAAAGGAAGCCGGTGATGGCACCCGGCGGCGCGGAAAGCTTCCGCGGCCACCGACAGAAGACGCCNGCCGGGCGAGGCGTCTGCCAGTTCACTCGCCGTTGCGGCGGTTGGGGCGGGACCAGATGAGGCTGTGGCCCTCGCCTTCCTCGTCGTCGGCGAAGAGGTTGGCGTAGATCGGAGCGGTGAAGCTCGGATCGTCGAGCTTAAGCCCGAGATAGTCGCGGCCCTCGTTGGAGCGCTTGGACCAGGCGGCGCCGATTTCGGCCTTGCCGACCACCACGCGGTGGCTTGGAGCGTTCTCGCCGCTGGCCCGGCTGTCGGGGACGATGCGCACGCCCTTGGCCTGGACGCTGAGGGTGACGATCTCGCCGGTGAACTCGTTCGCATTGGTCTTCTTGAAAGTGCCGATGGTAGCCATTTTCAGTCTCCGTTTCTTCGTTTCCGAGCCCGCACCATGCGACCTCGATGGCGATCGTGAGGCCGAAGGCGACCGCCGCCGCATCGCTTGCGACCGCAGCAAAGCGGAGGATGGCGCAGGCGCGCGTTTCTTGTTTCCGCGAGGAATGGGCCCCGCCCAGGGGAAGAAACGCGCGACGCGCCGTTGCGGCTTAGGCGGTTGAGGCTTCAGCCGTCCTCCGGCCAGATCAGCCCGTTCGAGAGGTCGTTGGTGCGCCCGGCGAAATGACGAAGCGAGGCAAATTGCCCCATCTGTGGCTCGGCGACAAAGCAGATTGGTTCGCCAGGAGGTCAGCCTACAATGGCTTGGACCCGCATCAAAGCCTCGCCCCCCTTGTGCCAAGCGCAGACGACGGCACACTACGACTGTCCGGTTTGGGTCCGCTATCCGACTGTCTGCTTGAGGCGTGTTCACGGCGGCAACGGTCATTCGCATTCCGAAGAAGATCCGTCCGTTGCGCGCCGAGGCGCACAATCGCGCGCTGTGCTTTCGCCGCTGCTTGAAAGATCGCCCGCTTGTCGGAGCACCATCAACCGTTGGAAAATCCAAGCTGCGGACGCACCCCGACGATCGCATCGGGAAGAGGCTCCCGTATCCGGCACGCAGTCACCTTGTTAAACCCATAGTGTTCGTTACACGTGGACGTCTGCTCACGTCTGGTCTAACTAGGCGGTGATGCATCCAAGGCGCGCAGCTTCCGCCGCGTTATTGAAGCGGGGCATCCCAAATGGCGAAGAAGTCTTTGCGGCGAAAAACTACGATTTACGATATCGCCTTGGCCGCCAAGTCATCGCCGACGGCGGTCAGCTTGGTTCTCAACGATTGTTGGCAGCAGCACCGCATCAAGGCGCAGACGGCGGCAACGATTCTCGACTGGGCTGAACGGCTTGGCTACGCGGTCAATCTCAAGGCTCGGGGGTTGCGGCTATCTCGGTCGGGATTGGCCGGAATGATTCTGCCGCATTACCGAAATCGTTTTTTTGCCGGCCTCGCGGAAGCCTTTGAAGCGGAAGCGCGCCTCCGGGGGATGTGCCCAATTGTGGTCAGTACGCATAGGAATCCGGACAACGAACTCAATGTGACGGAAACGCTCCTGGCGCAGCAGGTCGAATTCCTCTTCATCGCGGGAGTTCGTTGCCCAGATCCACTTAATGATTTGTGCCGCGCCGCCGCCGTGCGGTGCATCAATGTCGACTTGCCAGGCTCCCGAGCGCCCTCTGTCGTTTCCGATAATTACGGCGGCGCAAGAGCTCTGACCGAAGTCGTGATCAGCAAGCTAAAGAAACGGCGCAGCGCCACCAACGATCTATTTTTCTTCGGGGGAGTGCATGACGATGACGCTACGCGCAGCCGACTGCTTGGCTTCAATGATGTTCTGGCAGCGCACGGGATTGCTCCTGGAACCAGAACTGTTGATTGCTGCGGGTACGCGCCCACCAATGCTGCTCGGTCGCTTGCCGCACGATACGCTGAACTGGGACATTTGCCATCTGGCATGTTCATCAACGGGGTGACAGCGCTCGAGGGGGCCTTGCGGTTCCTATCGACCTTGGCTCCAAGTGAATTGAAACGGATTGTTGCCGGGAGCTTCGACTGGGATCCATTCGCCGCGTATCTACCCTTCGACGTAACAATGGTACGTCAGAATGTCGAAGTCATGATTGCGGAAGGCTTCAAGCTTCTCGAGAACCATTCCGTGGACCATTTTCCGCTCGTGACGGTGCCAACCAGTTTCGGCAGAACCGGGGAGCATGAAGGCGCTCAGGAAGACTGGGATTCCACGCCCGATGGCGCAGCCGGGTCCAGACAGAACGCCAGCGGAATGGCCCGGTAGTCACTACGGCGACGTGCGCCATGTCGGCGTCCCTCAGCGCTCGCGCGTAGCCGGCTCCGAAAAGGTGCACCAATTGCCTGGGTGCAGATCAAGCTGACCGGGAGCTTTCGAGCGGCCGATAACCGGATGGTGATGCATCGCTCGTAACTGCGAGAGCAATGTCCAGAACTCCCCGTCTCGCTGGATAGCGGATTGCGTCGTCACCGGACGGACACAGACTTCCTTGCGCTTGGCGTCTCCTCCCGGCGGGCTCAGGCGCAGCTCTTTTGGCCGGGGTCTTTTGCTGCACTTGCGAAGCTGACCGCCCGGTCGGGGCTCAACGAAAAATGCCTTGCTAAATCTATTTAGCGCCCTTGACCAAAAAGAATCCAGGCCTTCTTATGTTGCAGGAGGAGGGGCGCTCTGGGCTCGATCAGTTCCAGAGCGCCGGCGGAGGTGCTGTTGCTTCTCCGTGCGAGCGCACAGGAAAACCGAAGATTACAGCTCCAAAACGCGCGTGAGAAAATGCAAGGGAGGAAGCAATGTTAGGAAAAGCGATACTTGTTGCTGCGCTGGGTGCAGTACTCTGTGTCACCGCAATCGATGCACAGGCGAAAGACGTCAAGGTTGGAGTTGTCGTGAAGATCGGCGGCATTCCCTGGTTCAACGCAATGGAAACGGGGATCAAGGAAAAATCCAAAGAACTCGGCGATGACGGCTTCATGGTGGGGCCGACCAGTGCCGATCCGGCGCTTCAGGTGCGCGCGATCGAAGATCTCATCGCTCAGGGCGTCAATGCCATCGGTGTCGTGCCGAACGATGCCAATGTGCTCGAGCCGGTGCTGAAGAAGGCCCGTGATGCCGGCATCAAAGTCATCACCCATGAATCGCCCGATCAGGTGAACGCCGATTGGGATTTCGAGATGGTGTCCGCAGTCGGCTTCGGCGAGGCGCATGCGAAGCTGTTCGCCGACAAGATGGGCGGCAAGGGCAAGTATGTCGTCTATGTGGGCTCGCTCACGGTGCCGGCGCACAACGCCTGGGCTGATGCGGCCATCGCCTATATTAAGAAGAACTATCCGGACATGCAGATGGTCGGCGATCGGTACGGCGTTGCCGAAAGCGCCGACGACAGCCGCAAGACCGCGCTGGACGTGCTCGCGGCCAATCCGGATCTCGGTGGCTTCCTGACTTTCGGTAGTCAGGGCCCGATCGGCGTCGGCCGTGCCCTCGACGAGCAGAAGCTCGGCGACAAGGTGGTTCTCGTCGGTTCGTTCTCGCCCAGCCAGGGCAGCGCGATGCTTAAGTCCGGCACAATCGACGGCGGCTTCATGTGGAATCCGCTCGAGGCCGGCAAGGTGTTCGTGACGCTGGCCGATTATCTGGTGGGTGGCGGCAAAGTCACCGATGGCATGACGATCGAGGGTCTTGGTGTGGTGCATCCCGACTTCAAGACCGGCACGATCATCGTTGACGCGAACCAGCCAATCACGGTCGACACGGTTGATGGTCTAGCGGCCCTCGGGCTGTAAGCGGCGGACCAAGGCGCCGGGGTATCGTCCTCGATCCCGGCGCCTCCTTCCCTACCAACCAGGTCCAGTCGATGAGTTTTGCCGTGTCGACGGAGGAGAGCCGGGCAGTCGTTCTCTCGCTCCGCAATATTAGCGTGACGTTCGGTGGTGTCAGGGCACTACAGGATGTCAGCTTCGAAGTGCTGCCTGGCGAAGTGCAGTGCATTGCCGGCGAGAACGGCAGCGGCAAGAGCACGCTCATCAAGGTCGTTACAGGCGTCTACCAGCCGCTCGCGGGCGCGCAGATCGCCTTTGCCGGCAAGGCCGTCGACGTCATGTCGCCCGCCGCCGCGCGCGCCGCCGGCGTCGAGGTGATCTGGCAGGACCTAGCGCTTTTTCCCGAAATGACCGTCGCCGAAAATATCGGCATCCGCTCTGTACTCGGCGCCTTGCCGCGCATCGTCAATCATGGGGCCATGCGCGACACTGCACGACGCCTGCTGGGCCGGCTCGGCGCCGATCTCGATGTCGATGCGCCGCTGCGCACCTTCGCCATCGCGCAGCGCCAGATCGTGGCGATTGCACGGGCCCTCGCCGGCGACGCCAAAGTCATCTTCATGGACGAGCCGACGTCTTCGCTTACGCAGTCCGAGACCGATCGCCTGCTCGATACCGTGCGTACGCTCGCCGCCGACGGCGTGTCCATCGTCTTCGTCAGCCATCGGCTCGCGGAGGTGCTCGAAATCTCGCGCCGGGTCACCGTGCTCCGTGACGGCAAACTGGTCGGTGTCTATCCGACTGAGGGCATGACGCAGTCGCGTCTCACCGAGCTGATGACCGGCAAGACGTTTGACCAGGGCGTCCGGATGAAAGACCATTCTGCTTCGCCGGTTGTGCTCGCTGTCGAAGGGTTGACGCGAGCCGGCGACTACGCTGATGTTTCACTGACCATACGGCGTGGCGAAACGGTTGGCCTGACGGGCTTGTTGGGTGCCGGACGGACCGAACTGGCGCTCTCGATCTTCGGCATGTTGCCTCCAGATCGAGGGCGCGTTTTATTGAACGGCAAAGTGCTTAGCCTCAGGTCCAACCGCGACGCCATCCGTGCCGGTATCGGCTACCTCTCGGAGGACCGTCTGGCGCTCGGATTGATCCAGCAGCAATCAATCGCCGACAATCTCGTCATTTCAGTGCTCGACAAGGTGCTCGACCGTGGCTTCATCTCGTTCACCAAGAAGGAAAAATTGGTGACCCGATGGATCGACGAGCTGGCCATTAAGATCGACCGGCCGACTGATCCCATCTCAACGCTTTCGGGTGGCAACCAGCAACGCGTTGCTATCGCGAAGTGGCTCGCCGTTGGGTTGAAGCTCATCATTCTTGATGCGCCGACCGTGGGTGTAGATGTCGGTGCCCGCGCTGGCATCTTCGAGATCGTGGCGCGGCTGGCGGAGGCAGGGCTCGCGATCCTCCTCATCTCGGACGAGGTGCCGGAGGTCTATTTCAACGCCGATCGCGTGTTGCACATGGTGGCCGGCCGCATCGTCACCGAATATGATCCGCGTGCCGTCTCGCTCAGCGATCTGGAGGCCGCGGTCTATGCCTAGCCTCAATATCCCCAAGCTGCTCCGAGCCAATCCGACTGAGACCTGGCTGATCATCGTTCTGTTGATCATCAGCGTCAGTCTGTCGCTAAGCAGCGACAAGTTCTTCACCATCGCCAACCTTTTCAACCTGCTCAACACCAGCTCGACGAACCTGATCTTCGCGGTGGGGCTATTGGTGGTGCTGATCGCCGGCGGCATCGACATTTCGTTCGCCGTCGCGGCATCGGTGGTGCAGTATGTGGCGGCTGTGGCGCTTGTCGGGATCGGTGGCGGCGACTGGCTCATCGGCATCTGTTTGGCGGCCATCGCCGGCATCGCGCTCGGTGCCGTCAACGCTGCCTTGATCTACTACTTCCGCATCATCTCCATCGTCGTCACCATCGCGACATTTAACATCTTTTTCGGGCTCCTGATGTTCGTCACGCGCGGCGTGTCGATCTACAATCTGCCCGAGTGGTGGACGCATCGCACTATGCTGATCGAGTTCCAGCAAGCCAATGGCAACTGGAACGGCTTGGCCCTGCCCGTCGGCATCATGGCGATTTGCGTAATCGCCACCTGGGTATTGATCCGGCACACCAGCATCGGCCGGCAGCTCTATGCGTTCGGCGACAATCCCGAGGGGGCGCGGCGGCTCGGCATCAACATCGCCGCTATGCACTTCATCGCCTTTGGCTGGCTCGGCTTGATGGCAGGCATCGGCGGGTTGGTGCAGGTCCACTATGCGCAGGAGGTAGTTCCCAATGCGCTGATCGGCCGCGAGCTCGACGTGCTGGCGGCCGTGGTGCTCGGCGGCGCGCGGCTCGGCGGCGGGCGCGGTACGGTGCTCGGCTGCATTCTTGGCGTCCTGCTGGTCTCGGTGACGCAGAACGGGCTCAACCTGCTCGGCATTTCGCCCTACGCCTTCAAGATGATCATCGGCGCGATCATCCTCATCGCCATCACCCTGTCGAATGCACCGCTCGGCCGGATGTTCGTGGCCCCGCGGGAACGGAGCGGAACATGAGCGAGAGCGTCGCCCCGGCTACCACGCCCCGGCAGAGTCTCCCCAGGCAGCTGGCCACCAAACTCGGTACCGAGAACATCGGTTTGCTGCTGGCTCTGGTCGCCGTCATTGTCTTTTTCGGCGTGCTGTCGCCACGCTTCCTGTCGATGGCAACCTTCGACTCCGTCGCGTTCCAGCTTCCCGAACTCGGCCTTCTCACACTGGCAATGCTGATGCCGATCATCTCTGGCGGCATCAACCTGGCGGTGACGTTCACGGCCAATCTCTGCGGTCTCACGCTCGCCTGGGTGCTGCATGCCAATGGCGGACCGGACGCGAGCATTTACGCTTTCCTGTTGGGCTCTGTCCTCGCGGTGGGCGTCGGCGCCGGCAGCGGTTTCGTCATGGGTCCAGTGATCGCCTATACCGGCGCGCACCCCATTCTCGTTTCGCTCTCGATGATGATCTTCCTGCGCGGGCTGGGCGAGTTCTTGACGCGCGGCGCCGACATCTCTGGATTCCCGGAATTCATCCAGCCGCTCGGGCACGGCTATGTGTTCGGCGTGCCGATTCCGCTGCTGATCCTGATCGCGGCTGTGATCGTCTGGCATCTGCTGATGACGCGCACCCCGCTCGGCTTTTCCAACTACATGGTTGGCTCCAACATCGAAGCCACGCGCTATTCGGGTATCCCGACGCGACGGGTGATCACGCTGATTTATGTCCTATCTGGCGCCATGAGCGGCATTGCCGGCATCATCATGTTGTCGCGCTTCAATTCGGTGCGGGTCGGGCATGGCGAATCCTACGTACTGATCACGGTGCTCGCCTGCTTCCTTGGCGGCGTCAATCCGTTTGGCGGTTTCGGCAAGGTGGTGTCGGTGTTCCTGGCGCTTATCATTTTGCAGCTGCTGTCGTCAGGTCTCAATCTGCTCGGCGCTAGCCAGCATCTCGCCACCGCCATCTGGGGCATCATGCTCGTCGGCGTCATGATTTTGCGATGGGTTGCGGGGCAACTTACTTTTCTGAGGATCAGACCATGATGGGCTTTGGCGTTCATACCAGCATGTGGACCAGCGGCTGGACTCCGGCGGGCGCGGAACACACCCTGCAGGCGATCAAGAAATACGATCTCGATTTCATCGAGATCTCGATCGCCGACCCCCAGTCAATCGACGCGGTGCATACGCGTAAATTGCTAGCGGCAAATAAAATGGAGGCCGTGTGCTCGCTCGGCTTGCCCGAACGCGCCTGGCCCTCGGTGCGTCCCGACGCCGCCATCGAGTTCCTCACCCTCGCCATCGGCAAGACCGCCGACATCGGCGCCGAAGCGCTGTCGGGAGTAACCTTTGGAGGCATCGGCGAGCGAACCGGCGTGCCGCCAACCCAGGGCGAACTCGACAATGTCGCGCGGGCCATGACGGCGGCCGCCAAATACGCCAAGTCGCGTGGCGTTGAGATCGGCATTGAGGCGGTCAACCGCTACGAGAATCACCTCATCAACACGGCGGCGCAGGCCGTGGCGCTGGTCGAGCGCATCGGCATGGACAACGTCTTCGTCCATCTCGACACCTACCACATGAACATCGAAGAAAAGGGCATGGGGAACGGCATCATCACTGCCCGCGACCATCTCAAATACATCCATCTCTCGGAATCCGATCGCGGCACGCCCGGCGAGGGCAACTGCCACTGGGACGAGACTTTTGCGACGCTCGCCGCCATCGACTTCAAAGGTGGGTTGGCGATGGAGAGCTTCATTAATATGGATCCCCTGTTGGCATTTGGACTAAGCGTCTGGCGCCCTGTCGCCGACAGCGAAACAGTCGTTATGGGTAACGGCTTGCCCTTCCTGCGAAACAAGGCGCGGCAGTACGGTTTGATCAAATAGGTATATGCATCGATAGCACGCTGTCTGTAGTCATTGTTTCGTCCTTCCAGCACGGCGGTCCCACCTTGGCGACGTGCGCGCAATTGCACGTGAATGCGGCAAAGTCGATGGATGACGCCCGTGGCATGCTTACCGTCCGACTTCAGGTGCCATAGGCTCTTGGGTCTGATTATGGCATAACATCGACCTATAGACCTGCCACCCTGTACGCTTTCAGGCGTTCGAAAATGCACATCTTACGGCCGGTATAGGGCGCAGCGCAGCCGTTCACTCCAGAATCTGCCGATAGCGCAATAAGCGGACCAGGCGCCGGACGGCCCCCCTTCAGGAGAGGCGCCTTCGCGCGCGCAGCAATTGGCGGTAGCCGCGCTCGACCATCTTCAGGCCGTCGCGCACGAGGCGATGCGTCTGGTAGCGGAAAGGCGAGTCTTGCCAGTCAGTGGCTCTGACGAACTTCCGACCAAACAAGGCCGTCGCGACTTCGAAATGAGATGCCTGCTCCTCACGGCCGTCAAGACATCGCAGCATATGGCCAAGGCGCCGGCGCTGGGCCGCAGTCAAGCGGGCATCGGGAAGGTGTTGCCTGTGGATGGAGCGGATGAACCTCTCGATCGCCTGTAGCCGGTCGTGCGCCATGTCATCGAGTGGGATTATGGCAGCCAGCGGCTCGGCTGGTCGCGCGCTGCCGAGAAGCGCCAATTGCACGCCGCCCGGCGAAGATCGCACGTGAAGGCCGACTTCGTCATGCTTTCCCCCGGCCAACGGAACATCGAGGGCGCTGCTTTCCCGCGCGAGCATATCCGCCGGAACCTCGACCAGGTTCACGACCCCAGGGTCGATCTGAGGCGCCCAATAGACCGGCTGCTCTACTGCGGACTGATCAGGCCTGGCGGCGAAACTGCAAGCCCCAGCGCTTGCGCAGCTCGCGAATCGCTTTAGCCGAACGGGAGGCAGCGAAGTCCCGCTGATACTGGGGATTGCGTCGCAGGAACTCCCAGGCAATCTCATCGGCCGCGGCGCCGTTAACGAACGAATATGCCTGTGGGTCACGCCACTGCGATGTATCGGGCTTCATCCGCATCCTTCCCTTTTCAAGGATCTGATACGGATACGCAGCGTTGAGCGAAATCCTTGGATTCCGTCATTGACGAATGAACGAGAAAGATCTCGGCGACGAGCTGTCAGGCCGAGACTTTGCGATGCCTATTGACTGGCGCCTTCCAGTGTCTTGAATGTGTCCGTCCAAGCGCAATAGGCCTCCTCATCGCCCTGGCTCCACGCGCTGAAGGCGCGCCAGGCGGCGAAAGAGGATGCAGACTGCTCGAACAGCGCGCCGATCGACTGGTCGCCTGCAGGCCAGCCGGCAGGCTCGCTGTTTATCCCTTCCTGCGTGAGGCGCCGCAGATCGGCCAGGGCCGAGCGGATGTGAGGCAACGGAAATTCGCACAGATCCGTGTTGTCACTCGCTTCTCGAACGACGACTGCAAGCTTGGCGATCACACCCGCCAGCGATTGGGCAGGCGTCACCGCAATCTTGTCCAACAAGGCATATCGGTCGGCGTCAGTGCCCTCCCCGCAGCCAATGATTTCGCAGGCATGCAAGGGCGCGCCGCTTTCCAAGAGGCAAGGGCGCCGGATCGAAAACGATAGGTGTCGGTGCGACGGTAAAATAAGACACTTTTCGAAGAAGGGCGCACCGTTTTACCGGTCATCGCTGTGCTTCCGACGTCTATTTCCAGTACACCCACTCGGTGCTCAATCAGCAAACCATCCTATTTGTACGCCCTGACCGCAATTCACCGCACAGTTTGATCGAATCCCTTCCGTAACTGGCTTATACAATCCAGATATTGATCCAACGAATGGAAGCCCGCGCACAACGACGGACGCATGCAGGCAGCGAGATCATGAAAAGCGACACCCTTTCCTATCCTCCTCGTGGTCTCTCACGCGAAGAAGCGGCTCGATATGTTGGCGTCGGCATAACCAAATTTGACCAGATGGTTGCTGACCGCCGCATGCCGAAGCCGAAGAAAGTTGACGGCCGCGTGATTTGGGATCGCCTTAAACTCGAAGCGGCATTTGCCGAACTACCTGGAGACGATGATGAGAATATCGTCGACTTCCTGTTGCAAGGGAATCACCGAAGGGAATAGATTCATCCCGCCATGACCGACAAATATCCCGGCCTGTCCTCCTACACCGATCGCCACGGAAAACTACGCTGGCGCTATCGGACGAAGGAGCGTGTGGTTGGTCTGCCTGCTCCCAACCAGCCGGGATTCAAGGACGCGTATCAGGCAGCGGTCGAAGGCCGGAAAGTCCCCAAGGCCCCTGTCGTCCAAATGCCTGGAGCCGCCCTGCCCGGCACATTTGGAGCAGCCTTTCAACGATTGAAGATTTCGGTCAAGTGGTTGGCGCTTGACGATGCCAGCAAACGCAAGAACATGCGGCTGATTGAAGAATTTCTAGAACTGCGGGTGGTCCCAGATCACCCCCTTATCTGGCGCGACGTACCGGTTAAGAACCTTAGACGTATCCATATTGAGGAGCTTCTTGGGCGCTTCATCGCCACACCCCATAAGGCCAAGCACCTGCTGGTGGGCATACGCAAACTGGTCTATGTCGCACTGCGGCAAGATTGGATTGAAATCGACCCCACTGCGGCAGTCGAGTGGCGCCCGGCCTATGCCGGCTGGAAGGCCTGGTCGCGCGAGGCGATGGCGCGATTTGAAAACCGTTGGCAGCTCGGCACTGCGGCACGCACGTGCTACGGACTGGCGCTTTGGCTGGGCAACCGCCGCGGCGACGTTGCGGGCCTGCGCTGGGACCAGAGGGTCACCCGCCGTGTCTTCATCGATGGCGTCGAGCGTCACTTCGACGGGTTTGATATCGTTCAGCGCAAGAACAAGGGACGAACAGGCGGCAAACGGCTGTTCGTGCCGATCACACCGATGCTGTCCGAGATCCTGGATGCGGCTGACAGGCGCGGCGAGACCGTCCTGGTCAACGCCTATGGTCAGCCCTTCTCCGCCAAGTCACTGACTGGAATGATGGCGCATTGGCGCAAGCTTGCCGGTCTTCCGAAGGGCCTTACCCTGCATGGTTTGAGGAAATCGCTCGGTGTTTATCTGGCGGAGGCCGAGGCCTCGACCAGGCAACTCATGGACGTTCTGGGGCACGACGATATCGATCATGCGGAGCTCTATTCGCGCGAGGCATCGCAGGTACGGTTGGCGGTCCAGGGCATGGATCGAGTCGTGCGGCTCGTCACGCGCAAGCCGATGCTTGGCGAACCTGTTGGCGAACCTCGCGGCGAACCGGTCATTAAGCCATTGATAAATAACGATAATGGTGGGCCCGGAGGGACTCGAACCCCCAACCAAGCGGTTATGAGCCGCCGGCTCTAACCATTGAGCTACAGGCCCCACGCGCGCTGGATTAATGTTTTTCGCATCGCGGCACAAGGCTTTCCCGACGGGCTTACGCAGATCGCCCAAATCAACCCATAATCGCGCTCTACGCGACGCTTGCGACCTGATCGCAGACCAAGGAGATTTTCATGACCAGACACCTTTTTTTGCCCCTCGCGCTCGCCGCTGCAGTCGCTTTTCCGGCGATGGCTGGAGCCACCGATTTGCCGACGCCGCCCCGTATCATCGTGTCGGGTGAAGGCGAAGCAACCATTGCTCCCGACCTGGCCCTTTTGACGCTAAGCGTCATGCGCGAGGCCAAGACCGCGCGCGCGGCGCTCGACGCCAACAACGACGCCATGGCCGCGGTGATCGCTGCGATGAAGGCGGCCGGCATCAAGGACCGCGATCTGCAGACCGCGGGCATCCAGATCAATCCGCGCTACAACTACACCAACAAGCCGGACGGCAGCCAGGAGGCCGAACTCGTCGCCTATCAGGTGACGAACACGCTGTCGGTGCGCGTACGCGACGTCGACAAGACCGGCGAGATCCTCGACAAGGCGGTGTCGCTCGGCGTCAACCAGGGCGGCGGCATCGCCTTCACCAACGACAATCCGGCGGCCACCGTCACCGAAGCACGCAAGAAGGCGGTCGCCGACGCCATGGCCAAGGCCAAGACGCTCGCCGAGGCGGCCGGCGTCAGCCTCGGCCGGGTGATCGAGATCACGGATCAGAACATCAGGCCGGCGCCAATGCCGATCAACGCCAAGGCCTTCGATGCCGCGGCCGGCGCGGCTCCGGTACAGGCCGGCGAAAACGCCTACAACGTCCAGGTCACCGTTACGTTCGAACTGAAGTAGCCGGTTCCGGTGATTCCATTGGCCGAGCCCACGCCGGCCGTGGGATTATCCGCCGGCGCATGAAAAACCCCGCGGGATCGCTCCCGCGGGGTTTTTTCGAGCCGCACCCGTCCGATTGGGAAAGGGGCTCCGCTAGTCCCGGCTGATCCTCACGGAGGATCATGCCGCTACGACCAGACCTCCGCTCAGCGGTTGATGATCGGGCAACCGCGCTCGTTGGCGAACACGATGACGACGCGGTCCCCATACTGGCGTCCCATGACCTTGACGACACGGCGGTTGGCGTCGACGATGCGGGCGCGATGCAGTCCCATACGCTCGGCCTTGTCGAGGGCCCGGTCCGGCGAACAGCCACGGCGCCAGCCGTCGCCGCGCCAGTCGTCGCGGCGCTCGTCACGGCGATGCCGGTAGCCGTCGTCGCCGGCGTAGACGCCAAAGCGCGGGTCGTTGTTGTTGCCGAAGCCGAGATAGAGGCTGTCGGCATGGGCGGGAATGGCCGCCAGCGTGCCGAGGCCGACCAGGGCCGAAAGGGCCGCCGTCTTGATCGTGGTGTACATGGTTCTCTCTCCTTGTTGCGGGCTTGCGCCCGTCCTCGTGAAACCGATGGTGGGAGAATGCACTAGCCTGTCTGAACTATTTACGAACTCGCCGTTCATCTGCGGTTCATGTGGCGGGAACGGGAAAGCTTGGCCGGTTCTCCACCAATATGCCCCCCAAACGCCCTGCCCCGGTTCATGCTTCCGGCGCGCCTTGCGGTTATGAGCCTCAAGGCTCCTCGTCGAGCATATAGTCAAAATAATCCTCGGGCTCGGCGAGCTCGGTCTCGCTCGCCTTGACGCGGCCGCGCATCGAGATGCCGGANTGCCGGACTCGTGCACGGTCTCGGCATTGCCCGACACCAGCCGGTGCCACCAATAGAGGTCGCGGCCCTCTGCCACCAGCCGGTAGGCGCAGGTGCTGGGCAGCCAGCTGATGGTGCGCACGTTCTGCGGCGTCAGGCCGACGCAATCAGGAACGCGCGCCAGCCGGTTGGCATAATCGGCGCAGCGGCAAGTCTGCGCGTCGAACAGCCGGCAGCCGACGCTGGTCCAGTAAATCTCACCGGTATCCTCGTCCTCGAGCTTCGACAGGCAGCATTTGCCGCAGCCGTCGCAGAGCGATTCCCACTCGGCCGGACTCATCTCTTCCAGCGTCTTTGTTTTCCAGAACGGCGTTTCCATTTTGGGGATGTGGCCCCGGCGGAGGCCGAGGTCAAGCACTGCAATCGTCGCCAAAGCCGCTCCACCATAGGAAAAACATGAAGTTGCCTTCAAAACGCCGGTCAATCGTCCTTCGTTGCCGGTAATGCCCGCAAACCGGAACCAATATGGATGATGAAGGTTTGGGCAGGGATGGGACCCCATAAGGAGAAATTTCGATGAAACGCCAACCACGGATTCTGGCAGGCACAGCACTTGGCCTGTTGATGGCATCCGCGCCGTTGGGCGCATCCCCGCTTCAGGGAAGTGCCGCGTTCGGCTCCATGCAACGCGGCACCGTACCGTTGGTTCTGGCCCAGGCGGCTTGCGCCGAGGGCGAATCGGCCGAAGCCTGCGCACAGCAAGGGGAACAGAAGCCTGAGCGCAAGAAGCGCGAGCAGCAGCAGACTGAACAGGCACCCGCCGGCGAGGCTGCTCCCGCCACGGACGAACAGCAGCCGCGCAGGAAAAAGCGCGACCAGCAGCAGCAGGCCCAACAGGCACCCGCCGGCGAAGCCGCTCCCGCCACGGATGAGCAGCAGCCGCGCAGGAAAAAGCGCGACCAGCAGCAGCAGGCCGAACAGGCACCCGCCGGCGAAGCCGCTCCCGCCACGGACGAGCAGCAGCCGCGCAGGAAAAAGCGCGACCAGCAGCAACAGGTCGAACAGGCACCCGCCGGCGAAGCCGCTCCCGCCACCGACGAGCAGCAGCCGCGCAGGAAAAAGCGCGATCAGCAGCAACAGCAGACCGAGCAAGCGCCGGCCGGCGAGGCAGCCCCCGCCACGGACGAGCAGCAGCCACGCAGGAAAAAGCGCGACCAGCAGCAACAGCAGACCGAGCAAGCGCCGGCCGGCGAAGCCGCTCCCGCCACGGACGAGCAGCAGCCACGCAGGAAAAAGCGCGATCAGCAACAACAGCAGACCGAGCAGGCGCCCGCGGGCGAGGCAGCCCCCGCCAACGACAACCAGCCAGGCGAGAACCCGCGCAAGAAGCACAAGCAGGGCCAGCAAGAGGTCGCGCCCGTGCCCACCCCAAAGGAAGCTCCGGCCGAACAGCCGACACCCAAGGCAGAGCAGGCCCCTGCCGGCGAACAGGCTCCCGCCCAGGGCGAACAGCCCCAGGACAAGACGAAGAAGCACGGCAGGAAGCCGGCTGCGGAGCAGCCTACAAACGGCGAGCAGCCCGCAAACGGGCAACAGCAGCAGACTGGCGAGCAGCCGGCGACGGGTGGGCAGCCTGCCACCGGCGGCAAGGCCGCGCCTGTCCAGGGCGAAACCCCCGTGCAGGGCGAGGCACCCGCTGACAAGAACGCCGCCCCTATTCTCGACAGCCAGAAGGATGCCCGGCGCAAGGGTCGCGGCGAGAACGGCCAGGGCGGCAGGAAGCCGGCCAACCAGAATGGCGAGCAGCAGAACGGCGAGCAGCAGAATGGTGGCCAAAACGCTCAGCAAGGCACCGATCAGGGCCGCAAGCCCGTGGTCGCTCCTGTCGACCAGGGTCCGCCACCCACCGACGACAAGTCGGCCCAGCAGGCAATCCAGCCTGAAAAAATCGCCCCGGTGACGGAGGAAAAGGGCAAGCGCGTAGAGCGTGCACCCGATGAAAACGTCCGCGACCGTCAGCGTCCGAAAGGCGTCAATGTCGTCAGGGAACTCGGCGATCGCGTCATCCTGCAGTTCAACAACCAGACATTCGTCCAAAGCAATGATGCCCCGCGCATGACCCGCGGCGCCAGGAACGTGTACTATGAGGATCTGTCGGGCGATCGCACCCGGGAAGTCGTCGAACGTGACAACGGTGTCCGGATCGTCACCATCCGCAACCGTTATGGCGACGTCATCCAGCGTTCGCGCATTGCGCCGGATGGACGCGAATATGTGCTGAGCTATGTCGACGAGCGGCACTATGAGGATGAAAACGACTGGCGCGATCCCGGCGACGACCTGCCGCCGATGCGGCTGACCATTCCGCGCCGGGACTACATCCTGGATTCCGAGGATGTCGAAAGCGACGACGACTACTACACCTTCCTCGAACAGCCGCCGGTGGAGCGGGTCCAGCGTCTCTATTCGATCAACGAGGTCAAGCGTTCGGCGCGCGTGCGCGACATTGCGCGGCGTATCGACCTTGATACGCTGAACTTCGAATTCGGCTCGTCCTCGATCTCCGATACCGAGGTGCAGAAGCTGCAGGGCGTCGCCGACGCCATGGAGAAGCTTTTGAAGAAGAACCCGGCCGAAACCTTCCTGATCGAAGGCCACACCGACGCCGTCGGCACGCCGGAGGCAAACCTGGCCTTGTCGGACCGCCGCGCCGAGGCGGTTGCCGAAGCGCTGACCAACGCCTTCGGCATCCCGGCGGAGAACCTGACGACGCAGGGCTATGGCGAGGAGTATCTGAAGGTCGACACCTCGGCGCCCAACCGCGAGAACCGGCGTGTCGCGATCCGCCGCATCACCCCGCTGGTGGCGCCGGTGGCCAGCAACAACTGACCCTGATCCGGAAAGATCATGGTCCATCAAATCTGTATTTCCAGGAGCTTGAGCCGGCTTCTGGAATCAGATCGGCAACAAGGCCCCATCCCGGAGGACCGGGATGGGCGGGAATGCGGACGACAGCCCGGGTTCAACAAGAATTGTCCGGCCATCAGGTCGGCTCATTGAAACGTGAGGCGGCCTACCCCAGATTCAGGGCTGGGCGTTCCCTGCCCCGTCCCGACTCCAGCGGGACGCACTGAGCCCCGCCGGCCCTCTCCGGCGGGGTTTTTTGCTTCCGCGATTTGCCTTGCAAATCGCGGCGAGTTGACTGAAATACGGGTCCAGCATCGACGAGAGAAATCACCGCAACCAGCCCATGAAGCGGCAAGAAGGACGTGGCGTGAAGCCTCGCTCATCCGAGTGCTTGCTGGCATTCGGGTAAATTGATACCATCTATTGGTATTGGAGACCCACCATGCCCAAGAACACCTCCGTTACCCTAGGCGACCAGTACGATGCCTTTATCCAGCGGCAGATAGCGAATGGCCGTTTTGGGTCGGCAAGCGAAACCGTTCGAGCTAGCCTTCGTCTTTTGGAAGAGCAAGAGCTAAAGCTGGAGCAACTCCGCTCCGCCATAGATGAAGGGGATATGTCAGGCGGTCCAGAGCCATTCGACTTCGACGCTTTTCTAGAGTCGAAGAAGCGTGGATGAAGCGAACCGTCAGGTTCTCCCCGAAAGCGAAAGCAGATCTCGACCAGATTTGGGATCACTCCCTGAAAGAATGGGGGGCCGAGCGGGCGGAGGCCTATATCCGCACCATTCGCTCAATCATAAATTTGATAGACCAATTTCCGGCGATGGCAAAAAACGCGGAGAATATTCGGCCTGGTCTGTTGAAGTATGCCGTTGGCTCTCACGTACTTTTTTTGCGAATTGCCGATCGATCAATCGACGTTGTACGCATTTTGTATCAGCGAATGGACTACCCAAGGCATCTTTAGAAGGTCGTCCTGATCTTCGTATTGGAATTCGCAAACACCTCGTCCGGCACAAAAAAGTCGCCGGCCAGCGGCCCGGTCGCGCCGGGCGCGTAGACCGAAAAGTCGCTGACGCCCTCGGCGCGCAGCACCTCTTCGTCGATATAGAAATTGCCTGACGTCTCGCGTGACGACCGCATGAAGATGGCATGCGCGGCATCGGCCATGATGTCTGGCGAACGGCTCATTGCCGCCACCGTCGCGCCGCCCAGAAGATTGCGCACCGCCGCCGTGTCGATGGTCGAGATCGGCCACAGCGAATTGACCGCGATGCCGTCTTTGGCGAATTCGGCGCTCATGCCCAGCGTGCACATCGACATGCCGAACTTGGCCATGGTGTAGGCGACGTGGTTCTTGAACCATTTGGCCTTCATGTCGAGCGGCGGCGCCAGATTCAGAATGTGAGGATTGCTGGCTAACTTCAGGTGCGGAATGCACATTTTAGACACCAGGAAGGTGCCGCGCGTGTTGATCTGATGCATCAGGTCGTAGCGCTTCATATCGGTCTCCAGCGTGCCGGTGAGCTGGATGGCGCTGGCATTGTTGACGCAGATATCGATGCCGCCGAATTTCGCCTCGGTCTTCGCGACGGCTTCGGCCACCTGCGCCTCCTCGCGGATGTCGCACAGCATTGGCAGCGCCTTGCCGCCGGCCTGCTCGATTTCTTCAGCCGCGGTGTAGATCGTGCCCGGCAGCTTCGGATGCGGCTCGGCGGTCTTGGCGGCGATCGTCACATTGGCGCCGTCGCGCGCGGCGCGCAGCGCGATCGCCAGGCCGATGCCGCGCGACCCGCCGGAGATGAACAGCGTCTTTCCCTTGAGCGACATTTTTCCTCCGCCTGAACTGGTTCTTTGCGCGATCCTTGCCTGTGGCGCGGCGGGATACAAGTGCTTGCCACGGAAGGCGATGATGACGCTGCGGAGGGTCCCATGCCCTGTTGGCTGCAAACGGGTGGCGCTACAACAAATTTGGCATATTATTTCCCACCGAATGGCAGATCATCAAATGGCTTTGTTGATCGAGAATAGCGAAGTGGAGCAACTGGCGCGAGAGCTTGCCAGCAGCCGCGGCGTGTCCGTGACGGAGGCGATCCGGCAGAGCCTCGAAAACGAAATTACTCGTGAAAGCCCGATGTTCCGGCCAAAGGAGTCTGAGTTGATGAGGCTTTTGGAAATTTCAGAACAAGCAAGTCGGATACCAAAGCGCGACCACCCAATGACGGAAGATGAGATACTCGGTTACGACGAACTCGGAATTCCGACCAGATGATGAACACCTCGTTCGCGGCGTCGCGCTGCCCCTGACCTGCAGGCACTTTGTCCCCGTATAGTGCAAGGGGCAGTACTGACGCTTCCGATGATCGCCAAATCCGCCGGATACATCGCTCCTAGACCAGCACCAGCCCCTGCCGCATCGCAATCGCGATGGCGTCAGTGCGGTTGGCCGCACCGAGTTTGATCAGGATCGCGGCGACATGGAACTTCGCCGTGTGCACGGAAATGTTGAGCCGGCGTGCGATCACCTTGTTGGGCGCGCCTTCGGCAAGCAGCGCCAGCACTTCCGCCTCGCGGGGCGACAGTGCCGGCCGGGCGGCGTGCTCGTCCGCTTCATCCTCGAACGGCTCGCCGTCGCCGGCATGGAAATCCTCATGGCGTCCGGCCCTGCCATCGCCCGAGACGCGATAACCGGCCGCCGCCAGCCGTGCCGCCGCGGCGATCAGCAAATCGTCCGCGTCCATTGGCATGACGGCAAACACCTCGCCGGCGGGCCGTTCGCCGCCGGCGCGCCCCGACAGCAGCACGCGCGGCATGGAGGCCGGCACGGCATCTCCGCTGTTCTCGTCGACGATGGCGACACCGGCCGTGTCGCCGCCAGCCACCGCCGGCAACAGGTCATCGGAGGCGGCAAGCGAGGCGGCCAGATGCTCGGCACGCGCGGCATCGGCAAGCGCGACCAGCACCACCAGCCGCCGCGAGGCGGCGCCGTCAGCCATGATCCGGTCGCCGGCGAACGTTTCCATCAATCCTCTCAGCTCAGCGGTTTTTCGCCGATGGTCAATGTCACATCGCGCTGTTCGCCGCCACGCACCACGCCAAGGGTTACAGAAACCCCGGCGCTGTCGGGCCCGAGCCTGCGGATCAGGTCGCGCGGGCCGTGCACGGCCTCGCCGTTCCACGCCACGATGATGTCGCCCAGGGACAGGCCTGCGACCTTGGCCGGGCCACTGTCGTCGAGGCTCATGACCATCGCGCCCTTGGCGTCGCGGTCACGCACCGGATGCAGGCCGGCGCCGAGATAGCCGCGCGCGACATGCCCCTTTTCGCGCAAGGTGGCAACGGCTCGCTCGATCGTCTCGTAAGGCATGACCAGCGCGCGGCCGCGCGGCCCGAACAACAGCATGCCGATCAGCGCGCCCTTGGCGTCCAGCACCGGGCCACCCTCGAAGCGGCCGCCGGCGCCGACGGCCAGATTGATGCGCCGGTCGATGGTGCCGCCGCGCATCGAGCGCCAGGCCGGACCGACTTCGCCGACCGAGCCCGATACGGCGAGCGCCGAGCCCTGGCTACGGCCGATGGCTATGGCGATGTTCCCAGGCCGAACGGCATCGGCCTTGGCAAGTAAAGGCGTCGTGGCGGTATCCGCGGGCTTCAGCAGCGCAACGCCCGTCGAAGGATCGCGGCCAACCAGCTCGGCCTTCACCGTCCCGCCTGAGGCCAGCGTCAGCTCGATCTCCTCGCCCGCCTCGACGGCCTCCTCGGCGGTGACGAAATAGCCGTCGCCCCAATGGAAGGCGCTTGCCGTGCGGTGATGATGCGTGGCGAAGCTCGCCATTGCCGGCGCCGCCTTGGCGGCGAGATCGGCAATGGCTTGGGAAAACGCACTCAGATTGAAATCGCTCATAGGGGTCTCCTGGGTTTCTTGCATGTCCCAGATATCGCGCGGCAGCACGCTGGAAGGTACTCGCCTGACGGCTAGTTGCCGGTTTGACTGGCCATCTGGTCAGGTCGCGGCGCTTCCAGCCGCTCCGCACATATAGTGCGTGTCGCCCAAAAGTGCTCAGCGGTTTCGGGAGAACGGCACCTACAGGAAAAAGGCATCGCCACGCCTGAAAACACGGAGCCCTTCCATGGCCCTCGCCGCCGCCAAATTCGAACCCGACGATACATTGCTCGACGCCTATTCGACGACAGTGGCGGACGCCGTCGACCGCATCGGTCCTGCCGTCTGCCGCATCGAGCGGGTGGGCGGCCAGGGCGGCCATGGCTCCGGCTTCGTCATTGCGCCGGATGGGCTGGTCGTCACCAACTTCCACGTTGTCGGCGACGCCAGAACGGTGCGCGTCTCGATGCCCGACGGCGCCTCCAGCGAAGGCCGCGTGCTTGGCCGCGACCCCGACACCGACATCGCGCTGGTGCGTGCCGACGGCAGCTTCGTCGATGTCGCGCCGCTTGGCGATTCCAAGCGGCTGCGGCGCGGCCAGATCGCCGTTGCCATCGGCAACCCCCTGGGCTTCGAATGGACCGTCACCTCGGGCGTCGTCTCCGCGCTCGGCCGCTCGATGCGGGCCTCGACCGGCCGGCTGATCGACGATGTCATCCAGACCGACGCGGCACTCAATCCCGGCAATTCCGGCGGGCCGCTGGTGTCGTCGGCCGGTGAGGTCATCGGCGTCAACACCGCCATGATCCACGGTGCGCAAGGCATCGCCTTCGCGGTCGCCTCCAACACCGCCAGGTTCGTCATTTCGGAGATCATCCGCTTCGGCCGCGTGCGCCGCGCCTTCATCGGCATCTCGGCCGACACCGTCAACCTGCCGCGCCGCGCGGCGCTGCTGTCGCAAGTGTCGAGCAAGACGGCGGTGCGCCTGCGCAGCATCGAGAAGGACGGCCCGGCGGCCAAGGCAGGCCTCAAGGAAGGCGACATCATCGCCGCCATCGACGGCCGCCCGGTCACCGGTGTCGATGATCTCGTGCGCATGCTCGACGCCGAGCGCATCGGCCGCGAGACGCTATGCACCGTGGTGCGCCGCACCGGCGTCAGCCAGGTGACGGTGACGCCGGTGGCGCGGGCTGGCTAGCGACGCGGGCCGCTGGAGCATTAACGGAAACGACCCCGAAACTGCCCACCGGTCGCTATTTGATTTCCTCCCCCTGATTGCCCAGACGGGCCTTCAGCAGGGTGACCAGACCTGCCTGCATGCTGTCGAGGCTCTTGATGAAAGCGGTTTGCGGCCGTTCGCGAAGGGCCACGCGCATGGCGTGGAATCCAAGCGCGCGGTAAGCTTCCATCTGCTCTTCCGAAAAGAACTGATCGCTCGTCGGCTCATTTGGGAAAAGCGGATAACGGCGCTCGTAGTCGAGAACATAGTCGGGTTCGTCGCCGGTCACCGACGCCTTGACATAGAGAAGGATCCCTTCGACAGGATCATTCTCGTAGAGGATCTTGCCGACCGCGAAATGCCTGAGATGCAGCTCCGATTCCGGCGGGATGATCGTGTTGCGGTTGGCGTCGCGCATCAGCGCCGCATCCCTGACTGGCCGCCAGTCGAGCGAGATGCGCACGCCGAGATCGATCCTGGCGAAGCGTTGGACATCGGTGAACGCACCAAAATTCATGCCGGCATCGGCTTCGGCATCGACCACGATGATCAGCTTGCACTTGCGCTTGAGCAGTTGGTAGAGGCCGATATTGTCGATATGGCCGCCATCGGTGATGTAGACGCGCGAACTGTCCGACCTCAGCTGCCCCGTCGCCTCGGCGAGAAGATACAGCCGCAATATGTCCTCCCAGCTTCGCCGGGAAGTATCCTCCTCGGTCGCACGCCAGACCGGTCTTTCGCGCTCGTCCTCAAACGCGGTTCCACTCGGATTAGGAAGCCAGAACCCCAGCCGCAGGTTGAGCAGGGCCAGGGTTGGTCCGAGCAGGCCGAGACTGATGCGACCCATGCTCGAGGAGATGGCGGCGCCCGAAATCGCTGCCGCCGCCGCGAGATCCAGCTGCCCCTCTTCCCTGGCCATCGCGGCGGAGGTCGCATAGCCGGTCGATTCACTGCCGACGAAATGTTTTGAGAACAGAAAGAACTCGGCATTGCGTCCTCGCTTGCTCGGGTCGACTGCTGTCGGGCTGACAGTGGCCGGCGCTGGAGGACGGCGGCCTGCTAGGACGATGTCCGGGCCGCCCCACCAAGCTCGCAGCCTTATGGCAGCAGCGATCTTTCTTCCCACCCAGCGGGTCGCGCCGGCGACAAAAGACTTTCTCGGCGGATCGGCGGCCTGCCTGGCGCGGCGGACGTTCAATGTGCCATTTATCAGCAGATAGGGCGCCTTCACACCGAGGTCCTTCAACGCGATGTCAGCCTGATCTTCACTGCCGCCAAGGCGGAACGCCCAGCGGAGCCGGTCGCGGTAGAGGCGGTGCAGGCCGTTGGCGTTCTCGGTGAAATTGAAGGCCACCATTATGACGATAACGGTGATGGCCAGATAGTTGAGCAGCACCGTGAATTCGTCCGCCTGCCAGACATCTTTAATCATTCTCGCGGCCACCGCGAAAACGACGGAACCCGCCACGACCGCCAATATTTTGGCGACCATCGACCCGCTATAGTCATGAACCATCGCGGCAAAGAAGCTGCTGAGCCGGCCAGGCTCCAGGTCGTCGACGAGATAGCGAACCGCAAAGGTTCGCCCCGCAAGAAACAGCGCCATGCAAAGGGCAAGCACGGTAAACAAGATATGGTTGTTGGCCGTTAGCCAGTCGGGGCCATAGGCATAGCCGGTGGCACGGCCAAATATCCACGATACATGGAACCCATGAAATGTGATCGGAGATATCTTGATGCCCCAAAGGGTAATGAGCAGAAAGAAACCATAGATGAGCAAAGGCAAGGCAAGGCCGAGCGCCAGGAATGCCGCGCGCGCCAGATAACCACGGATCTGGTGGCCGATCTTCGGCGAGTTGAGGGCTTTCTGCACCCAGGAAATCAGCATACCCCTGAAGGCCGCCGTGGCTGTGACCACCGCCGCGGCAGCCGTGATCAGAGCCTTGAGCGTTTCCAATGTCGTCTGCCGATGGCCGAATTTCGGTGAGGTCACCTCGATCAGCCAGAGGATGATTTTGGGTTGAACTTCGATCAGGAAGAGACCGCCTGTGACCAGCAGCAGAGTACGGCCATCCTTGGCCCAGAGGCTGTCCTGTTCGAGATGCTCGCCTTTGCGCGCGGCGGCGTAGCTATCGGAGTAGGAGCGCCGCAGCCCCCAGGCAACCAGCCAGACGGCAAAAACGACCAGGGCCGAGCGCGACAGCACGAAAGGATTGGCCACGATGGATCGCAGGCTGGCGGTCCATCCCGTCCCGCCCCAATCGTCTCCGAACATCCAGTTGGCGACATCGAGAACGATGCTGTGCCCGAGGTGGTCGGTGGTCGGGTTGGTCAGGATGACGAACGTCGCCAAGGGCAGGATCAGTGTCAGAAGCAGGAGGAAATTCACCATCCAGCCGCGCATCAGGATGCCGATCGACAGCGTGATGTCGCGAAAGCCGCGCGGCGCCAGGAAACGGCTGTTGTCGCGGATATGGCCGACGAGCGGATTGTCGTGCACATCGTCGCCCGACGCGAAGGGGAAATCGAGCGGCTCGTCCTTGCCCGTTTTCGCCTGCTCGATCTCCTGACGTGTCATATCGGCGACCATTGCCGATCCGATATAGCCACCCCCCGAGACCGTCGACAGATAGTCGATCCGGGGCGTGAGCTTGTATTGGTCGAGTGCTTGAAGTGCGCCGAGGCAGAACGAAGCCGATCTTATCCCGCCACCCGAAAGTGCGACACCGAACAGCCACGCCGGATTCCCCGTGGCGACGGAATCAGGCTTGCTCCCGGTTACATCTCTTGGAACGACATTTACACCAAGCGCCTTGCGGCGACGGATGATCGAACGATGCTCCAACTGCAGAACCGTCTCGAAGTCCTTGGCCATGGCCTCCCCCGACGCCGCCATTATTGGAACAATACAACAGGCAAAGAAGGTTCTCTGCAAGGATTATTGCCGCTGGAGAAGTCGAGGCGGCGGCAACATCATCCGTGCCTTGAAAATCACGAACGATCTTATGGCATCCGGCGCTTTGCTTCGCGGATGGCCACGGCTCCTGCGTCCCGCCTCCCGAGAAGTACTGCCAGGCAGCGCTATGCTCCCGCCGCGCCCTGCGCGTACTGTGCCAGGAATTCTTCGCTGGGCGGGATCGGCTTGATCACGTCGATCAGCACGCCATTGGGGTCTTTGGTGATGAAATGGCGCTGGCCGAAAGGTTCGTCGCGGAGCGTTCGCAGTATCGGCACCCCGGCGGCAAGAATCCTTTCGTAGACCGCATCGGGATCGCGCACTTCGAAATTGATCAGCAGGCCCGATGTGCGTCCGCGTCCCTCTTCCGGGATCGTCTCATGGTCGCCCCGGACGATGCCGAGATTGACCCTGCTGCTCTCCACCGATTGGAGGTGCACGTACCAGTCGCTTTCAAACAGCGGCTTGAAGCTGAAATGCTCGACATAGAAGCCCGCCGTGCCGGCGACATCGCCGGTCATCAGCACCGGATAATAGCTCGTGGTCTTCATCTTTCCTTCTCCCGTCAACCAACATACAGTCTGCATGTAAATTGAATTAACATACAGGCTGTATGTATGCAACGAGAATCCGCGCGCCGCTCCAACCGCGACCGTACCGAGGCCACGCGCGCCGACCTGATCGCGGCGTCGCGAAGACTGTTCACGGAAAAATCCTATGCCGAGACGGGCACGCCGGAAATCGCAGCCGCCGCCGGCGTGACGCGTGGGGCGCTCTATCACCACTTCGCCGACAAGCAGGCGCTGTTTGCCGCCGTCGTCGAGCAGGAGGCGCAGGCAGTGGCCGACGAGATCGATCGCGCCTCCCCGTCCTCGCTCGAAGCCCGCAATGCGTTGATCGCCGGCTCGGACGCCTATCTCGCCGCCATGCGCGCGCCCGGCCGCACGCGGTTGCTGCTGCTTGATGGCCCTGCCGTGCTCGGCCGCGCCGCCATGGACGCGATCGACAACCGCCACGGCAACCGCTCTCTGCGCGAGGGCCTGGTCGCGGCGATGCGCGCCAACGCGATGACACGACTGCCGGCGGAAGCACTGACCGCGCTGCTTGCTGCTGCGTTCGACCGCGCGGCACTTGCGATCGAGGCAGGCGCCCCGGCCGAGGACTATCGCGCAGTTCTCATGGCGCTGATCGACGGACTGTCCCGCGCCTGACGCGATTCATCGTTTCCCCCCAAACAGCGGTAAACCAAGCCCGTCTCAGACCGGCAGCCCGAGTTGTCTTCGCAGGCTTTTGTCGAATGCGAATGCGGGGACGAAGCGGCGCAGCAAACTGACCTGGCGCGCCATCTTTCCCGCCGCATAGCGCTTCTTCGGAGCGGGATCGACCGCAGCGGCCAGAACCGTCGCCGCTACCACTTCGGGCGCATCGCCTTTTTCCATCGATTTCCGCACGGCCACGGTCATGCCGGAGCGCGCGGAGTCATAGATATCGAGCAACTGATCGGGGGCGGCGAGATTGTCCTCGAATGAAGTACGGGTGTAGGCCGGCTCCACCACCGAAACGCGAATGCCGAACGGGCGCAATTCGTGATCGAGCGATTCGGAATACCCCTCGATGGCATGTTTGGTCGACGCGTAGAGCGCGAAATAGGGGGCGGGGATGAACCCCTGTACCGAACTCAAATTGACGATTCTGCCCTTCCCTTGGCGCCGCATTGCCGGCAACACCGCGTTGGTCACGCGGAAGACGCCGAAGACGTTCACGTCGAACAGCGCCTGGGCCTGGGCGGTCGAGGACTCCTCCGCACCGCCAAAGAGACCCATGCCGGCATTGTTGACGAGCAGGTCGATGCGTCCGGCCTTGGCCAGGACGTCATCGACCAGTTTCGCGACAGACGCATCATCGGTCACGTCGCAGGTCAGCATGGTAACGCCGCCGGATTGCTTGGAGACCGTGCGACGGCTGGTTCCGAATACGCGATAGCCCGCGCTTAGCAAGGCATCAGCCGTAGCGCGGCCGATGCCGGAAGATGCGCCTGTCACGAGGGCGACGCCGGGATTGATCTTGTTCATGGAATTCGCTTCTTTCTTTGAGCCGGCTTTGTGTTCTTGAAATGCGGCGTGCGCGGGCGCGGTCACGGGCAACTCAGCCGGAGTATCCTTCCGCGCTCGCGCTCGATGACGTGTCCGTCCAGCGCCGGAACAACGCACTGGCATTGACCCCTCCAAAGCCGAAGCCATTGGAGATCGCGTAGTCCATCTTCAATGGCCGGGCCTGGTTTGCGACGAAATCGATCCCGTTGCCGGCCGGATCGGGGGTCGTCAGGTTGAGTGTCGGCGGCGCGACCTGATCCCTGAGCGCAAGGATCGTGAAGATGGCGCCAAGCCCGCCGGCCGCTCCCAGCAGATGTCCGGTCGCCGCCTTTGTCCCGCTGACAGCTATGCTGAAATCCGTGCCAAAGACCCTTTTGATCGCCTCGATCTCCCCGGCATCGCCGACCGGCGTGGAGGTCGCGTGCGCATTGAGATGGCGGACGTCCCGTGCCGAAATGCCGGCCTGACTGATCGCGATCTCCATGGCTCGGCGCGCACCGTCGCCATCCTCGGGACCCGATGTGATGTGATAAGCGTCCGCCGTCGTGCCGTAGCCGACGAGCTCGGCGAGCGGCTTGGCGCCACGCGCGAGCGCGTGGCTCAATGCCTCGACGACCAGCACACCGGCCCCCTCACCCATGACGAAGCCGTCACGCAACATGTCGAACGGACGGGAGGCCTGATCGGGACGGTGATTGAAGGATGTCGAGAGGGAGCGTGCCGCGGCGAAACCGCCGAGACTGACCGCGTTCATGCAGGCTTCGGTTCCGCCGCACACCGCGATATCGGCTTCATTGGCGCGGATAAGACGCGCCGCGTCGCCGATCGCCTGAATGCCGGCCGCGCACGCCGTCACCGGAGCGCCAAGCGGTCCCTTGAAGCCGTATCGGATGGAAATCTGTCCCGCTGCCATGTTCACCAGGAAGGATGGCACGGTGAATGGCGACAGACGCCGAACACCGCGCTGATCGACGGTTCTCACAGCTTCGGTTATCGCCGGAAATCCTCCGACACCCGAAGCGATGATCGTCGCGGTACGGGCCTTGTCATCGTTCGAGACTGGTTTCCACTTCGCCTGGGACAGCGCCTCTTCCGCCGCCGCCAGTGCGAAGAGGATGAAGCGGTCTGCCCTGCGCTGTTCCTTCGGGGCCAGGACGGTGTCTGGATCGAAGCCGGCTTCGGGGTCTTCCTGCAGGGAAGGAACCGTTGCGCCGATCTTTGCCGGCAAGTCTCCCACGACATCTTCCGCAAGCCTCCGGATGCCCGAGCGGCCAGCCAAGAGGCGGGACCAGGAAGTCGGCACGTTGGCTCCGAGCGGGCTAACTGCTCCCATGCCTGTGATAACGATACGACGCATGTGTACTCCGGTTGTCATTCTGTTGGATTCCTTCGCGCGACGGCGTCGTGGCGACCACATCGCGATCACCGCTCGTTCATTTCGGCAAATGGCATGCCGCGAGGTCGTCAAAGATGCGCAGTGCGTACCGGTACGCAGCTATTCCCGCAGAGCCGCAATTTGCCTGACCTCGCCAGCGGCAGCACTGAGAAAACGCCGCGACATCTCCTCGTCTTTCAGGATACGGGAGATCGTTACGGCACCCACCATGAGCGACAGCACCGCCATGGCTTTGCGATGGTCTCCCGGCCCTTCGGACCCAGGCATCAATTGGTCGAGAATCTCGAGGTGAGCTGCGATCCCATCCTGGAATGGCTCTCTCACCTCCTCGCTTTGACGCGCCGCGTCCGAGCCCAGCGCCACCAATGGACAACCCTCGCCCTTCGTTTCGCGATGTCCGGGTGAAAGGTAGAAACCGATCACGGCCTCGAGCGGGTCAGGGCTTGCGGCGACAGCGGCCGACCATCTCCGGGTCGCGTGCTCCATCGCCCGCCTCGATGCTTGTGCGGCCAGATCGTCCTTGGATTCGAACTGCTTATAGAATCCACCCTGAGTAAGACCGGCGCCCTTCATCAGATCCTTCAGCCCGATGCCATCGAAGCCATGCTCTCGAAAAAGCCGGCTCGCGGCGTCGATCACCGCTTCGCGATTTGCTTCTGCCTGCGCACGGCTCACTCTCATGTCGACCTCTGATTTAGATTTCGTTCGACATTTATATCAGAGATAGAGTTCGACCGCAATCTATTTGAGGCGCCGGGTGCCAAGCCGGCTGCCAACAAGGGAACGGCAACGCCTTGTTGCGGCCTGACGTCCTCGTTCGGCCATCGCCGAGATCACCCTTGCGCGTTGGACGTTTCCGGCTCTTCCTCGGGCACCTCACCCGGCTCGAACTCGTTGAAGCAGCCGAGCCCGCGCTTGAACCGCTCGATCAGCCAGGCTGCCGCCGGCTTCGGGCTGGTGTCATTGCGATGCATGGCAAACAGCGGCGAGCGCACCTCGCTGAAGGGTTCAAGGTCGAGTTCCACCAGCCGGCCGCTTGCCAGATCGTCTGATATCAGCCAGCGCGGCAGGCCGCCCCAGCCGAGGCCCTCGCGCATCAGCATGTGTTTGGTGCGCATATCCGTGAGACGCCAGGTCCGGTAGGCGAAGACCCCGAAATCGCGTCCCTTGGTGCGTTCGGACTGATCGGTCACGACAAGCTGGGTGTGTTCACGCACATCCTCGAGCGCCAGCGGTTTCGGCAGCAGCGCCAGCGGGTGGCTGGGGGCTGCGGCCAGCACGATCGACATGAAGCCGATGCGCACGAGATGCACGTCGACATCGCCCAGCAGGCCACCAATGCCGAGGTCGGCCTGGCCGCTGACCACATGATCGGGGATCAGGCCGAGCGTGCCGATATGCAGGCGCAGCATCACGGTTGGAAACTGCGTCTCGAACGCCTTCAGCACCCGCACCAGTACCGATGAGGGCAACGACGCATCGACCGATAGCGCCACCTCGGCTTCCAGCCCGTGATGATGGCCGTCGACGCGCGAACGCATGCGCTGCAGCACGCCGATCATGCGCCTTGCATCCTCCAGCATCGCCCGGCCGATCTCGGTCAACTGCGGCTCGCGCGTGCCCTCGCGCTCGAACAGCTTGAGCCCAAGCTGCGCCTCGAGATTGGCGATGCCATAGCTGATGACGGATTGAGCCCGGTTGAGCTTGCGGCCGGCGGCCGAGAAACTCCCGGTGTCGGCAACGGCGACAAGGATCTGCAGCTGGTCGAGTGTCGGATTGGGTTGCATCTCTATATCTATTTTGTGGATGGATCGTATAGAAAATATACCAGTTTATCCGATGGATCGATAGCTCCATATGTGGCGGGACAATTCATTCCACTGGAGAGACCCGCTATGTCCATTCTTCTCGTCACTTCGAGCCCGCGCGGCGCTGCCTCGCACTCGACCCGCATCGCCACCGAATTCGCTGAAAAGCTCGTCGCCGCCGATCCATCGAACACGCTCGTCGTGCGCGACCTCGTCGCCAACCCGCTGCCGCACATCGATGCGGACTATGCAACCGGCATCTACACGCCCATTGAAGCCCGCACCCAGCGCCAGGCCGAGGTCGTCGGCGTCTCCGACGTCGTGCTCGATGAGCTGTTCGCCGCCGACACGGTGATCCTGGCCACCGGCTTCATCAACTTCAACATCTCCTCGACGCTGAAGTCCTGGGTCGACCATATTTCCCGCTCCGGCAGGAGCTTTGCCTATGGCGAGAATGGCCCCAAGGGCCTCGTCACCGGCAAGAAGGTCTATGTCGTATTGGCTTCGGGCGGCGTCTATTCCGAAGGTGCGGCCGTGCAGTTCGATCACGCGATTCCCTATCTGCGCGGCGTGCTCGGCTTCCTCGGCATGACCGATGTCGATGTCATCCGCATCGAAGGCGTCAGCATGGGTCCCGACGCGGTCGCGGCCGCTTTGGCCAAGGCGACCGCCAAGGTCGATGCCGTGGTGGCGGCAAGCCGGGATGTCGCGACAGCCGCCTAAGGGAAGGCTCGAATTGAAGGGCAGACGCTTTTGGCGCCTGCCCTTTCTCGCTGTCCAATGGCAGCCCTTCTCGCTCGCTTTTCGGATTTAGACAGGGCGGAGCGCCCGATCGTTGGCGCGCGGCTTGACGAACCGCCTTGGTTCGCTGACAATCAACGTAAACCAAGGTGGATCGTTATCATGACAGCTTTTACCGTACGCCTCCCCGATGACACGGCAAATAGGCTGGATCAGCTCGCCGAAAAGCTCGATCGCTCGCGCTCTTATATGGCAGCCCAGGCCATCGAAGACTTTGTAGCCCGACAGGAGTGGCAGCTCGCGGAGATAGAGGCCGGATTGGCCGAGGCCGAGCGCGGTGAATTCGCCAATGATCAAGAACTCGCTGCCGTGATTGGGAAATACGTCAAGCCCGCGCGCTGATTATGAGCGGCAAGACAATCCGTTGGACCAAGCGGGCATTGCGTCGGCTTGACACAATCGGCGCGCACATCGAGAAAGACAACCCCGAAGCCGCTGCTCGTGTGATTGCGCGCATCTTGTCCGCGGCGGAGTTGCTCATCGAACAGCCGGCCATGGGCCGCGTTGGGCGGATCAAGGCGACGCGAGAACTCGTTTTGGTCGATATTCCCTATATCGTTCCCTATCGCGTAAGCCGAGATGCCGTCGAAATACTGACCGTCATACACGCCGCCCAACAGTGGCCGCGAACCCTGTGAGCCCGCCGCTTTTTCTAGCCGATGAAATGCCTGAGCAGACCCGCCGCGGCGACCCCGATCAGCACGGTCGGCAGCATGGATAGCCGCGTCGCGGCGACAAAGGTGATGGCCAGCGCCAGGAGATCGGCCGGGTTCCGCGACACGAAGGCCGGCGCGATGACCGAGATCAGCACGCAACCGGGTGCCGCCTCCATCACCGCCGTGGCACGCGCGCCAAGCGTGCGGTTGCGCAGCACGAAATAGCCGCCTATGCGCGTCAGATAGGTGACGCCGGCCATCAGCACGATGGTGAAAAGGGTCGCCGCATCGATCATGCGTCACCTGCCATCAGCCAAGCCGCGACCAGCCCCGACACCGCACCCGCCGCGACGTACCAGGCGCCGGGAACGAAGAGATAGACGAGTGCGGCGACAACGAGGCTGACCAGCCAAGGCCGTGCCGCCGCCACTCCCTTCCACATGCCGCGCATCAGCACCAGGAAGACGGCTGGAAACGCCATGTCGAAACCGTAGGTCTCGACATGGCCAAGCATCGGGCCGAGCAAGGCGCCCAGCGTGGTGAAGGCCACCCAGGTCAGATACATCGCCAGTGCCGCGCCCATATAATAGCGCGGGCTGAAGGCCGGCGTGATGCCCGCCCCTGCACGCTGCTTGGCGTCTGAAAGCCCCAGCGCCCAGCTTTCATCGCATAGGAAGAACAGCGCCGGAAACACCTTGCGCCGCGGCAGGTCGCGCAGGAACGGCGCCAGCGCCGCTCCCATCAGCAGATGACGNGATGACGGCTGTTGACCAGGAAGGTGATGGCGACGATGAGCAGGATATGCGGCGGCGACGTCCACAACTGGATCGCCGCGAATTCCGAGCCGCCGGCGAAGTTCAGCCCCGTCATCATGGACAATTCGACCGCACTCAGCCCTTTCTGCGTGGCCTGCGCGCCGAGCACCAGCGCATAGGGAATGGTGCCGAGCAGCACCGGCGCGCAGGACGCCACGCCCCGGCGGAACTCCGATCCCGAACCGTCGCCCGCCGCCTCGACTGCCTGTGAAATGGTCATGCCCCGGAAATGCCCATGCCTTACCGTCGGCCGGCCTCGCGGCCGCCGCTTCCCTGCCTTCGAACTCTCGTGATGTCGGCCGCAAACATACCCACACCTTCCCGCAATTTGCTTGCGAAGATGGTTGCTTTTGGTCGATTTTTGGCATTTGATATCACAGATCATCAGAAAAATGGAATCCAAAGCCATGCGGCTCGATGACATCGACAAGCGCATCCTGCGGGCTTTGCAGCGCGACGGCCGCATGGCCAACAACGATCTGGGCAATCAGGTCGGCCTGTCGCCCTCGCCTTGCCTGCGGCGCGTGAAGCTCCTGGAGGAGGCCGGAGTCATCGACCGCTATGTCGCCGTGCTCAACCCGGCAAGCATCGGCAAGGGCCTCACCTTCTTCACCCGCATCTGGCTGAAGGCGCAGGACGAGGACACGATCGAGCATTTCGCCACCGAAGTGGCCAAGCTGCCCCAGGTCATGGAATGCTACCTGATGCTCGGCGACTGCGACGCCATGGTGCGCATCGTGGCGGACAGCATCGACGACTATCGCCGCTTCCAGTCGGAGCATCTGAGCCGCATCAAGGGCGTCCAGAACGTCAAGACCGACGTCCCCAGCCAGACCATCAAATACACACTGGAACTGCCGATCTGAGGTGCCCCGCAAGGCGGCAGGGCTGCCAGAAACAACGCCATTCCAGACTGGATAGAAAATGCAACCAGATTGTAGGATCGGCTCCGGCGGAAGCGTCCTTCGGACGCAAGCAGCGCACGGCGCTGCCCTCTGGCATGGGAGATTTGAATGAGCCTTTCCTATCGTTGGGTCATCGTCGCGGCTGGCGCGCTGATGTCCTGTGTCGCCATCGGTACGATGTTTTCGCTGGCGATCTTCCTCGAGCCGATGGCGATCGACACACAGTGGTCGCGTGCCGGCATTTCGAGCGCCATGACACTGAACTTTCTCGTGATGGGTCTGGGTGGTTTCGCCTGGGGCGCCATCTCCGACCGCTTCGGCGCCCGTATCGTCGTGGCGATCGGCGCCGTGCTGCTCGGACTGGCGCTGGTGCTTGCCAGCCGCGCCGGCTCGCTGCTGGCCTTTCAGATCACCTATGGCGTGCTCGTCGGTCTCGCGGCGAGCGCCTTCTTCGCGCCGATGATCGCGCTGACCACAGGTTGGTTCGAGACCAATCGCGGCCTTGCGGTTTCGCTGGTCTCGGCCGGCATGGGCGTCGCACCGATGACGATCTCGCCCTTCGCCCGCTGGCTGATCTCGGCGTATGAATGGCGCACCGCCATGTTCGACATCGGCATCATGGCCTGGGTGCTGCTGTTGCCGGCGGTGCTTTTGGTGCGCCAGCCGCCAAAACCCGCCCCGGCCGCTGCCAGCTCCACGCCGGTTGCCGAAGGCGCCGGCCTGACGGTCGGCCAGGCGCTGCGCTCACCGCAATTCATCGTGCTGGGGCTGACCTTCTTTGCCTGCTGTGCCGCCCACTCCGGCCCGATCTTCCACATGGTGAGCTATGCCATGTTGTGCGGCGTCGCTCCGATGGCGGCGGTCTCGATCTACAGCGTCGAGGGCCTCGCGGGGCTTGGCGGCCGGCTTCTCTACGGCGTGCTGGCCGACAGGCTCGGCGTCAAGCCGGTGCTGATCGCGGGCCTCGTGATCCAGGCGATCGTCATTGCCGCCTATCTCTCGATCAGCCAACTCGACCAGTTCTACATGCTGGCGGTCATCTTCGGCGCCACCTATGGCGGGGTCATGCCGCTCTACGCCGTGCTGGCGCGCGAATATTTCGGCCAGCGCATCCTCGGCACCGTGTTCGGCGCCGCCACCATGCTGTCCAGCCTTGGCATGGCGCTGGGGCCGCTCGCCGGCGGCATGGTGTTCGACGCCTATGCCAACTACCACTGGCTGTTCATCGGCTCGGCCCTTATCGGCCTCGGTGCCGCGGGCATAGCGATCGCCTTCCCGCCGCTGCCGCAAAGGCAGTTCCGGACAGCATAGACATCAACCGTTTGGGGGCGCTTGGCGAAGCCGGTCTTCGCCAAGGCCCATGGCATTGTTATGCCGACTTGAGGACCGTGAATGGCCGTCTTTGGACTGCCCGCTTTGCCTGGAGATTCGCTGCGGGGACGGGGCGGCCGACATGGAAGCCCTGGACCTTGTCTATGCCGAATTCACGCATGAGGGCCATCTGCTCCTCGGTTTCCACGCCCTCGACCAGGATCTTGTGGCCGCGATTTCGCACCAGGGCGATAATGTCCTGCAGCATCGCCTTGCCGTTCGGCGTGGCGCAGTCGTGAAGGAACGAGCGGTCGATCTTCACAGTGTCGAAATCGATCAGGCGAAGCCACGAAAGGCCGGCGAAGCCGGTGCCGAAGTCATCGAGCCAGATCTTGATCCCCAGCAGCTTCAGGTCGCTGATGCAGCGAAGGATATCCGAGTGCATCTCCATCTCGAGCCCTTCGGTGATTTCGAAGGCCAGCCTGTTTCCGGTCACGCCGGTCTCGCCCAGAATGGTCGCAACGGACGCGGCGAAGCCAGGTGTCTTGAGCTGGATCGGAGAGACGTTGACACTGACGAGACGGACGTGATCGCCCGCCAGGAGCTCGGCGCATACCGTCCTTATGGCCCAGCGTCCGAGTTCCAGGATCGACCCGGTCCGTTCCGCGACGGGAATGAACAGGCTCGGCGGAACCAATGTGCCGTCGAGCATCTTGAGGCGCATCAGCGCCTCCACGGCTTCAAGCCGGCCTGAGGCGACGTCCTTGATCGGTTGATAGACGAGTGAAACGAGATCCTGCCCGATCGCGATCTTCAGCAAGGCCGCAAGGTTCTCGCTCTCGTCGCTGCTCTGGGGGTCCGTTGGATCGAACAGCCGGGCACAATTTCGACCGCCGGCCTTTGCCAGATAGAGCGCGCGGTCGGCCTCGTGGATGATCTTCTCCAGCTTGGCGCCGGTCTGCTTCCTGGTGAAGGCGGCGCCAACGCTCGCGGTCACGATCGAGATGCCGTCTCGCCGCAGCTCATGGGCAATCGCCAGGTTCTCCACCGTGCGGCAGATGGCTTCCGCAAGATCCGCGACCTGGTCTTTCTTCTCCATGCGGGCAAGCACGATGAATTCTTCGCCGCCATAGCGGCCGATCGAACCATTGTATTGCTTGATCATGTCGCTGAGGGCGTTGGCGACCTGGATCAGGCAGCGGTCACCCTCCTGATGGCCGTAGCAGTCGTTGAATTTCTTGAAGAAGTCCACATCGATCAGGATCGCCACAAAACCGGCGCCAAGCTTTTGCCAGTCGTTCCAGTAGTCGCGCAGCTTCTCGTCGATCGCCCGCCGGTTCTCCAGGCCTGTAAGCGGATCGGTCCGCGACAGTCTCAGCAGGGCCTTGCCGCGTTCGGTGGCTTCCTTGTGCTGAATTCTGGCTTCCAACGCGTTCAGGAAGACGTTGTAGCGCTCCTCATTCAGTTTCCAGTTCACATATGACGTGAAGGTGAAACACGAGATGTAGAAAGTCGCGAATACCATTTTGTAAACAGGTGTAGTGGGCATGTAATAGTTTACAATATACAATATACATAGAATTATAGTAGAGGTTATGATGGAGATCTTGAATCTGAATGTAAAAAATAGATTGGCACTCATCATGAATATGGTGCCGAAGACCATGTAATAAGAGACGCTTTCTTTGTCTGCGCTCATGACCGCCGGGCCCAACCAGCCAACATAGCCAAAGATGATGGCCGCGGCGCAAGTCACGTCCAGCCATCCCGTCGCGGCTCGCCGGCGAAGTTGTCCTTCCAGGATCAAGAGCGCCGTCAAGCCAACCGCGAAGCGAGCCGCGATCGTACGGGCAGCCACATCCGGGATCAGCAGCAGATCCGATACGGAGAACAGGACGTAGATGGCAACAGCGATCCAAAGCCCCGGTCTGGCTTCCTTTCTTCGCTTCGCCTGGGCTTCGGTTCGGTAGAGGGTTCGGAGTTCGTAGGGTCCCAGTTCGTAGCGCGGTTCGAACGGCTCCGCATGCGCTATGTCGGCCAATCCAGGCGACACGCGTTCGCTCGCGATACCCCCCAGGGAAAGGGGATCAAGCGTTCCGGCCTCTCTTCTCGTTTCTGCCCCCACGCGGGCCGGCTCCTCAAGACGCGACAGCGATTGCGATGCACAAAATCATGCAATCGTGCAGCACAAGTTTCGGTTAACTCAAACCCGAAATTCGACTTGGACGGCACCTAACGACCCAAGATGGTTAGCGGGAAATTAATCATAACGATAAAATGCCCGCGAGCCGACATTGGCAAACCAAGCATTCTACGCAATAAGTTAACTGACTGTTAACTATGGAGTCTTGGTGTGCAAACTGTGTTTGACGGCAAAAGCCTGATTACTGCCGAAATGATCGCTGGGAGCCTGCGCCGCGGAAGGCCCGAGCAGCATGGCGAAGCGTTCGAAACCGCTCGCGTCGAGCTGGCGCTCGTTCTCCACACGGCGCATCAGCAGATCGAACAGGGAAAAAATCCTGCCGAGATCATTCGCCGTCTGATGTCGCTTCTCGAAGCGATGCGTTCCAGGCTCCATCCCGACGTCTGGCAAGCCTTGATACCGGTGGCGCAGAACCATCCGATCCTGGAATATTTTCTCGAGGACCCGCTGACGCGGTGGTCCTTCAACAAGCCCAGGGGCTATGCCGGCGACGCGCAGTTGCTCGACTACATCTATTGTGATCCGCACGTGGCCGAGAGCGTGGCCAACGCCTCGGAGATCGGCAAGGCGCTCTACACCCATACCCAGGACGTGCCGTCATGCGTCGCGGCACGGGAACGGCGCGATCTCTTGACCCGCTATGTCGACGAGATTGCAGCCAAGAGCGGACCGCAAACCGAGGTCCTGGCAATCGCGGCCGGTCATTTGCGTGAAGCCAATCGCTCCGTCGCACTGGCAGAGGGCCGCCTCAAGCGCTGGGTTGCGCTCGATCAGGATCCCCAGAGCGTCGGGTTGATAGCACGCGACTTCCAGGGCACCGCGATCGAAGCCGTCGACGGCTCGGTGCGGACCGTGCTCACCAGGGGCCACAAGATGGGCAAATTCGACTTCATCTACGCCTCCGGCCTTTACGACTACCTCCAGCACAACGTCGCCGTGAAACTCACCAAGACCTGCCTTCAGATGTTGAAGCCGAACGGGACGTTCCTGTTCGCCAACTACGCGGAAGGCAACCCCGATGCCGGGTACCGGGAAATGTTCATGGACTGGGTGCTGCTGCTGCGTTCGGAGGTCGACATGTGGAACATCGTCAAGGCCAGCGTCGATCGCAACACGGTCGAGGCGCGGGTGTTCTTCGGCGAGAACCGCAACGTGCTCTACGCGGTCATCGAAAAGCACGGATAGCAACCGTCTGGACTGCGCACCGGCCGGGATGAGACCTCGGCCGGTGTATTTGTGGCTGGGCGTGATGATGTTCGACGCTCACGCCGACTGGCCGTCATCGACCCTCATCGTCCGTGGCGGTCGCCCCTGCCCGCGCGGCTACTCCGAAAACCTCACGCTCACGCCGCGCTGCCTGAAATAGGCTTGCATCAGCTTGCGGCCCGAGCGGTTGCTCTGCGCCAACTTGGTCGGATCGAACACCGCCTCTTTTATCCCCTCTCGTGTCAGCGCTGCCTTGAGCGTCGCGATATGCGCGTCGATTTCGGCATTGTCCGCCCGCAGCGAGGCATAGATATTTTCGGTCGCCTCGGCCACGGTCAGTTCGCTCACGGGTGTCGTCCTCTGGTTGGTTTGGCGGCGGCTTAGCACAGATTCGCGGCTCCGCCGATACCGATGGAACCGTCAGCGCACAGCGCCTGGGTTTTGATAGGTCCGCCCTGATCGGCCCGACATTGGCTCGACCGGCAACGCCGCGGTCTTCGCTCCTACCCGAAAATCCGCTCGCCCTGTTCATCGACCAGTTGGATGCCCTTCTTGATCGAGATGTCGACGGCGTCGTCGAGCCCGGCAAAGCGGTCGGCGCGGATGAACTTGTGTTCCTTGACCACGCCGTCGACCTCCTTGGAGACGACGCCGCAGGTCTGGTACTGGCCCTCGGCGTTGTAGGGCGTGGCGCTGATCAGGAAGCCCTTGTGCTCGACCTGCTTGGCCGGTGCCGCATTCGCGGGCTCGGCCGCCTCGCCGCCGCCGCCGAAAAGACGTTTCAGAAAAGACATGGCTCAAATCTCCTTGTTCGTCCTGCAAACCGCAGCTTGTTCACGATTCACGGCGCTGTTGTCCCAGCATGCGCGAATGTGCCGCTGCGTTCCAGCCCCCTGATGAAGACGGAGACCAGGAGCTCGATCTGCCGGTCGATCTCGTCGGCCTGCCGGCGGACGGATCTCGCCGCATAGCCGCTGGTGACGATACCATGCACGCTTGACCACAGTGTGCGCGCGGCAATCCGGCGCGTGTCGTCGTCGAGGTCGAAGTCGCCACCGGCGAGCACGCCGGCGATGATCTCGAACAGTTGGTCGAGCCGCGCTTCATAGGCATCTGGCTCGCTCAGCGTCGGACGGCGCCTGTTGAAGGCGAGCAGTGCCGGCCAACTGCCGGGATGCGCCTCGACAAAGCGCACATAGGCGCCGGCCAGCGCCAGCAGGCGTTGCCGCACATCGGTGATGCCTCGCCTGCCGAGATCGGCCATCGCCGCCGCCCCCGCGGCGCCCAGTCGGTCGAGCAGCCGCATGTTGACGGCACGGTGCACACCGTCGAGATCGGAAAACAGATTGTAGACCGAGCCGACCGAGATGCCCGCCTGCTCGGCCACGGTCCTCGCCTTCAGATTGTCCATGCCACCTTCGTTGAGCAGCGCCTCGGCAATGGCCAGCACCCGCTCGCCGGTCTCTTCCTTGTCCAGTGCCATTTCAGTCCTTGAATGCGCTTGCCTTGCGGAAGCGGCATGTTGTTTCGAACCCCCGACCTTCCCTCTGTTTACCATATTCGGGATTTCGTGAACAGCGTTCAAAAGTATCTTGAACAATGTTCATTTCCTGCTACGTTGGCTTAGTGAACAATGTTCACGCCACAATTCGAAGGGAGAAGTATCATGCTTAGTCTGATCAGGACATTGCTCGACGGCGCCAGCGCATGGGCCGAGGACGGCCTCAAGGATCGCTTCGCCATCGACCTTCTGGCGCAGCGCATCCGCGACGCCGAGGCGGGACTCGCCGCCGCCAAGCAGACACTCGCCACGCTGATCGTGCGCCAGCGTGCCGAACAGGCCGGTCTCGGCCAGCTCGACCGCCGCCACGTCGATCTCGAAACACGCACGATCAGCGCGCTCGCCGCCGGCAACAACGGGCTGGCGGAAAGCGGTGCCGCGGCCGTCGCCGAGCTGGAGAATGAACGCGAGGTCCGTCGCGCCACCGTGCAGAGCCTTGGCGAAAGGATCTTGCGGATGCGTGTTTCGGTGGAGCGGGCGCATCGCCGCATCATCGACCTCAACCAGGGCATGATCTCGGCCCGAGCCATCGATGCCGAGCGCAAGGCGCAGTCGCGCCTCGTCAGGTCGATCGGTCAGTCGGCGAGCCTCAACGACGCCGAGGAGCTTCTGGCCCGCATCAAGGCCGGCAGCGATCCGTTCGAGGAGGCCGGCATCCTCGACGAGATCGACGGCGAGCTGCGCCACGAAGCGATCCGCGACCGCCTTGCCGACGCCGGCCACGGCCCGGCGGTGAAGGTGCGTGCCAAGGAGGTGCTCGAGCGCCTGAAGACCATCAACTGAAAACCAGCCTTCCAGACCTTGCTTCCATCGACATCACCAACCAATGGAGAATTCCAATGAACGCCAATCAGACCTACATCATGCTCAACACCGCTTCGGTCGGTGCCGCCTACTTCATGCTCGGCCTGTCGCTGTGGCTGGCGCCGGTCGACCTGGCGACCAAGGGCTACTGGGCCATGGGCATCCTGCTGCTCACCGGCAGCCTGGTGAACCTGGTCAAGTACCGCACCGACGAACGCCTGTCGGCCGAGATGACCGCCAAGATCGAAAAGGCGCGCAACGAAAAGCTGATCAGCGAATATGTCGGCAAGGAATGATGCCGGCACACCTGACGAAAAAAGCCCGGTCACCCGGGCTTTCCTCGCCCCCATGTAATAATGGGGGCGAGGAACCCAATCCTCGCCCGGTCGGCGCCCGATGCCGCCCGATTACGTCACTTGTGCGACAGCGCCTCCAGCGCTTCCGCGGCGGCTTCGAGAATGGCGATCGCCTCGGCCTGCTTTTCAGCCGGGGCATCGACGATCTCACCGAGCGCCGCGCGCAGGCGGTGACGGATGGCACGGAATTCATCGCGCGTTTCCGAGCGTTCGCCACGGCCGCCCCGGCCGCCGCGACGGTCCTCGCTGTCATCGTTCCAGCCAAACCAGTCGCGCGCCTTGGCCATCTTGCGACCGAAGCGCTCGAGATGGTCGAGCACGCCGTCGATCATCTCGCGATTATCGGCAAGATGCGCCTGCCCGGCCTCGGTGATGGAAAACACCTTCTTGTTGCCTTCGCTCGACGAGATGGCATAGCCGGCCTCTTCAAGGAAGGTCAGGGTCGGATAGACCACGCCCGGGCTCGGGCTGTAGATGCCGCTGGTGCGCTCTTCCAGCGCCTTGATGATGTCGTAGCCGTGGCGCGGCGCCTCGGCCAGCAGCGACAGCGTGATCAGCTTAAGGTCGCCGTCGGCCAGCATGCGCCCGGCGCGGAACATGTCGCCCGGGCCGCCGCGCCCGCCACCGCGACCGCCATGGCCGAACGGGCCAAAGCCGCCGCCCCCTCTGCCACCAAATTTGCCGGCCATGTGCATGAACATGCGTTCGCCGAAATGACCGCGCCCGAAATGATTGTCTTTGTGCATTGATTGCTCCTTGAGTTCTATCTTACGATATATCTTAATTAGGCGCGCACTCCCATAGAGTCAAGATATATCTTACGATGTATCTGATCGCACACCAAGCGCATGGGTTTGCCGATCCGGGCCTGTCATCTCAGACCAATGCGATGGATAAATTTGACTACCAGCGGCCGTTGCGCCGGTTCCAAGCATAGAGCAGGCCGGCGAAGCGGTCGTAGGCAAAGCGAGTCAGCGGCAAGGTCAACCGGTTGCCGAACAATCCTGCCAACCAGCCCTCGCCCGGCGTCACCTGCCACACGGCAATCGCCACATCGGCGCCGACCAGCAAGCGGCCATCCGCGTCGGTGGCGTGCAGCCGGCGGCGGATATCCTCCAGCGAGGCCCCAAATCCGGTGAGCGCCATCGGTTCCAGGTTGATGTCGCGAAATTCGATCCGGCCGGCCCTGACCGCTTCGATCAGCCGGCGCTTCTGCCTGACGATGCCCGCATCGCAGACCGGACAGCGCGTGTTGTACCAGACGGTCAGCATTTACCCATGGTCATGCCGGTGATGCAGGTCTGGATAATGCGGATGGCGGTGACGCATCGGCGCGTGCCTGTGCCAGTGCGAATGTGGCTCGCTCACCGGCCCGTCATGGTGCTGGTGGTGTTCGTCATGAACGTGGCTGTGTTCATGTTCCAGCGCCTCGTGGTCGTGTTCGTGCTCATGGCGCTCCGACAGATGCAGCCACAGGCCGACGCCCATCAGGAGCCCCGCGATCGCCAGGTTGAAGGTGACGGCGTCGCCCAGGATGACGATGGCCAGCAGCGCGCCTATGAAGGGAGCCAGCGAGTAATAGGCGCCCGTGCGCGCGGTGCCGAGATGGCGCAATGCCAGGATGAACATCACCAAGCTGACTCCGATGCCGAGGAAGCCGACGGCGGCAGTGGCTCCAACGATGGTCGCGGGAGGAAAGGAAGCCCCGGCGGCAACTGCCAGCCCGACATTGGCCGCCCCCGCCACCAGCCCTTTCAGCATGGCGATCACCACGGGGTCGGTGGCCGAGATCTTGCGCGTGAAATTGTTGTCCAATCCCCAGGCCACGCAGGCCCCGGCCACCAGCAGGGCACCTGGGTTGAAGGCAACGCCGCCGCCATCCCATGACAGCAGAACCGCACCCGCCAGAATGGCGAAGGCTCCGAAAAGCAGCCGCCGGTCGACATTCTCACGGTAGACGACCCAGGCGATCGCCATTGTCGCCAACCCTTCGAGGTTGAGCAGCAGCGCCGAGCTGGACGCCGTGCTGAGGCTGAGGCCGAACAGCAGCAGCACCGGCGCGACGACGCCGCCCATGCCGATCGCCAGCGCCAGCCAGGGGATATCCCCGGCGGCCAGCTGCGCCTCGCCGGCGGCGGCCTGTTTGCCGCGCAGCAGGCGATAGAGAGCCAGCCCGACACCGGCGCCGAGATAGAGCAAGCCAGCCAGCATAAAGGGATTGACCGCATCAAGCAGCAGCTTCGCCAATGGCGGCGTCGCGCCAAACAAAGCGGCCGAGCCAAGGGCTAGCGGCACACCGGGCCAAAGATGAGAGTGCGTTTCAGACATATCATTTCACCCTATGATACGCACACGTCATTTGCCGCGCATGGCCGGCTTCGGCCCGACGCATTTGTTGTCGCGAAACAGCGCCCACTCCTCGCACAGGCGGCCGTTGGGCAAGCGGCAGAATCCATATTCGTTGCCGGCCTTGTCCTTCCTGATTGTCAGGCGCCCGCTAACCTCCTTGCAATGGACGGATGCCGGATTGGCCATGCCGACCGGTTTTTGTACGGCGGCGCTGGCATGGATCGGCATCAAGGACAACGCGGCAAGGCCGATAGCCAACATCGAAGAATTGCTCATCGCGATCTCCCTCGCCGCATTCTATCACGGCGAGGCGTCCCGTCCTGTGGCAAAGCGCCGTCAAGCCGGCACCAGGTCGACTTCCGGAACCCTGCCGGCCGCTTCATCCAAGCGAAGTGATGATCTCGCGATAAGCGAATTCAGGGAAAGCCTTGAGCGTTCGCGTCCGGATATTGCCGCTCGCCGCCAACATTAGCGCGAAACGCGCCAGCACAGCGTCGTCGGGCGCTTCGACCACCGCCACCATGTCGTAATCGCCCATGGTCAGGTAGAACGATTTGAACGATCCGCCCATCTCGCCAAGCTGCTTCCTGGCGGCGTCGAGCCGCTTGGGCGAGTCGCGAACGTTTTTCGCGCCCTGCTCGGTCCAGGTCATCAGCATGATGTAGGTCGTCATGGCACACCTCCCTCCGGGGCCACGGAGCACGGCGGCTTCGCCGGGGCGGGCATCCGGGTTGTCGCCCAGAAAATGCATCCGACGCGAAATTATCCTCCCGCAACGAACGTCCCGCAAGCACCTATTCATTCACAGCACGTATTCATGCCATCACTTGCAGGATCGCGGCAGCATCATCGTCAAGGGAGCTCGGCTGAACGTGCCGTTGTAGAAGCAACCGCCTGAAACGAAAAAGGGCGCCAGTCGGCGCCCTCAATTCTTCGCGGAGATGAATCCCCGACTCAGCTGTCGAGGAAGCTGCGCAGCTTGCGCGACCTGCTCGGATGCTTGAGCTTGCGCAGCGCCTTGGCTTCGATCTGGCGGATACGCTCGCGGGTGACCGAAAATTGCTGGCCGACTTCTTCCAGCGTGTGGTCGGTGTTCATGCCGATGCCGAAGCGCATTCTGAGCACACGCTCCTCGCGCGGCGTCAGCGAGGCGAGCACCCGCGTGGTGGTCTCGCGCAGGTTGGCCTGGATCGCCGCGTCGATCGGCAGGATCGCCATCTTGTCCTCGATGAAATCGCCCAGATGCGAATCCTCCTCGTCGCCAACAGGCGTTTCGAGCGAGATCGGCTCCTTGGCGATCTTCAACACCTTGCGCACTTTTTCGAGCGGCATGGCGAGCTTTTCGGCCAGTTCCTCCGGCGTCGGCTCGCGGCCGATCTCGTGCAGCATCTGGCGCGAGGTGCGCACGATCTTGTTGATCGTCTCGATCATGTGCACCGGGATACGAATAGTGCGCGCCTGGTCGGCGATCGAACGGGTGATCGCCTGCCGGATCCACCACGTCGCGTAGGTCGAGAACTTGTAACCGCGGCGGTATTCGAATTTGTCGACCGCCTTCATCAGGCCGATATTGCCTTCCTGGATAAGGTCGAGGAACTGCAGGCCGCGATTGGTGTATTTCTTGGCGATGGAGATGACGAGACGCAGATTGGCCTCGACCATTTCCTTCTTGGCGATCGCGGCCTCGCGCTCACCCTTCTGCACCTGGTTGACGATCTTGCGGAATTCCAGGATCGAGATCGCCGTTTCGGTGGCCAGGTGCTGGATCTCGGCGCGCAGCTCCTTGATCGCATCCTTCTCGTTCTTGGTGAATTCCTTCCAGCCGCGCGAGGTCAGATTGCCGATCGCGCGCGTCCAGTTCGGGTCGAGCTCGGAACCCTGATATTCCTTCAGGAACTCCTCGCGGCGCACGCCGTAGCTCTCGGCGAGCCGCAACAGCTTGCCTTCGTTCTGCACCAGCCGCTTGTTGATGTCGTAGAGCTGCTCGACCAGCGCCTCGATGCGCGCGGTGTTGAGCGACAGCGACTTCACCGCCTTGATCAGCTGGTCCTTCAGCTCCTTCAGCCGGCGGTCCTGGCTGGGCGACAGCGTGCCGGCCGCGGCCAGACGGTTCTCGACCTGCTGGTCCTGCAGCTTGCGCAGCTTCTTGTAGGTGTCGGCGATGACGTCGAGCGTCTCCATCACCTGCGGGCGGAGTTCGGCTTCCATCGCCGCCAGCGACAGGCTCGCCTCGTCCTCGTCTTCCTCGTCGTCATCCGTCAGCCCGCGCGTATCGGCGCCGACATTGGTGATGTCTTCTTCCTCGTCGCGGCCGCGGCGCGGCTTTTCCTCGGCCTTGGGGGCCTCCTCGATGCGTTCGACCACCGGCGCCTGCTTGGCCTCGGGGCCGGCATAGGTGGCTTCGAGGTCGATGATCTCGCGCAGCAGGATCTTGGACTCGTTGAGCTCGTCACGCCAGATGATGATGGCCTGGAAGGTCAGCGGGCTTTCGCACAGGCCGGCGATCATCGTCTCGCGGCCAGCTTCGATGCGCTTGGCTATGGCGATTTCGCCCTCGCGCGACAGAAGCTCGACCGAGCCCATCTCGCGCAGGTACATGCGCACCGGATCGTCGGTGCGGTCGGTCGGCTCTTTCTTGGTGGTGGTGGCGGCGACCGCCGTGCCGGTCTGCTCGGCCAGTTCGTTGGCGTCTTCCTCGGCATCGGCCGCGGTGTCGCCGGCCTCGGCCTCTTCGCCCTGCTCGTCATCCTCGACGACGTTGATGCCCATGTCGGACAGCATCGCCATCGTGTCCTCGATCTGCTCGGAGGTCACTTCCTCGGAAGGCAGCACCGAATTCAGCTCGTCCATGGTGACATAGCCGCGCTTCTTGGCGGCCTTGATCATCTTCTTGACAGCATCATCGGAAAGGTCGAGCAGAGGGCCATCGGCGGCGCCTTCGCGTTCGGTCTCGACCTCTTCCTTTTCCTTAGTCGCCATAGTTTTTATCTTCTCCTAGCGGCCGGACATCGGGGCCGCGTAAGCTGTCGGACCAGTCAAATCGGATACGCTCGTTTTTCTAAACGCGCTTCACCGGGCCACGAACCGCATCAACTCTATTGTTTGGTGCATGCCGTTGTCCCAAAACCGGTTTCCACTCTTGGGCGACCACTCTTGGGCGACATGCATTAAGTCCAGATTAACCCTGATATCTGTGGCAGGCGGCCTGCCTGTCCAGTGACCAGTACCTCACATCGCTGCATTCCCGTCGATGCGGGTGCGGGTTAACGTTTCGAATCGTCCTGATTCCGCCATTCTGTCCGAAGGTCAAGCGCCTGTCGCATGATTCGCATGAAAAAAGCGAATCAATTACCCGACTTAGCGCTCCCCGCCCCCTTAGAAGGCACGGCCGCGCTCTCATTCCCGCACTCAGATGCACTTAGGCTCGACCAGCCCTGCCCGAAGAGACGCCAAATCCTTCGATCAGCGCTTCCGTCGCTTGTACATCCCTGAATTGCGCCTGAATTTCGATCAGATGGCGGAAGTTTTCGTCCGAGGGATCCGCTTCGAGCGCCGCCTCCGCCTGTTTCAGCTCCTTATGTAAGGTGCGCGCGCTGCGCTGCAAGTGCAACGCCTGGTTCAGAGCGTCGCGGGCATCGTCGAGTGCCGCCGTCTCCAGCGCCGGCCATTGCCGCGCCCGCCGGATCAGGCCGACGGCACGCTCCCAGATCTCGGCGCAGCCGGCACGCTCGATCGTCGCCACCACGGCTTGGCGGTCATTGGCCATGTCGTGCGCCATGGCGTCGAGGATGGCACCATGCAGCCGCTGCAGATCGGCATTGGCGAGGTCGAGGAACTCGACATGGGCGAAATTCTCGTCGATCAGCGGCGGATGGTTGACCAGCGCGACGATGATCGTCGCCTCGCGTACCGACATACCCTCGCCGCGCTTGACCAGCGCCGACTGGCCGAGACTTTCGGTGATCGCCATGCGGCCGCTGCCAGCCTTGGCGAACTGCCCGCCGGGTGCGGCCGCCTTGCCCTGCCCGGGTTTCCAGTCCTGACGGTTTTGCCGGGCACCGCGCTGGGAGCCGAAGAAACTCAGCACCCGCTCACGCATCTCTTGGCTGTAGTGATAGCGCAGGCTTTCGTCGCGGATGCGGCTGGTCAGTTCGCGCAGCGTCTTCTCGAGTTCGGCCCGCCGCTCCGGCGTGTCGAAGACGCCGCCTGCCGTCTCGCGCATCCACAAAAGGTCGACCAGCGGCCGCGCGTCGGCCAGCACCGCGCGGAATGCATCCGGCCCCTCGGCCTTGACCAGATCATCGGGATCCTTGCCCTCCGGCAGCAGAGCGAAGCGCGCCGAGCGCCCGGCCTGCACCGATGGCAGCGCGAGATCGGCGGCCCGCCATGCCGCCTTCAGCCCGGCCTTGTCGCCGTCGAAGCACAGCATTGGTTCCGGCGCCATGCGCCACAACAGTTCGAGCTGGTTTTCGGTGAGCGCGGTGCCGAGCGGCGCCACGACATTCTCGAAGCCGGCCTGCGCCAGCGCGATCACGTCCATATAGCCTTCGACGGCGATGACCGTGCCGCCCTTGGCGAGCGCCCCCTTTGCCATCGCTTGGCGGGCGCGGGCGAAATTGTAGAGCACATTGCCCTTGTGGAAGAGTTCGGTGTCGGGTGAGTTCATGTATTTGGCCACCGCATCGGCGGCGAGCGCGCGGCCGCCAAAGGCGATGATCTTGCCGCGCGAATCCGGGATCGGGAACATGATGCGGTCGCGGAACCAGTCGTAGGAGACCGGGATGTCGTCGCCGTGGCGGACCAGCCCGCAGGCCTCGATATCCGCCTTCGGCACGCCCTTTGCGGCGAGATGCTCCTTCAGCGCATTGCGGCTGTCAGGGGCGAAGCCGAGCCGGAACGAATGTTGCGTCGCCGGCGTCAGCCCGCGGTCGCGCAGATAGGCGCGGGCTTTCGCCCCTTCCGGTCCCTGCAGCCGCTCCTGGAAGAAAGCTGTCGCCATCTCCATGACGTCGGTCAGGCTGGCGCGTTCCTTCTCGCGCTGTTCTTCCCGTTCGTCGCGGACCGGCATCGGCACGCCGGCCATGTCGGCGATCTTCTCGACCGCTTCGGGAAAACTCAGTCCCTCGAGTTCGGTGAGGAACTTGAAATGGTCGCCCGAGACCGAGCAGCCGAAACAGTGGTAGCGCCCCTTCTTGTCCTCGCAGTGGAAGGATGGGCTCTTCTCGCCATGGAACGGGCAGCAGGCCCAATAGTCGCCGCGTGACGTATTGGTTTTCTTGCGATCCCACGCGACGCGCTGGCCGATGACCTGTGAAATCGGCACGCGGTCGCGGATCTCATCGAGAAAGGCGGGTGGAAAGCGCATTGAGGGAACTCGTTTCGCCACCATATAATCATGCCGGCGAAATCCGACGACCCCCAATACCGGCCATACCCGGTTTCCACAGGGCAAAAAGAAAGGCGGCCGTTGCGGGCCGCCTTCCTTCAAGTCCGGCGCTGGGTGCTTTAGTGTGCGGCAAGCGCGCCGAAGATGACGCCGGAGAGGATGCCGACCAGCACATAGTCGTTGCCGACGCGGATCCATTCCTGGCCGGGGCCCGGGCGACGCAGGCCGTAGCGGCCGTAGTCGCGAACCGGCCGGTGCTGCCTCCAGCCGGAATATCGCTGGCCGTTGCGCCAGTAGTTCCGCTTCACGATGACTTTCTTCTGAAAGACGCGCTTCTGGATGACGCGCTTCCTGACATCCCGGTGAGTCGGCTTCTGCCAGTCGACCTTGGTGTAATTCGACCGCGGCGCGACCGGCGCGTCGATCGGCGCGGCGTGGCCGGTGAGCGAGGTGGCGGCCAACATCGAGAAAGCAAGCGCGGAAAGGACGATGCGTTTCATGGAAAGTCTCCTTGGTTGTCGATGTCCCGAGGAGTAGCGGTCAATCGATGAACTGAAACTGAACACCAGCATTACAATTATGTAATGAATTCGCTGGTTTAGAACGATGAGTTGAACAGCCCCGCAAAGACAGGCACCGAAAGCGCGGCGGAGCTGGCCGAGCTGCCGTCCCGCCCGTGGCCCGGAAATGCAACCAATTTCGCCTCCGTCCATTTTCCGACACGGCCCGTCGCGCCCCCGTGGGCCTTTGAAATCGACAAATTTTATTATCCGGCTAAAATATATTCCAGCTATTATCCCTGCTACCATCGATGACTGCCATGACCATGATTCGCACCCTAGCTTTCCGCCCTGCCCGTCGTGCTGTCCGCGTCGCGGCCCGTTCCTGCGTGCAGGTGCCACGATGAGCGGTTCCGTCGTCCTTCTGCACCTGGCCGGCGCCGTGGCGCTGATGCTGTTTGCCACCCGCATGGTCAAGACCGGCGTCGAACGTGCCTATGGCGATGTGCTGCGCCACAAATTGCGCGCCACCATGCGCAATCCGATCATGGCGGTGCTGGCCGGCACTGGCCTTGCGATCGCTTTGCAAAGCTCGACCGCGGTCACCCTGCTGGTCGGTTCCTTCGCTGGTTCCGGCATCGTCTCGGGTGCAGCGGGCCAATTGGCGGTGCGCGGCGCCGAGATCGGCTCGGCGCTCGTGGTCAAGCTTTTGACCTTCGATCTGACGCTGCTGGTGCCACTCTGCCTGATCACCGGCACGGTGATGTTCATGGCCACCGAGCGGCGCGACTGGCGCCAGACCGGCCGCATCCTGGTCGGCATCGGCCTTCTGATCCTGTCGCTGGAAATGATCGGCCAAGCGTCGGAGCCGCTGCGCAACAGCCAGCTCATGCCGGTCATCATCAACTACTTCTCCAGCGATTCCATCACCGCCTATCTGCTGGCGGCGCTGATCACCTGGCTGTTCCAGTCCAGCATCGCGGCGGTGCTGCTGATGGCAACGCTCGCCGGGCGTGGCCTGATCAGTCCAGAACTCGGCGTCGTCCTCATCCTTGGCGTCAATCTCGGTTCCTCGATCATCGCGCCGATGCTGACCCGCTCGGCGGGGCCTGGCGTGCGCGTCGTGCCGATCGGCAATCTCCTGATGCGCGGGCTCGGCTCGCTGGTCATGCTGGTCCTGTTCATGATCTTCAGGCCGCATGTCGGCTTCCTCGGCGCGACGGCGTCGGACCAGATCGTCAACGCTCACATCCTGTTCAACGTGATCATCCTGCTCGCCGGCCTGCCGCTGGCCCGTTTCGTCTACCGCGTTTCCGAGAAGATCGTGGCGCTCGGCACCAAAGCCGCGCCGGCCGCCTCCCTCGACATCGTCGAGCTTTCCGCGCTCAACGAAAGCGCGCTCGACGTGCCCAGCCAGGCGCTGGCCAACGCCACGCGCGAGGTGGTGCGGGTGTGCGAGACGGTCGAGATCATGCTGAAGCGCATCATCGAGCTCTACGAGAGCGCCGACACCGACAAGATCAAGGCGCTGGCCGCGCTCGACGACCGCGTCGACCGCAAGCACGCGGCCATAAAGCTCTATCTTGCCAAGGTCACCAAGAATCCGCTGACCGAGGACGAGGCGCTGCGTTGCCAGGAGCTGATCGGCGCCTGCGTCAAGCTGGAGCAGGTCGGCGACATCATCGTGCGCAACATGCTGGTGCATGTGAAGAAGAAGTTCGATCGCGGCCTGGAATTCACCGACGAAGGCTGGAGCGAATTGTGCGCCTTCCACGGCTCGGTGCTGGCCAACGCCCGGCTTGCCTTCAACGTGCTGGTGTCGCGCGATCCCGAAACCGCCCGTCAGTTGGTGCTGGAAAAGGACCAGTTGCGTGACCGCGAGAAGGAAACCAGCGCCAGCCATTTCCTGCGGCTGCGCGAGGGTACCGCCAAGAGCGTCGAAACCAGCTCGATCCACCTCGACACCATCCGCGACCTGAAGCAGATCAACTCGCTGCTGGCGTCGATGGCCTATCCCGTCCTGGAAGAGCGCGGCCTGCTGACAGGATCGAGGTTGAAGGCCAGCTGAGGCGGTGAAGCTGCCAATCTCCCCACCTGTGGGGGAGATGTCCGGCAGGACAGAGGGGGCGCCGTAGAGCGCGGCCTTTGATCGCCTTTTGATTTTTTAATCTGCCGCAGGCGTCAGTCCCAGGGGCAGAAAATTGATAGGGTGGCGGGACAGCGCCCCTCTCTGGCCTGTCGGCCATCTCCCCCACTTGGGGGGAGATTGGCAGCTTCACCGCCTTGCACCCTCACTGAAGAAAACCTAAACCGACGCCCACAATTTCTGGATTGCCCGCAAGGCCCATCCGTGGTTTGAGGCCGTTCCAGCCAAGGCTTTTCCCATGTCGCTTCCACTCATCGCCCTGTTCATCGCCGCTTTCGCCTTCGGCACCACCGAGTTCGTCATCGCCGGCGTGCTGCCGCAGGTGGCACAGGGGCTCGGCGTCTCGGTTCCCACATCGGGTTATCTCGTCTCGGGCTACGCCTGCGGCATCGCCATTGGCGGACCGCTGCTGGCGCTCGCCACCAAATCGATCTCGCGCAAGACCTTGCTGCTCGGTCTCGCCATCGCCTTCACCATCGGCCAGGCGGCCTGCGCACTGGCGCCGGACTTCACCTCGATGCTCTTGTTGCGCATTGCCGTCGCGGTCGCGCATGGCGCCTATTTCGGCGTCGCCATGGTGGTGGCGGTCGGCCTGGTGCGCGAGGACCAGCGTGGCATGGCGGTCGCCGTCATCCTGTCCGGCCTGACCGTCTCCAACGTCATCGGCGTGCCGGCGGGCACCGCGATCGGCAACATCTGGGGCTGGCGCGCGACCTTCTGGGTGATGTGCGCGCTTGGCGTCGCGGCAACTTTTGCCATGGCGGCCCTTCTGCCGCGCACCACGGGATATCAAGCGAAGCATGCCGGCCTTGCCCGCGAGGTCCGCGTGCTGGCGCGCCAGCAGGTCTGGACCTCGCTGATCCTGATGCTGATGCTGATGATCGGCCAGTTCGGCCTGTTCACCTACATCACCCCGACCCTGCTTGAGATCACCGGGCTGGACGAGGATCTGGTGCCTTGGGTGCTGCTGCTCAACGGCCTCGGCGCCACGCTCGGCGTCTTCCTCGGCGGCAAGCTCTCCGACTGGAAACTGATGCCCTCGCTGATCACCATGCTTGCCCTGCAGACGGTGACGCTGGCGGTGATCTATGCCGTCAGCCCCTATCCCCTGCCGATGATCGTGGCGATCGTCATCTGGGGCGGCCTCAATTTCGCCATCGGCACGCCGATCCAGACCCGCATCCTGGCCTGGACCGCGGACGCGTCGAACCTCGCCTCCTCGCTGATCCCGTCCGGCTTCAATGTCGGCATCGCGCTGGCCGCGTCGCTGGGCGCCGCCATGCTGAACAGCGGCTTCGGCTATCGCAGCCTGCCGCTGCTTGGCGCTTTCGCGATGCTGGTCGCCGTGCTCGTGGCACTCGCCTCGTATTTCTGGGAAGCGCGCAGCAACGCCACGCCGCCGCTGACGGCCGCCGCCGAGTAGCGCCTCAACCTACCCATCGGCGCCCTGTCCGAACACGCTGTGTGCCGACGAGCACGGGTGAGGATGGCGCCGGCTACAGCCCGATCCGGAACCGCAAACTCTCCGCCCCGCCATAGGCGGCATCCTCGAAGAAGCGCTCGACCAGCCTGCCGCCATTGGCCAGGATCACCTTGTGCGACGCCGGATTGCCCGGCTTGGCGGTGATCTCGACGTGAGCCAGGCCAACCGCTCTCGCCTCGTCCAGCATCAGCCGCAGCGCCTCGGTCGCGTAGCCGCGCCGCCGCTTCCACGGCACCACCGCATAGCCTATATGGCCAAGCACATGCGGCGGCAGGTCCACCGTGCCCTTCTGCCAACGCAAGCCGATCGAGCCCGACGCCTCGCCGTCCCAAATCCAGCGACGGAAACCCGGCAGGCGTGGCACTTTCGTCCCGTCGGGCAAGGTGATCGGGCCACCTTTCGCCTCGGGATCGTCGAGGCTGGCCAGGAATGCCACTGGATCCTCCTCTATCGCCGCAAGTTGTTCGCGCGTCGCCTGCAAGAGCCGCACATTGTCCGGCGACCAGCCGCGCTCGAGCGCCGCCTTGTAGGACGGCAGATGTTCAAGCGTGGGTCTGACGATCTCGACCATGATCCATGCTCTCTAGCCGTGGCCGGGAGCACGCTCAACCCATTTCGCAAACCTTGGAGCAGCATCCCGGTCTAAGGGCGGCTTGCACCCCGACTCGGTTCGTTTGAACTTGCGTGCCCGCTAAACAAGATGTGTTTCGCCGATTGCCACGAGACATTTTATGATTGAGTCGCGTGCGGCAAACACCGCACGGATTCGCAAGGCTTCGACAGGAGAATTGAACCGGTGCGGTTGAGATCTGTCCCTTTGGGTATCGTCGCCGGCTTGTTGCTTGTCGTCATCGCCTTGACGGTATCGGCCCGGTCGTTGGCCGCACCATCCGATATTCCGGCCTGGCTGCAGGCTCATGTCGGCGACGGCGATGGCCAGATCTCGCAAGTGGTGCTGGAGCGGGCGCGAGCGCTTTACCGCGAGAAGGTCGCGCAAGACGTGGTCAGGAACCCCTGCTATTTTGCCATGGATGCCACGCGTCCCGGCGATCTGGGCAACGGCGTGCTGGGGCGCCGATATTACGTCGTGTGCGAAGCCAGCCAGTCGTTTCGCGCCATCTCGTCGGGGCATGGCGGCGGCCGCAACCTGAAAGGCACGGTCGATTTTTCAAATGGCAGACGGTGCGCGAAGAACTTCGGCAATGCCATGGATTCGGAACTGACCGCCGGCGGTGCCTACATGACCCACGAAGCGAAAACCTCGTTCAAGGGCTATTACCGCACCGGCGCGAAGCAGGACGTGGCCTTCCAGCGCACCTTCATCCAGTTCGATGGCGAAGGCGAAGCCGCCAACGCCAGGCAGCGCGTGATCGGCGGCCATGCCGCGCAGGTGCTGCGCGGCATGTGCATGCGCAAAAGCCCGAACAGCTCCTATGCCGACCACGATGGTCTGGTGCCGTTCGGCAAGCTGGTGGACTATGCCGGCGGCCGCAGCAATGGCTGCACCAGCTGGGCGCCGGCGGACGCGCGGCAGATCATCGCGATGGTCAAGGATAACCCGACGACGCTCTACATCTACCCGGAATCGCGCGACATCGCCGCCGCCGCGCAAGCATCGGCCAAAAGCCATTCGCTGTCCGGCACCGATCTCTACTGGAACGCATCATGCCTGAAGGAAATCGGCACGCCGAAATTCTGGCCGCGAAAAACCCTCGAGCCGATCATCGTGCAATACAAGAAAGACCATCCGGCGGCACCGTCGCAACCAGTGCCGATCTGCAAGGAGCCGTGAGGCCCGGTCGCGAACCGGCTGTGGGACCATATCCAGCAGGAGGCACCGGCATTGCGCCGCGCGTTTGAGCCTCGGAGGCCCGCCAGAGAGATGCCGACCAACCAGTCGCGAAAAGCGCTAGCGGAAACCGGTCGTTAATGACGGGCCGTGTAGTGCCAGAACCTCTCGGGTCCCGTCCAGCGATCACTTCTTGACATACGCTCCCGGCTGGCGGCCGCTCTTCGGAGCCTTGGCGTCCTTTGAACGCTCCGCGACAGCGGGGCCGGCACCGGACGTCTTTTCGGTTGCGGGGCTCGGCGTGACTAGCCTTGGCGGGTTTTGTCCCTCCGACTGGCGGGTACGGTCTTCTACTTCATCCTTCCCGCGGGTGAGCCCCATTCCCCCGGCAGGCTGCTTGTTGCCGGCCGCGTCCTGGGAGAATTCATCAGACGCGTCGGCACCGGTCTTCGCTGGATACTTCCTCGCACCGGTTTCATAGCGGGTTTCGTTCTCAGTCATGACATCTCTCCAGTTGCATGACTGATAAACATCTCGGAGGTATCCAAGTTCCACTCCCGACCTGGATTCGGCGGCGCCAGGTCAGCTGAAATCGCTACGGAACTGAATGATGGACAGCGCCCTACTGCAGCAGCCCCTTGACGATGCCGCTTGCCTTGCCGAAATCCATCTGGCCGGCATATTTCTGCTTCAGCGCGGCGATCACCTTGCCCATGTCCTTCTGGCTGGTGGCACCGGTCGCGGCGATCGCCTCGCGCGCCGCGGCGGCGATCGCCGCATCGTCGAGCTGCGTCGGCAGGAAGCCGCGGATGATCTCCATCTCGCCGCGCTCTTGCGCTGCCAGTTCCGGCCGCTTGCCGTCCTCGAACGCCTTGGCCGATTCCTCGCGCTGCTTCACCATCTTGGCCAGGATCTGCAGGATCTCCTCGTCGCTGGCCGGTTCCTTGCCGGCGCCGCGATTGGCGATGTCGCGATCGTGTATGGCGGCCTGGATCAGCCGCAATGTCGGCAGCCGGTGCTTGTCCTGCGCCTTCATCGCGCTCTTCAGGGATTCGGCGATTTTTCCGCGCATCGTGCTTTCTCCTTCGGCCGGCGCGGACAATAGCGCCGGGGACAAGCCAAGGCAAACCCTCATATCACGCGGCAAGCCTCTGATATTGCTCAATGAAATAAATTGCCGTCGCATTTCGCATGATCATTGACCACCCTGCTCCCTTCCCCTATGTACTCAGCCTTGCATGAACTGAAGCCTGACTGCGTGGGAGCCGCGAAATCGCCGCTTCGCGCCGTTGGCCGCGCGGATGGCCCACCGGGCCGGTTGCAAGCGCGCGGTCTGATAGGAGTGCCGACATGGCCGAGATGACGCCCGCGTTGACCCCCACGTCGACCCCCGCCTGGGCGACCGAAAAGCCGACCGCCCTGCTGGTGCTGGCCGATGGTACTGTCATCGAGGGTCGCGGCCTTGGCGCCACCGGCTCGGCCGTCGCCGAAGTCTGCTTCAACACGGCACTCACCGGCTACCAGGAAATCCTCACCGACCCGTCCTATGCCGGCCAGATCGTCACCTTCACCTTCCCGCATATCGGCAACATCGGCACCAACGGCGAAGACATCGAGGACCTCAACCCGGTCGCACGCGCCGGCGCCGTGGGCGCGGTGTTCAAGGCCGACGTCACCAATCCGTCCAACTACCGCGCCGCCGGTCACCTCGACCAGTGGCTGAAGAAGCGCGGCATCGTCGCGCTTTCGGGCATCGACACCCGCGCGCTGACCGCGCTGATCCGTGAAAAGGGCATGCCCAACGCCGTCATCGCGCACGCGCCCGACGGCGTCTTCGACCTCGAAGACCTGAAGCGCCGCGCCGCCGCCTGGTCGGGCCTGATCGGGCTCGACCTTGCAAAGGAAGTCACTTCGGGTCAGTCCTCGGTCTGGCGCGAGACGCCCTGGGTGTGGAACGAAGGCTTTGGCGAACAGGCCGAGCCCTCCATGCACGTCGTCGCCATCGACTACGGCGTCAAGCGCAACATATTGCGCCTGCTTTCCGGCCTCGGCGCCAAGGTCACCGTGGTTCCGGCCAGCACCGGCTCGGAAGAGATCCTGGCCATGCAGCCCGACGGCATCTTCCTCTCCAACGGCCCCGGCGATCCGGAAGCCACCGGCGGCTATGCCGTACCGGTCATCCAGGATCTGCTCAAGACCGACATTCCGGTGTTCGGCATCTGCCTGGGCCACCAGATGCTGGCGCTGGCGCTGGGCGGCAGGACCGCCAAGATGCACCAGGGTCACCACGGCGCCAATCATCCGGTCAAGGACCACACCACCGGCAAGGTCGAGATCGTCTCGATGAACCATGGCTTTGCCGTCGACGCCGACTCGCTGCCAGCGGGCGTCGAGGAAACCCATGTCTCGCTGTTCGACGGTTCGAACTGCGGCATAGCGCTGACCGGCCGCCCGGTGTTCTCGGTCCAGCACCACCCCGAGGCCTCGCCCGGCCCGCAGGACTCGCACTATCTGTTCCGTCGCTTCGTCAACCTGATCCGCGAAAAGCGCGGCGAGGAATTGCTGGCCGAGCGGGCTTGAGAGGCGTCGCGCCGCCCCTCATTGCCCTGCCGGGCATTTCTCCCCGTATAGTAACGGGGAGAAAGACGCCGTCGCCAAGATTTCGCCAATTGTCGACGTTGCAAAAAAGGGCGGCGAGGTCACGGCGGATCTCCCTTCTCCCCGTCACTATACGGGGAGAAGGTGCCGGCAGGCGGATGAGGGGCAGCGCAAACATCTCGCAGCCTCGCTCCCCAAACACGCGGTCCTAAGCCACCGGCCGGCCTTCGCTGGCCTCCAGTATGGCGAACCATTGCTGGCGGTCGAGCACGATATCGCGCGCCTTGACCATCGCCGCCAAACGTTCCGGCTTCATCGAACCGAGCACCGGCACTGGCCGGGCGGGATGGCGTAGCAGCCAGGCGATGGCGACAGCGGCGAGATCGCCGGCGCCAATCTTGGCTGCTACCGCCGCCAGTGCCGCCCGCACCCGCGCCTCGCGCGCTTCCTTGCCGGTGAACAGCGAGCCGCCGCCGAGCGGCGACCAGACCATCGGCGCGTAGCCGAGACGCTGCGCGTGATCGAGGCTGCCGTCGGTCAGAACAGACGTCTTCAGCACCGACATCTCGATCTGGTTGGTGGCCAAGGGAAACGGCAGCCGCGATGCCAGCAGGTCGAACTGCGACGGCGTGAAATTGGACACGCCGACCGCCCTCGCCTTGCCTGATTTAACCAGCGCGGCAAGTGCCGCCGCCATCTCGTCCGCATCCATCAGAGGATCCGGCCGGTGCAGCAGCAACAGGTCGAGATAATCGGTGCCGAGATTGGCGAGCGAACGGTCGACCGAGGCTGTGATATGCGTCGCACTGGTGTCGTAGTGCTTCAGCCGGTTTTGCGGCCTGTTGGCGGACGCCAGCATGATGTCGCACTTCGAGATCAGCTCGATCTGCTCGCGCTTGCCTTTCCAGCGCGCCAGCCCGGCGCCGAACGCCGCCTCGACCTCGTAGTGCCCATAGATGTCGGCATGGTCGAAACTGGTCAGGCCGAGATCGACGGCGCTGCCGATCAGCCTTGCGACTTGATCGGCATCCGGGCGCACGGCTCCGTTGAGCAGGCGCCAGGCACCGAAGACCAGCCGCGACAGCGACACGTCCTTTGTCAGCGCAATGCGGCTGTCGTGGCTCATACCTGTGCCCCGTCTTCGGCGACGCCGGTGGTGACATTTGCACGCGTCGCCGACCGCGCCACCTTGGTGACAAAGACGATGACCGCCAGCGTCAGGAAGCACGCACCGACCAGATAGGGCGCACCACCGAAAGTCACCGGCGCGCTTGGGCCGGTGAACCAGGAAAAGATCGCCGTATAGAGCAGCGGCGTGATGATCGAGGTGATCGAGAAGATCGAGGTCATCGCGCCCTGCAGTTCGCCCTGTGCCGACGGCGGCACCTTGGCTGCGGCGAGGCTTCGGAGCGGCGGATCGGCCAGCGCTTCCAGGCAGCCGACGACGATCACCGCATAGACCATCCATCCCTGCGAGGCGAAGGCGTAGCCGAACGCGCTCGCAGCCGTGAATGTCAGGCCGATAACCGCCGTCCTCCATTCGCCGAGCCTGGGGATGACGCGTGGCAGAACCGTGCCCATGATGATCGCGCCGCACAGGCCGAAGGCGCCGAGCGAGAAGCCGATCTGCTGCTCGCTCCAGCCATAGCGGTAATTGGAGACGAACGACCAGACCGCCGGGTACATCATGTGCCCGAGCGTCATCAGGAAGAAGACCAGCCCGATCCAGCCGATGCCATGATACTGGCGCATCTGCAGCAGCGTGCCGACCGGGTTGGCGCGTTTCCACTCGAAGCGGCGCCGATGCTTTTCATCCAGCGTTTCCGGCAGGAAGAACATCGCGATCAGGAAGTTCACGAAGGCAAGCCCGGCGGCGAAATAGAACGGCACCCGCGGTCCGAACGTGCCGAGCAATCCGCCCAGCACCGGCCCGATGACGAAACCGACGCCGAAGGCGATGCCCAACAGGCCGAAATTCTTCGCCCGGTTCTCATCGTTCGAGATGTCGGCGATGAAGGCCGATGTCGTCGAATAGCTGGCGCCCGAAATGCCGGCCAGCACGCGCCCGATGAACAGCATCGGGTATGACCACGCGACCGCGCAGATCAGGTTGTCGATGGAGAAGGTCAGCACCGAGGCGAGCAGGATCGGCCGCCGTCCGAACCGATCGCTCAAGCCGCCCATGATCGGCGCGAAGAAGAACTGCATCGCCGCATAGACGAAGAACAGCCAGCCGCCTTCGATCGCCGCGCCGCTGATGCTGACACCGGTCAATTCCCTGAGATAGGCCGGCAGCACCGGCATGATCATGCCGAAGCCGATGATGTCGAGCAGCAGCGTGGTGAAAACGAGCGCCAGGCCCCGCCTGGCGGTTTTGGGATCGATCATGGCGGGTCAAGCTCCTCGGTCCGCCCCGGGGCCTGGGCGAACGAACCTTATAGGCGAGGCCGCGATAAGGAACAATGCGGGAACAGGCAGGAATGTTTGATCCTGACATCCCCTGACGGCGTGTTCGCCGTCAGGCTGCCGGTGTGAATCGAGTGCTCAGATTGCACCGCTCATCGTGTTGCAATCCGAAAGCTTGCCGCTCTTGTAGCCGCGCGCCAGCCAGGTCTGCCGCTGCTGCGAGGTGCCGTGGTTGAAGCTTTCCGGCACGACATAGCCCTGCGTCTTCTTCTGCAGCGTGTCGTCGCCGATCTGCTTGGCGGCGTTGAGCGCGCTTTCGAAATCGCCCTGCTCCAATATGCCCTTCTGCCCGGTGTAGTGCGCCCAGACACCGGCGAAGCAGTCGGCCTGCAACTCGATGCGCACCGACAGCTGGTTGGAATCGGCTTCGCTCATGCCTTGCCGCATCTGGTTGAACTTGCCCATGATGCCGGTGAGATTCTGCACGTGGTGACCGACCTCATGCGCGATCACATAGGCACGGGCGAACTCGCCGGAAGCGCCGAACTGCTGGTCGAGCTGCTGGAAGAAGGTCATGTCGAGATAGACCTTGTGGTCTCCAGGACAATAGAACGGTCCGGCAGCCGCAGAGGCAAAGCCGCAGGCGGAGCGGACCTGGCCGGAAAACAGCACCAGCTTCGGGTCTTCATAGGTCAACCCCTGCGACTTGAAGATGCCGGTCCAGGTATCCTCGGTCTCGGCGAGCACGGTCGCCACGAACTGCTTCATCTCGTCATTGGCGGGGGCGGTCCCGCTGTCCTGACCGCCGCTGTTGTCGGTGATCTGGCCACCGCCGCCGGGCAGCAGGCCACCGTCGCCGCCGCCCAGGATCGCTGAGGGATCGAAGCCGAAATACCATCCGGCCAGCACCACCAGGATGACGAGGATGATGCTACCGCCGCCGCCGGTGCGACCGCCGATCGGCAGGCGGAATTGGCCGCCGCCTCCTATCCCGCCGCCGCCGCCCTCGCTGCGGTCGTCCTCGATATTGTCACTCTGACGACGGCCTTTCCAGAGCATGGCAATTCCCCGTGATGTAAACGTCCCCGTTGCTCCGGCAGGCCGGCTCAACCCAACAAACAATTATCCCAATGGTTGCACCAAGTCACAGTATTTTTCAGCGCCCGCGTGACTGCTTCAGAGCACTGGCCGTGACCGGCGAACGCCTGTAGCATCGCCGCAACGGGAGGGGCGCGTGAGACTGAAGACGATCGGTCGATTCCTGTCGCTGCTCGCGACCCTGCTCTGTCTTGGCGTCATGGACGCCGACGCGGTGACGCTCGATTCCAGCGTTGCCGTCACCGATCCCGCCACCTTGCAGGCGCTGGAGCGTGACGGTCTTTCGATCAGCCGCCTGCTCGGGCCGGCACTCGGCCTTACCCGCGAGGTCGACAATCGCGGCCTGTTTTCGGTGCCGGCGCTGGCCACGGTGCGCGACACGGTCAAGCTCGAGATCGCCGAGGAGCCGAAGACCAGCCCCGATCCCTATGTCGCCGCCATGGCGAAATCGAAGGACACCAGCCAGAAATTCAATCCGAGATACATCGACGACGACGGCTCTACGCTCGACCTGACTGGCATCGTCAACCGCATGGACCGTGGCTATCTCGGCCACACCGAATGCGGTGAGATCAGGCTGATCTACCGCTTCCACTATTCGGTCGCGGAAAAGTCGGCCAAGGGCAAGCCAATCGGGGGGAAGACTGCGCAGCGCATTTCCTCACGCCTGCCGTTGACCATGAGCCTGGTGTTCAACGCCAAGCCAAGGCAGGCGCAGGCCCGCGCCTCGAAGGATCTGCCTGATACCACCGATGTGTCCTGCGCCGACGTCGCCAACCGCTGGCTGGCCGCCGGTCAAAAGGATCTGCCGCCCGACCAGCTCGCCGCCTGGCTGCGCTCCGACGAAGGCCCGCTGTCGGGCGCCATGCTGAACTCCTCGCAGATCATGCGGCTCGAACTCAACATGCAGGTGCTCAGACTGTCGGCCTCGACGCGGCGCGATTTCGGCGGCCACGCCGAGTACCTCCTGAAGATCTTCAAATGGAATCCGGCGACCTCGAGCTTCTACGAATCGAGGATGGAGAACCAGATCGATCGGGCGACGGTGCTGGCCGACAAGCCGGCCTTCGCCAAATGGCTGCTCAACGACCGCAACATCTACGACCTCGACCATGGCCGGCTGGTCATCGACGAAAAATTCCTGGCCAAAAGCGCCGTTTCGGTCGCGCCTGGAGGCCTCAGCCGCTCGCAGAACAACATCGCCTATGGGCTGGTCGACGATGCCGATATCGACAAGGCGCTGAAGGACTATGTCGCCCGGGGCAATACGCTCGCCACCATCAAGTCCGTGGCCGGCTTCGACCTGCGGCTGAACGAGATGAGCTGCACCGGCTGCCACCAGACGCATGGCATCGCCGGCTTCCACTACACCGGCGCCGACCCGGCCAGCGAGCCGCGCCGCAACGCCGTCTTCGTGCCTGGTTCGGCCGTCTTCTTCGCCGACCTGCCGCGCCGCCGCGCCATTGTCGAGCAGTTCGCCGCCGGCGGTCATCCGGATTTCACCAGAGGTTTCGCCGCCCGTCCCGACCAGAAATATGCCGAGGCGCTGAAGGGCACCGACCTCTACAATGGCTGGGGCTCGATCTGCTATAGCGGTAAGGACGCAAGCTTCGAGGACTGGACCTGCGGCGCCGGCCTGCGCTGCGCCGGCGTCCACGAAAGCTCCATCCACCCGGGTTTCGGCACCTGTGTCAGCGAGAAGGGCACCGCGGTCGGCGACCCCGTCGAGTTCGGCGAGATCAAGATGTCGACATGGGGCAGCGACCAGTATTGCCGTCTGTCGCCGGCCACCGCCAAGGCATGCGCCATCGACCCCGCACGCGACAAGAAACCGGTGGTGAAGCTCGCCGGTTATGGCGCGGCGCGTCAGCGCTACGACAACCCGCAGCAGAAGACCGGCGGCTTTCCCGGCGGCATGCTGCGCAAGGCGACCTGCGACAGGCTTCCCGACGAGGCCACCTGCGGCCGGCTGGCCAAGACCGGCTTCAACGACTGCATCGCCGCGGGCAAGGATCACAAATTCTGCACCAGGGAGTTCACCAAGACCGCCGGCCTGCGCGCCTGCGACAAGGCGCATCCCTGCCGCGAGGACTATATCTGCACCGCCGGCTATGACGATCTGGCCGAAGCCAAACCCGGCGAAGGCACCTGCATTCCGCCCTATTTCATCTTCCAGTTCCGCGTCGACGGCCATCCCAGAAGCTGGGTGCAGGATGTTCGCGAGTGAACCAACCCTGCATCGCGCAACGGACTTACCCCTTCTGCTTGGCGCCGGCGCTTTTGCCGTCCGAGCTTTTCGAACGCTCCTCGAAACGCGCCGCGCCCTTCTTCAGGGGGTGACCGATCTCGGCCTCGGTCTTGCGCTCGTCCTTCGCAGCCGCCTGCTTTAATCCGCTGGCCGCCTGCTTGCCCTTCGCCGTCGGTGCCTGTTCAATTCCCATCGCTTCCTCCCTTGGCGCGCGACATCGCGCGGTCCCAGGAGCAACGTGCATGACATCGGACGGTTCCGGCGGCTCGGGGAGCGGCTGGCGCGGCTCAGCGCGCCGTCATCGCCTTGCGGAACGCTTCCAGCGTCTCGGCGCTGACATGGTGCTCGATGCCCTCGGCATCGATGCGCGCCGTCTCCGCGCTGACGCCGAGCGAGCGCAGGAAAGCTTCCACAGTCTGGTGGCGGATGCGGCTTTCCTCGGCGACCTTGCGGCCGGCCTCTGTCAGGAACACGCCGCGATAGGGTTTTCTCGACACCAGCCCGTCGGCGCACAGCCGCGTAAGCATCTTGGCCACCGTCGGCTGGGCGACGCCGAGCCGTGCGGCGATATCGACCTGGCGCGCCTCGTTGCCGTCCTCGATCAGATCGGCGATCAGCTCGACATAATCCTCGACCAGCGCGCTGCGGCGCGCTTGGCGCTGCTGCCGGAATCCTTCCGAATGGACGTCGGCGTCAGGCAGTGGCTCGCGCGGGACCGGTCTGTTCTTCAGCGCCAATGCGCGCTCCTCCTCGGGAGTTTAGCCGTTGCTGCTTTATAGCACGGGCTCTGATTCTTCAGGCCGTTTATTTGCATTCCCCTATAGGCGCAACCGGCGTTCCCAATTGCCTCTGTCACCAGCGCTTCCGCATCGGATAAAAAGCACATACAATGAAATATAGCATATTGCATAATGTTGAGCCATGGCATAGGTTATGGACATTCCCGGACGTCTCGGAAAGCCTGTCCATGTCAGAAGCAGAAGCCACAGCCTCCCGTTCCGCATGGCGGTTCGCCAGACGCGACGAGGACGACCAGCCCAGCCTGCGCGAGGTCAATTCTTCGATCGCCGTGCCGAGTTCGGGCGTCTGGTTCCGCCGCCTGTTCGCCTTCATGGGCCCCGGCTACATGGTTTCGGTCGGCTATATGGACCCCGGCAACTGGGCCACCGACCTCGCCGGCGGCGCCCAGTTCGGCTACACGCTTCTGTTCATCATCATGCTGTCCAACCTGATGGCGATCCTGCTGCAGGCGCTGGCCGCGCGGCTCGGCATCGCCACTGGCCGCGACCTCGCCCAGGCCTGCCGCGCCTACTACCCGCGCCCGATCAATTTCGTGCTGTGGATCGCCTGCGAGCTCGCCATCATCGCCTGCGATCTCGCCGAAGTCATCGGCACCGCGATCGCGCTGCAGCTGCTGTTTGGCATTCCGCTGATCGGCGGCGCTATGCTGACGGCGCTCGACGCCTTCCTGGTGCTGCTTTTGATGAACAAGGGCTTCCGCTATCTCGAAGCCTTCGTCATTGCACTGCTGATCATCATCTTCAGCTGCTTCGCCATCCAGATCTTCGTCGCCGCGCCGCCGGCCGGCACGATCCTGCATGCGATGTTCGTGCCGTCCTCCGAAATCGTCACCAATCCTGCGATGCTCTACATCGCCATCGGCATCATCGGCGCCACGGTGATGCCGCACAATCTCTATTTGCACTCCTCGATCGTGCAGACACGTGCCTATGAGCGCACCGAAAAGGGCAAGCGCGAAGCCATCAAATGGGCGACGACCGACTCCACCATCGCCCTGATGCTGGCTTTGTTCGTCAATGCCGCGATCCTGATCGTCTCGGCGGTCGCCTTCCACGAGACCGGCCATCACGACGTCGCGGAGATCGGCCAGGCCTTCGAACTGCTGTCGCCGCTGCTCGGCCTCGGCATCGCCTCCATCCTGTTTGCCGTGGCGTTGCTGGCGTCGGGCCTGAACTCGACGGTGACGGCGACGCTCGCCGGCCAGATCATCATGGAAGGGTTCCTGCGCCTGCGCATCCCCAACTGGGCGCGCCGGCTTTTGACCCGCGGCCTCGCCATCATCCCGGTGGTGGTCGTCACCGCGCTCTACGGTGAAAAGGGCACCGGCCAGTTGCTGGTGTTCAGCCAGGTGATCCTGTCGATGCAGCTGCCCTTCGCGGTGGTGCCGCTGGTGCAGTTCGTTTCCGACAAGAAGAAGATGGGCAATCTCGCCATTCCGCGCGGCGTCGCAGCCCTTGCCTGGGTGGTCGCGGCGATCATCCTGGTGCTGAACTTCAAGCTGCTCTACGACACGATGTTCGGCGGCGGCTGAGGTCTCACCGGCAGTTCGCACGTTCCTGAGCATGATCCGCGACAGATCGCCGGCCCGCGCTATCTACGCGCGGCTGATGGCGGCCAATGCCGCCTCGCCAGACCCGCGCCTGGAAGAGGTGTTCGCCGAGGTGCCGCGCGAAGCCTTTCTTGGCCCAGGGCCGTGGACAATCATCGCCGGCAATGGCAAGGTCACGACGCCGAGCGCCGACCCGGCGCACCTCTATCAGAACGTGCTGGTGGTGCTTGATGCCGACAAGGGCATCAACAATGGCGAGCCGTTCCTGCACGCCATGTGGATCGGAAAGCTGGCGCCGAAGCCCGGCGAGGCCGTTTCTCATATCGGCTCTGGTACCGGCTACTACACCGCCTTGCTGGCCAGGCTGGTTTCACCTGGCGGCACCGTCACCGCTTTCGAACTCGACGACAGGCTGGCCGACCTGGCACGCAAAAATCTCGAAGCCTGTGGCAACGCGACGGTCGTCCATGGCGATGCCGTGACCGCGCCCTTGCCGCCATCCGATATCATCTATGTCAACGCCGGCGTCGTCGCCCCTCCGGCCGGATGGCTGGAGGCGTTGCGCCCAGGCGGCCGCATGATCTTTCCCTGGCGCCCGGCCGAGCGCGTGCCGCTGGCGGTGATGGTGACCCGTACCGACAGGGGCTTCGCCTGCGATCCATTCATGCGCTCCTGGTTCATCCCATGCTTCGGTGCCTCGGTTGCGGAGCTTGCCGCAAAAATTCCGACCCGCGACGAGGCGACGCGCAGCCGCTCGATCTGGCTGACCAGCGACAGGACACCGGACCGCACCGCCACCGCGATCTTCAGCGACGTCTGGTTCTCGTCGAAAGGTCTCGATGCGGCACCGCACGCCAGACCCCGGAAATGACGGAGAGCCGCCAGAAATCTCGCGTGCCCTGTCGGATTGGCCGCCGATCGCCCGTCCTTGGGGCTGGAGTCCGGCCACGACGGCATGGATTGGAGAAACGGGAGCATTCGAATGAGAAAGATCATCGCAGCCACCTTCGTCAGCCTCGACGGTGTCATGCAGGCGCCCGGCGGTCCGCAAGAAGATCCGGTCGGCGGCTTCAAGTTCGGCGGCTGGACCTTCCACTACTTTGACGAGGTGGGGGGCGCGGCGATGGATGAACTCTTCTCCAAGCCCTTCGCCCTGCTGCTCGGCCGCAGAACCTACGACATCTTCGCCGCGTACTGGCCGTATCAGAAGGATCCGATCGCGGACGCCTTCAACCCCGCAACCAAATATGTGGCGACCCACCGGCCGGACACTTTGACCTGGCAGAACACGCAATGGCTTGGGGAAGATATCGTCGCCACGGTGCGCCGCCTCAGCCAGGAGGATGGACCTGACCTGCTCATCCAGGGATCTGGCAATCTGATCCAGACGCTACTCGCCAACGGGCTGATCGACGAGATCCGGCTGATGACCTTCCCGCTGTTGCTGGGCAAGGGCAAGCGCCTGTTCGGCGATTACGCGATGCCGGCCGCCTTCAAGCTTGCCAAGTCGCAGGCCACCAGCACCGGCGTCATCATCGCCACCTACGAGCGCGCGGGCGAGATCAAGGTCGGCTCGTTTGTCACGGGAGAGCCATCCGAAGCGGAGCTCGAGCGGCGGAAGAACTGGAAGTAGCGGGACGGCCCTGGCACCTTTCCTCTCCACTGAGGAGACCAAGGTCTGCTTGTCTCAAGCCGCAACCTGCCGCCGCGCCAACCCATCGCGGATGTACCGTGCAAACTCCTGCGCCGCCGGGCCGACGCCATGCCTTGGCAGATGCAGGTTGATGGCAAAATTTGGTAGCGGCGGCAGGCCCGACTCGAACGGCAGGATGTCGAGGTCCGGAGGCACGGTCGAGGCGAGCCAGGCGGTGACGGCAAGGTCGGATCGCACCGTCGCCGTCGTCGCGTCGATATTGCCGTTCTCGAACACGGTGCGCCATTCCAGCCCATGCTCGTTGAGCGCCGAAAGCACCGCCGGGCGGAAGGCGCAGGTGTCGGCGACGATCGAAACCGGCAGCGGCCGCTTGGCGCGGGCAACGCCACCCTTAGCGCCGACCCAGACCAGCCGGTCGACGGCAAGGCATTCGCCCGCCGTCGGTCCGACCCGCTCCTCGATCACCGCAAGGTCGATGGTTCCTCCGGCAAGGGCCGTGGCCAGTTCCGGCGACGAGGCGCAGACCAGCGAGATCTCGACCTGCGGATAGGTCTCGGCATAGGCCTTCAGCACCGGCGCCAGCAAGGTGCCGACGAGATCGTAGGGCACGCCGAGCCGCACCTGGCCGGCGACAGCACTTCCCGCCATCTCGGCCCAGATCTCGTCGTTGAGGTTGAGCAGGCGCTTGGCCTTGTCGAACAGCCGCTCGCCGGAGCGCGTCAGGCGCAGGCCGCGCCGGTCGCGCTCGAAAAGGCTGCAGCCGAGCGTGTCCTCCAGCCGCTTGACCTGCTGGCTGACGGCGCCCTGCGTCAGATGCAGCGCGTTGGCGGCCGCCGTCATGCTCGCCTTGTCGGCCACGGTGACGAAGGTGCGCACCAGCGCGGTATCGAGATTGCGGATCATCCCAGCATTATAAACGCTAATGTCATGCATCGCAAACATTGCATTTACTGATATAAGTTCAAGCCTACCATGGAGCCTCCGACAAAGGACGCCCCATGCTCCAGCCGATCCTGCCGCTCATCCTGTTTGCCTTCGTGGCGACCGCCACGCCGGGCATCGCCACGACCTTGTCGACCGCCTCGGGCGCGCAGTTCGGCTTTCGCCGGTCGCTTCCCCTGATGATCGGCAGCGCCGCCGGCCTCGCCACCGTGACAGCAGCCGCGGCCGCCGGCCTTGCCGGCCTGCTGCTTGCGGTGCCCTCGCTGCAATTGGCGATGAAGGTGATCGGCTCGCTCTATCTCCTGTGGCTGGCGCTCAAGATAGGCCGCGCCGGGCCACCCAATCTCGATGTGACGATGGCCAGGCCGAACAGCTTTCTTGGCGGTGCCGGCATCCAGTGGATGAACCCAAAGGGCTGGGCGATGGGACTGGGCGCGGCGGCCTCCTTTGCAGCCCTTGCCGACGGGCCGGGACAGCTCGCCTTGCTGCTCGGCTCGACCTTCGGCCTCGCCGCCGCCATCTCGCTGTCCGTTTGGTGCGTCGCCGGCATGGTATTGGCCCGGCTGCTCAAGACCGAATGGCAATGGCGCGCGCTCAACATCGCGCTGGCCCTGGTGCTGGCCGCCTCGATAATTCCGATGTGGCGGACGGCTTGAGGTAGGGATTCGTTCTGGGAGGTCAGCGCCAGTACCCACCCGGACCTGCGGTCCGACCTCCCCACAAGGGGGAGGTGGGAAGTCCAGCTCTTCCGCACCCCACAAGACCGTTGTTGGTTGGGCAAACAAGGCGCGGTCCTCACCCTCCCCCTTGTGGGGAGGGTCGCTGCGAAGCAGCGGGGTGGGGGTCCTGGTTCGCAAAGCGAACCAGCCCCTCAAACTTCAAACCCCGTAGCGCGCTGCCGGCTTGTCGGCGTGCAGGCTGCCGTAGAAGGCTTGCCGGGCGCCGAGGAACGTGTCGAGCTTGGCGGTATCGGCAAGTGCGGGCACGGTGACGGCTTCGCCCCTGGCCAGGCCGACAAGGGCGGCATCGACCATGTCGTCGGCGGTCATGATGATCTCCTTCGGAACGTTGTCGATATCGGTGCCGGCAAGTTCCCAGAAATCGGTCCGGGTCGCGCCCGGCAGCACCACCTGCACGTTCACGTTGGTGCCCGCGACCTCGCGGTGAAGCGCCTCGGTGAAGTTGACGACATAGGCCTTGGTGCCACTGTAGATGCCGCCGAAGGAGGTGTCGAAGGCGAGCACCGAGGCGATGTTGACGATGCCGCCGCGGTTGCGTGCCAAAAGCCCCGGCAGCACGGCGCGGGTTAGGCGCGTCAAGGCGATGGTGTTGACCTTGATCATGCGTTCGGCCGCGTCGACGTCGGCGGTGGCCACGACGGCCTGACCGCCGATGCCGGCATTGTTGACCAGCAGTGTGATGCTTTCGTCGGCTGTTACAGCTTGCTCGACGCGGCGCACATCATCGTCGTTTGCAAGATCGGCGCTGATCACGCTGACCTTGCGATCGTAGGCATGGCGCAACTTTTCAGCCAATTCTTCCAGCCGGTCGGCGCGTCGCGCCACCAGCACAAGATCGTAGCCCTGGCCGGCGAGCCGGGCGGCATAGACGGCGCCGATGCCTGACGAGGCGCCGGTGACGACCGCCGTGCCCTTGTTGTTTTCTGCACTCATTATCCTGCTCCTTGTTTCGACCAATTGGTTCGTTTCGACCCGTGTTGCCGGGCTCCGTGGGCAATCGCCCTCGCCTTCACCAAAGTCGCTCACCTCAATAGTGGCATATGCCACTATCAACGAAGTAGGCATATGCCACTATCTTGTCAATGATCTCAACGGGGATTATTTGTCAGGCTGCGACGGACATCATGTCTCTGCCGCGAGGACCTATCATGCCGAAAGACGCCCTGCCCGGCCTTAACCTTTGCAACAACGCCATGCTGCGGCGTGCAACACGCAAGCTCGGCCAATTCTATGATGATGTACTGGCCCCTTCGGGGCTCAAGGCAACACAGCAGGGTCTGCTCTACCAGATCCATGTCGGCAACGAGCCGGCAATGGGCGCCCTTGCCGCTGCCCTTGTCATGGATCTGTCGGCGCTCGGCCATACGCTGAAGCCGCTGATCCGCGACGGCTACCTCGAAACCTTCGCCGACAAGGATGACCGCCGCATCAAGCGCGTCCGGCTGACGCCGTTGGGCCGTGTCAAGCTCGATGAGGCCGTGAAGCTTTGGGAAGTCGCCCAGCGGCGATTCGAAGATCTGGTCGGCAAGGAACAGGCGGCGAAGCTGCGCGAGGTGCTCGATGGAATCGCCGCGCTGGATTTCGATCTGCCGTCGGCCAGTCGAGCAATTCCAGGAAAAGTGTGAAACGGTTTTCCGGGGAAAGCCCGTAGCGCTTTCCCTCGGGAATTGCGTCAAAACAAAGAAAATAGATCGGTCCCACGTTTCCTGGAAACGTGGGACCGATCCAGCAGCCGACGGCTTTTCGCAGACCTTATTCCGCCGGCATCGCCACTGGCTTGGCCAACATCCGGCCGGCCAGCACGATGCCGAGCCCCACGATCGGGAAGGCAGCCGCCACCAGGCCGAGGTCGGCCGGCGCGCCATAGCGCAACACGCCACCGCCGACCACGGCGCCCAGCGCCACGCCGAGATAGAGCGCCGAGGCATTGAGCGACAGCACGATCGGGGCGGCATCTGGCGCCAGCTTGATGATGCGGCTGGCTTGCGCTGGCGGGAACGCCCAGCCGACGATGCCCCACGGCACCATCATGCCCATCAGCGCCGGTCCGGCTATGTTGTGCGGCAGGAAGGTCGGGATCAGCGAGAAGGTGACCAGCATCGCCGCGCTCAGTGCCAACGACCAGGCAACGGTGCGCGTCGCGCCGAAGCGGTCGGCGAATTCCTTGACCATTGCGACGAC
>NZ_AYWP01000018.1:0-105389 GCF_000502435.1 Mesorhizobium sp. LNHC232B00
AGCTCGGCGTCGGGGTAGGGCTCCAGCCAGGAAAGCTCGGCCGCCGGCCCGGCAGCGGCACGCCCCTCGGTCGGCGGCCGTGCGGGCTCTTCGAGAATGCGATGCGCCGTGGCCCGCGCCTTGATGGCATTGAGGCAGGCGTTGGTCGCGATCGTATAGAGCCAGCCGCGCGGCGAGCCGCGCCCGCCGAATTGCGCGCGGCCGCGCCATGCCTTGAGGAACGTCTCCTGGACGAGATCGTCGGCCTCGTGCAGCGAGCCCATCATCCGGTAGCAATGCAGCTTCAGCTCGCGGCGGTGGGCCATGGTCAGGCGCTCGAAGACCGGCCGATCGAGGATCGGCCGGTCTGTCGGGCCCAACGGCTCAAGCGGACCGGGAGCGTCTGTCATGGCGAGCCTGCCGTGCGGAATTTGCGGGAATTCGCCTGGCATCCTGCGCGTGTCATGCCGCCTCTGCAAGGCCGCTGCCGCTCACCGTGAAGGCAGTGCCTTGCCGCTTGCCGCCGGCAAGCGCGACCACGGCGCGTCCGACATCGGCTGGCGTCTGCATATCGCTCAGGCTGGCCAGGAAATCCGCCGGGCTGATGCCGAGATAGGCCGAGATGCTGGATATTCCGCGCTCGCCGACGCCGGTGCCGGCCATGATGCGCATCGGCGCCAGCGCCATGAAGCGCATGCCAAGACCCAGCCGATCCGCTTCCTTCTGGCTGTGGGCGGCCAGGAACATCTGCATGCACTTGGCGCCGGAATAGCCGCCGGAGTTCGGCGGGCCGCCGCTGAATGCGGCGCCGCTGGAGATCAGCACGACGCGGCAGCCCGGCTTCAGCCTGCCCCGCAGCGCTGCCCTGCAGAACAGGAACGAAGCCTTGACGTCCGTCTCCCAATTCGCCGAGAAGTCACTCCAGCTCTGGTCCTGGATGGACGCCGACGCAGCGAAGGCACCGGCCGAGATCACCAGCACGTCCGGCTGCATGGCGGCGAACACCGCGTCGGGCGCGGTGTCCTGCGTGGCGTCGGTCGCAAGCGTCTTGACGCCCGACGCTTCCCAGGAGAGTTCCTTCAGGGCGGCCAGCCCGCGGGCGACGGCGAGGACGGTCGCTCCTTCAACGAGCGCAGCTTCCACGATCGAGCGGCCGACACCCCGGCTGCCTCCGACCACGACGACATTTTGACCTTTCAACGATCCCATGGATCACCTCGCTTCTACCGGCCCGGAGGATTCCGGCGCCTGTAGGTGAAGACAGCGCGGAGGGGTGGGAATCATCGGGGGGGACGAAATTTTTTCTGAGAATCCGGTACGCGCCGTCGAGCTCTATGGCGCCCCTCTCTGTCCTGCCGGACATCTCCCCCACGAGGGGGGAGATTGGATGTCATCGGGGCCTTCGCTAATCTTCGACGTTGCAGGAGGAGAGCCGGCGATCGAGCTGCCGATCTCCCCCCAAGTGGGGGAGATGTCCGGCAGGACAGAGGGGGGCCACAGGGCGTTGCCTCCGGCCCGTTCGCTCACCCACCCAGCAACGCCAACTCCTCCGCCGTCAAATGCCGTGCCGTACCCTTGGCAAGGTCGCCCAGTGGCAAGCGGCCGATGGCGATGCGGATGAGGCGCAGAACCTCGATGCCGTGGGCGGCGAGCAGGCGGCGAATGTGGCGGTTGCGGCCTTCGTCGAGTACGACCTCCAGCCAGGCGGTGCGGCCGCCGCTGCGCAGAAGGTCGATCGAATTGGCGGTCAGGATCTCGCCGTCGACAGTGGCGCCGGCTCGCAACGTCTCCAGCATCGCCGCGTCGGGCACCGTGGCGACCTGCACGTGATAGGTCTTGGGCAGATGCGAGGCCGGGTCCATCAGCCGGTTGGCGAAGCGCGTGTCGTTGGTCATCAACAGCAGCCCCTCGCTCGCTTTGTCGAGGCGGCCGACCGGCGAGACGAAGGGCAGGTCGAGCCCTTCCAGGCGAGCGTAGACGGTGTCGCGCTGTTGCGGATCGTCGCGGGTGGTGACCAGCCCGCGCGGCTTGTTGAGCATGACGTAGACCTTACGCTCGGCGATCACCTTTTCACCGTCCACGACGATGCTATCGCGATTCAGGTCGACGCGCGCGGAAGCATCGCGCACCACCTTGCCGCCGACGCGCACGCGGCCCTCCGCGATCAGCAGCTCGGCCTGTGTGCGCGAGCACAGGCCGAGTTTTGACAGCGCGCGGTTGAGGCTGACGCCCAACGGTTTACCGGTGGGCGGTTTGGGCAGCTTGCCCGGGTTGGTGGGCTGTGGTGGTCGTCGTGAAGCCATGCTGGTGTGGATCGTCCGTTGTGCCGGACAGATGCCACGGGCAGCGGCGGCTTCGCAAGTGGCGCGGGTCGAACCGCCTCAGGCGGCTGCCTTCTCGTCCGCTATACCGTTCAGCACGGCAAGCGCGTCGGCCGGCAGCTCCAGTTCGGCGGCGGCGAGGTTCTCGCGGAGATGGCCGACCGAGGAGGTGCCGGGGATGAGCAGGATGTTGGGCGCGCGGCGCAACAGCCAGGCGAGCGCCACCTGCATCGGGGTTGCGCCGAGTTTCCTGGCGACATTGGCGAGCGTGTCCGATTGCAGCGGCGTGAAGCCGCCGAGCGGGAAGAACGGCACATAGGCGATGCCTGCCACGGCAAGCTCGTCGATCAGCGCGTCATCCTCGCGGTGCGCAATGTTGTACTGGTTCTGCACGCAGACGATGTCGATCATGCTGCGTCCCTGTGCGATCTGGGCCGATGTGACGTTGCTCATGCCGATATGGCGTATCAAGCCTTGGCGCTGCAGTTCTGCGAGTGTGTTCAGCTGTGGTTCGAGCGACCCTTCCGCCGGTCCGTGAATGCCATGCATGGAGCGCAGGTTCACGACGTCGAGAATTTCCAGCCCGAGATTACGCAGATTGTCGTGCACGGCCTGCGTCAGCTCCTGCGGTGACATTGCGGGGATCCACGATGCATCGGCGCCGCGCCGGGCACTGACCTTGGTGACGATGGTGAGGTTGGCCGGGTAGGGGTGCAGCGCCTCGCGAATGATCTGGTTGGTGACGTGCGGGCCGTAGAAATCCGATGTGTCGATATGGTCGACGCCGCTGGCGATTGCCTCGCGCAACACGGCCACTGCCGCGTCACGGTCCTTCGGCGGGCCGAAGACGCCGGGTCCGGCCAGTTGCATGGCGCCATAGCCGAGGCGCTTCACAGTGCGGTCGCCGAGCTTGAAGGTTCCGGCCTTGCTGATGTTGGTCATGGTCTCATCTCCTTTGGATCGGCCCAATGTAGACAGAGCGCACCTGCACGATAATATGGTGCAATCGGCACAGCCTGTACGGAGAAGCGAACAATGGCGACGGATCTGGGAGACCTCCAGGCGTTCATGGCAGTGGCGCGCGCCGGCGGTTTTCGCGAGGCGGCCAGGGTGGGCGGCGTCAGCGCTTCCAGCCTCTCCGAGACGGTGCGGCGGCTGGAGACCGAGCTTGGCGTCCGGCTCCTCAATCGCACCACGCGCAGCGTCGCTCCCACCGAGGCCGGCGCGCGCCTGCTGGAGCGGCTAGGCCCGGCGCTGGGCGAAGTCGAGGCGGCGCTCGACGTGGTCAACGGGTTTCGCGGCCGCCCGGCCGGCACGCTGCGGCTCAACGTGCCGGTCGTCGCGGCGAAGCTGGTGCTGCCGCGCCTGTTGCCGCCTTTCCTCGCCGCCTATCCCGACATCCGCATGGAAGNCGCCGCTTCGGCCTATCTCGATCGGCGCGGCCGGCCCGGCCATCCGCGCGACCTGCTCGCCCACGCCTGCCTGCGCGGCCGCTTCGCCAGCGGCCTGACGCCGGCCTGGGAGTTCGAACGCGACGGCGAGCTGGTGAGCGTCGAACCGACCGGCCCGCTTTTGGTCAGCACCGGCACGGCAATGGCCCTTGCGCTCGAGGTGGCGGTCGCCGGCGGCGGCATCGTCTCGCTGTTCGAGGACTGGCTGCGCCCCTATTTCGACGATGGCCGGCTGGAGCCTGTGCTGGAGCCCTGGTGGCAGGAATTTTCCGGCCCGTTCCTCTACTATCCCGGCCGCCGCCTGACGCCGGCGCCGCTGCGGGCGTTCATCGATTTTGTCGGAACGATGCGGTGGGGGTGATCTGGGGATGACGCCCAGAGGCTAAGTGACACCGGCCGAGGCGCGCTCAGGTGCATATTGGTCGAACCGGTGGGCATCGCTGACACATTGCATAAAATTAATAGAAATACCGACTGTTCTGAACGCATCAAGTGTCTTGACGGAATTCTATCTTGTAATCTCCATTTTTTCTGTCCAGTATGAAAATAAATTCGTAGTTCAGGCAATTATCTTAGTCTAAATTAGTGTTGTGCGCGGTTTGCGCCGGAACTCGGATTTGGCATGGCGCTCGAAAGGCATGGCGTGCAGGATCAGCCACGGGCCAGCGAATGAAATCATATGCGGCTATCTTCGCGGTCTATGTGCTGGTCGGTGGGATGAGCGGTGTTGTCCTGCCCGGGGCCGCGGCGGCCGAAGATCTTACTTCGACCGCGGGCGCGGTAACCATCGATCACATTTCGTATCTTCTTTTAGATCAAGGCGGGATAGGCGCATATGTAAAGAAGTGCCCAGAATACGACCTGGGGGGACGATCGGACCCATTGTCTTGAAATACACCGGGAAATGATAGCGATTCTCGAAAAACTCAGCGTCAGCCGGCAGGTGGACGCTCGTGATTTTGTCCAGAGATACTTCACCGGGTATTTCGATAGACTTCTGTATTGCCTCAAGACGACATGCGACGGGTTCTTTGTCTTGAAAGGGTATGCGGGCGACGACATGGCCCAGAAATGGGCGCGCATGATTGCTTTCCAGACGTGTGTGCACGCCGCCCCCGCCACCTGGACGGCCACATCGGAAAAAAGCGAAGCTTTCGTCCCGCGATATCGATTCAGGGATGCGTCGAAGGGGCTGATCCCTGATTGCGACGCATCCCTCCTGTCGGAAGCGGATTTGGCTATCCTCAGTACGTTCAATCTTAGCGGACAGTATTGATGGCAGATTATGTTATGCCCGAGCGCGGCAAGACACAAAGGGTCGAGCAGGCCGTTACCCAGCTCTCCGAAACCCGCACCTCGCTTGCCACGTGGAGGAGCAAGCCCTCGCGGCTGAAGCCATCCTGCGCCGCACCACAGTGGAATCTCCGTCTCGGCCGATCGGTTGATGGATGAGAAAACAGCGCAGCTTGATGTCGACGTAAAATCGAAAGCGACGATTTGTTCGCAGACCACAGGTCCAATGCCCACCGTAACACTTTGTTGTCATTGAGAGCCTATCGAAGAGGCGACACGGCGAAAGCCCGGTGACAGGAAAGGCGTGCAATGGGTTCGCCCTGGTCCGAATTGCTGGCCAATCTCGCGGTCGTTGCGATGTTCGTTTCGGTCTGGATCCACACGCATGTGTGGCTGGACCGCAGGCCGGCCGCGGCGAAGGCCGCGGCTTTCGGCCTCTTGATGGGCACTGGCGCCATCATCCTGATGCTGATCCCCATGCAGCTGCAGCCGGGCATCCTGGTCGATCTCAGGGCGACGATGATTGCCGTTGCCGGCTTTTTCGGCGGTCCTATAGCCGGCATCGTCGCCGGCGTCATGGCCGGTGCCTTCCGGACCTTCGAGGGCGGCATCGGCGCGTTTGCCGGTGCGGTGGGGATCGCGGCCACCATGCTGATCGGCGTTGCCGGCAACCTTGCCCTGAAGGGGCGTTCGCCCGGCATGGTCGACATCATGATCCTGGGCGCCGCGACCGCGTGCGGATCGCTGCTTGGCCTCAGCATGCTGCCGCAGTCCGTCATACAAGCCGTCCTGCCGAAGGTGGTTTTCCCCTCGACCCTTCTCATCTTCGTCTCGGTGGCGTTGTCGGGGCTTACGCTCTACCAGGAGCGGCGTCGCATCGAAGCGCTGCAATCCCGGCGCATCTTCAAGGCCGTGGTCGAGACACTGCCCGATTGCCTCAATGTGAAGGATCTCGACGGACGGTTCATCGTCGCCAATCCGGCAACGGCCGAACTGATGCATTCGACGGACGCCAAGGCGCTGATCGGCAAGACCGATTTCGACTTCTACCCGCGCGAGACGGCGCAGGGATTCCGCGAGGACGAGCTTGCCGTCCTGGCCGCTGGCGTCTCGTCCACGATCGAACAGCGCCTTCACCATGAGGACGGCACCGATGGCTGGCTGGCGACCTTGAAAGCGCCGTTTCGCGACAAGGCCGGAGCGATCGTCGGCCTGATCACGCACAACCGCGACATCACCGCGCGCAAGCAGCTCGAGAACGAACTGGCGGCGAGCCAGGCGAGGCTCGGAGACGCCCTGACGCACATGGCCGATGGGCTGGTGATGTTCGACCCGGATGGCAGGCTGCTGCTTTGCAACGCCCGCTACCGCTCCATGTTTCCGAAGACGGCCGACATACGGGTGCCCGGTGCCGACTACCGCGATATTTTGCGCGCCTCGGCGGCGCGCGGCGAGGCGATCACGCCGCCGGACGCGGTCGAGGACTGGATCGCCGCCATCATGGCCTCGCAGAAACTCGACAGCCACCGCCAGATCCGGCTCGCCGACGGGCGCTGGCTCGATGTGCGGACCCGGCCGACCGGCGATGGCGGAAGCCTCAGCGTGTTTTCCGACATCACCGAGGCCAAGCAGGTCGAAGCCGCGTTGCTGTCGGCCAACGAGAAGCTGAACCTGCTGGCGCATCGCGACGGCCTGACCGAACTCATGACGCGGCGCGCCTTCGACGAGGCGCTGGCGCGCGAGTTCGCACGCTGCAGGCGCAACGCGACGCCGCTCAGCCTGCTTCTCGTCGACGTCGACTGGTTCAAGCGGTTCAACGACCATTATGGCCATCCGGCCGGTGATGATTGCCTGCGCGCCGTCAGCCGCTGCATCGAAGCGGCGGCGCGGCGGCCGGCCGACGCTGCGGCTCGCTACGGTGGCGAGGAGTTCGCACTCATCCTGCCCGAGACCGACGCGCGAGGCGCCTTCGTCATCGCCGAGAACCTCAGGACCAAGGTGCGCGATCTCGGGCTGGCGCATGCCGGCAGCGAAAAGGGCATCGTTACCGTCAGCATCGGGGTCGGCACCTTCGACGCGGGCAGTGCTTCGATCGAGATCGCCGATCTTGTCAGGCGCGCCGACGAGGCGCTCTATGGCGTCAAGGCCGCGGGACGGGACCGGGTGCATGGCTGGCGCCCGCATCTCAGCCAGCCACGCTCGGCCGGTTCCCAGCGCAAAGCGTAAGCCTTCCGCTGCGTCATCGTGGCGGGGGATCGCCCAGCTTTTGCCCCGGGAGGCGCCTCGCCAGGTCACGGATGCGGTCGGCGACCTTGCTGTCGATCGGGTTGTAGACGGTCAGGCTCAGATCCGGCCGGCCGTCGACCGCGAACCCCGAATATTCCAGTTCGATGTCGCAGAGTACCGGGTGCTTCAGGCGCTTTGTCCCGTCGCCATGGCTGAGCACGTCGTTTTCCCGCCACAGGGCGGCAAACTCCGGGCTAGTGCTGCAAAGTTCGTCGACGAGTTCGCGCACCTCGGACACCGCGCCGGCGCGTGCCGCATCGGCCCGGAACGATCCGACCACGAAACGGGCGAGGTTTTCCCAGTCGTGCTGCTTTTCGCGGATGGCGGGGCTGCGGAACATGAAGCGCAGGATATTGCGCTGGCCGGCGGGCAGGGCGCCGTAATCGGTCAGCACGATCTGCGCGGCGCGGTTCCAGGCAACGACGTCCCACGTGGCGGTCTTGATCAGGGCCGGGCTTGCGTCGAGCGTGTCGATGAGGCGCTGCAGGCGCGGGCTGACGCCCTCGACGCCGTTATAGCGGACCTCGGGCGGGCGCCCCAGCCCGAGCATGAAAAGATGTTCGCGCTCGGCCTCGGTCAGCATCAGCCCCTTGGCGATGCGATTCAGCACATCGGCCGAAGGCGCGCCGCCGCGACCCTGTTCCAGCCATGTGTACCAGGTCGGGCTGATGTTGGCGCGCTGGGCAACTTCTTCGCGGCGCAGCCCGGGCGTGCGCCGGCGCCCGGAAAACCCGAACGACGCCGGGTCGAGCCGGGTGCGCCGGTCCTTCAGGAAGGCTGCGAGCGTGCCGGCGGAATTGATGGGCATGGTCGATCCTGTTAGCAATTATAATAGGATAAAGTCACTACTTTAATGGAATAATAGACCGGCGATACTGCGCGGGCAACTGTGCAGGAGATTTTGCATGCGTATCTTTTTGACCGGCGCGACCGGCTTCATCGGTTCGGCGCTGGTTCCCGAACTCATCGGCGCGGGCCATCAGGTGGTCGGCGTCACCCGCTCCGATGCCGGCGCCGAGGCGCTGGCCGCCGCTGGCGCCGAAGTGCATCGCGGAACCCTCGAGGAGCCCGAGGGGCTGCGCGACGGCGCGGCGAAGGCGGACGCCGTGATCCACACAGCCTTCGACCATGATTTCTCGCGGTTTGTCGAGAATTGCGAAAAGGACAGGCGCGTCATCGCAGCCCTCGGCGCCGCGCTTGCCGGATCCGACCGGCCGCTGGTGATCACCTCAGGTGTCGGCGTGGGCAGCCCAGGACATGGCCAACTGGCGGTCGAGGACGTCTTCAATCCGAGCCATCCCAATCCCCGCATCGCCTCCGAACTCGCCGGCAATGCCTTGCTGGAGGCCGGCGTCAACGTGTCGGTGGTGCGCCTGCCGCAGGTCCACAACCCGGTCAAGCAGGGGCTGATCTCGCCGCTCATCGAGATGGCGCGTCAGAAGGGCGTCTCGGCCTATGTCGGAGAGGGCCGCAATCGCTACTCCGCCGGCCATCTGCTCGACGCGGCGCGCCTTTACCGGCTCGCCGTTGAAAAACGCCAGCCCGGCGCACGCTATCATGCGGTCGGCGAGGAAGGTGTCGAGGTGCGCGCGATCGCCGAGGCGCTCGGCCGGGGCCTCAACCTGCCTGTCGTTTCGATCGCGCCGGAAAAGGCGGCGGAGCATTTCGGCTGGATGGCGATGTTCGCCCCCATGGACCTGCCGGCCTCCAGCGCGCTGACCCAGGCACGGCTCGGCTGGCACCCGACCGGCCCGACGCTGATCGCCGATCTCGACGCGATGCAATACTGAGGAAGCGGCTTCAGCCAGGCCTGACGGCGTAGCGCAGGTGGACGAGCCCGTGCACCAGCGCTTCGCAGCTTGTGAGCGACAATTGCATCTTGCCCGCCAGGCCGCCTTCGCCGAACTCGACAAACCCCTGGTTTGCCGCCCGCCCGTCAATGGCAGGGGCAACGAGAAGGCTGAGCTCATCGACAAGCCCGGCCGCGAAGAAGGAACCGTTGATGCCGGCGCCGCCTTCCAGCAATAACCGGCGGATGCCGAGTTCGCGGCCGAGAACCTCAAGCATGGCTGCAAGATCGATGTCGGGCGTTTCCGACATGATGTAGGACACGCCATCGGCGGCGAGTTCGGCGAGATGGCTGTCGGCGACGCCGCGCCCGAGCAGCACCACGACATGGTCGCCGCCGATGTCGGGCTTGGCAAAGTGCAGCTTGCCGGAAGCATCGAGCGCCACGGCATAGGTAGCCGCGTGGCCTTGCGCGAAATGATAGGGCCGGTCGACCTGGCCGGCATTAGCCGGCGGGTGCGCGGCGGCCTTGCTCATCTCGGCCATGGTGATGCGGCCGACGATCCAGGCGTCGCCCGCCATGTCGTTGTGGATGTGCTCGTAGAGGCTCGACCACTCGGCCCGGGTGCCATCGGGGCTGGTGGTGTAGCGGCTCGGATGGAGGCTGCCGTCGAGCGACGCGAGCATGTGGCAGATGATTTGCGGCTTCATGCGGTTCTCCGGAGATGGACTTTGGATGTCCAGACCTTGTTGTTGTGCATGTCGTTCCCCAAAACGCCGTCATTTTGGGAATGCATCAGGCCATTTCAAGCTCCATCACCTTTTCAGCCGCCTTTGCGAGAAACCCGGATCGAGTATAGCCGTGGGCTTCGGCAAAGGCATCGATCCGTTGCAGAACGTCGTCCGGCAGCGTCACGTTGATACGCACTGTTTTCCTGGCCTCGGTCTTCACCGCGACCAGGATTGCAACACCGTCACGGTTATCGGCGTCCGCCATCACAGCCTCCAAACTGGAAGGCTCCGGAATGGCATCACCATCCTCGACCAACCCTTCGATATGCAGGGCCAGCGCCTCTTCAGCCATGGATCGCGCGTCATCCAAATCCTTGCCGGCGGTGATCACGCCGGGGAAATCAGGGAAAGACACACCGAAGTCGCTGCCGGCATCCTTATGGATAAGTCCGATATACTGCTTCATGTCCGTCACCTCAGTTTCAGTCCAGATTGCTTTTCGATGCTGCGCAGAGTGCCTATCGGGATATCGCGCCTGGGGTGAGGCACGGTGACCTCGAGCAACCTCGAACCAGCCCTCAGCTTCCAGCAGTCGGATGATGTCGGCCTATTGATGTGTATTTATACACATTGAACGGCCATCTTTCAACAAAGGATGTGAAACCGCGCTCTCGCTCCCCCGGCTCGAGCCACTAAGGAGCAGGATGCCGACAATCCGAAATTCCGACAATTCAGATAATAGCTCAGCCAACTCTGTTATATCGATGTTGCACAAATGGTTGACCCTGGGTTAGCATCCCGATGCTGATGCCGATGGGAGGCAGTTTTTGCTACGGCGATCAGCTGGAGCGGCATGCGTTCTCGGGCGCAAGGAGGATGCTCCAACACTTTGAACCGACGCATGATCCTTCCTGAAACCGGCCCGGTTTCCGGGGCCGTGCGTTCTTGTGGAGGAGGATCAACCATGAATAGACGTGAATTCCTGCTGTCATCCGCGGCTTTCGGCGCCATGATGGTGGCGGCGCCCTCGGTGTTCGCCGAGGACAAGCTGACCATCCTCGGCTCGGTGCCCAGTCTCGGCTTTCCGTTCTTCGTGCACATGCTGAACGAGATCAAGGCGGAAGCCGCCACGCAAGGCGTCAACCTGACCGAGAGCGACGGCCAGAACTCGGCCACCAAGCAGACCGCCGACATCGAGGCGGCACTGGTGCAGAAGGTCAACGCCATCGTCATCTCGCCGCTCGACGTCAACGCGCTGGCGCCGGCGATCGAGGAAGCCGTCAAGGCCGGCGTTCCCGTGGTGACGATCGACCGCCGCGTCGACGGCGTCGAGGGCATCCTCGCCCATGTCGGGGCCGACAACGTCAAGGGTGGCGAGGCGGAAGCCAGCGCCATGGTGGCGGCGTTCCCGAATGGCGCCAAGCTGTTCCATCTGCAGGGCCAGCCAGGTGCCGGCCCGGCGATCGACCGCAACAAGGGCGTGCACAACATCCTCGATCCGCTGAAGGACAAGTACCAGATCGTCTTCGAGCAGACCGCCAACTTCGCCCGCGCCGAAGCGCTGTCGGTGACGGAAGCCGGGCTTGCCGCCAACGGCAAGCCCGACGCCATCGTCTGCGCCAATGACGACATGGCGCTCGGCGCGCTCGAGGCGTGCGCGGCGCGCAACTTCACCGACGTCAAGATCTACGGCTTCGACGCGCTTCCGGAAGCGCTGGTCGCGGTCCGCGACGGCAAGCTCGCCGGCACGGTCGAACAGTTCCCCGGCAAGCAATCGCGCACCGCCGTGCAGATTGCGGTCGCCTACGCCAAGGACAAGACCGAGCCAAAGGAGAAGCTGGTGCTCTTGACGCCCATCGTCATAGGCAAGGACAATCTCGACAAGGCGGAAAGGCTGAGCGAGACGAAGTAGGCTCTCAGGCTAGGGTAAGCCGGTGGGACAGCACCCCCCTCTGTCCTGCCGGACATCTCCCCCGCAAGGGGGGAGATCGGCAGTATCGATGTCCGCCTTCTCCTTGCGGCGTTGAAAATTGGCGAAAGCGGAATGGACAGCCAATCTCCCCCCTTGCGGGGGAGATGTCCGGCAGGACAGAGGGGGGTGTTCAAGCGCTGACGTCGAGAGGAACTTTTGTCGAGAGAGCCACCCTTGCCAGCTGAAGCCGCATCGCCCGTCCTGCTCGCCGTCCAAGGCGTCACCAAGCATTTTTCCGGGGTCACCGCGCTCAGCGATGTCTCGCTCGACATCCGCCCCGGCGAAATCCTCGGCCTGCTTGGCGAGAACGGCGCCGGCAAGTCGACGCTGCTCAAAATCCTGTCGGGCGTCATGCCGCCCTCAAGCGGGCACATCAGTTTCGATGGCGCCGACTACCAGCCGTCGAGCCCGCAGGATGCCAAGCGGCTCGGCATCGTCACCATCTACCAGGAACTCAGCCTCATCCCGACACTGACGGTGGCGGAGAACATTTTCATCGGTCGCGCGCCGACCGGGCCGTTCGGGCTGGTGAGTTGGAAGCGCATGGAGCGGGATTCCCGCGATATCATCGCCCGCGTTGGCCTCTCCATCGACCCGATGACGCCGGTGTCCGCGCTGTCGGTGGCCGAGCAGCAGTTGGTCGAGATCGCGCGGGCGCTGTCGCTGAAAAGCCGGCTGATCATCATGGACGAGCCGACCTCGGCGCTGACCGAGACCGAGGTGCAGCGGCTGTTGTCGATCATGGACCGGCTGCGCCAGGACAAGGTCGCCATCATGTTCGTCACCCACCGGCTGGAAGAAGCGTCCGCCATTTGCGACCGCATGACGGTGCTGCGCGACGGCAGGCTGGCCGGGCATCTCGACCGCCAGGGCGGGCCGATACAATTGCCGCGGATCATCGAGAAGATGGTCGGACGCGCGGCCTCCGAGCTTTATGCGCGGCCGGCGCAGCGCGCGGTGGCCGGCGATGTCGTGCTGTCGGTGCGCGGTTTGCGCACCGTGCGCGATCCCGAGGCGCCGCACGCCATCGTGCTCGACGATGTCGACATCGACCTCAAGGCCGGCGAGATCCTTGGCGTTGCCGGCCTGGTCGGCTCCGGCCGTACCGAGCTGGCGCGCGCCATTTTCGGCGCCGACCGGATCGCTGCCGGAACCATCACGCTCGACGGCAGACAAATCGCGCCGGCCTCGCCGGCGGATGCCATCGCGCTCGGCATCGGCCTGGTGCCGGAGGACCGCAAGCACCAGGCGATCTTTGCGGCACTCGGCATCCTGCCGAATTTCTCCGTCGCCTCGCTCGGCCGCTTCAGCAACGGTTTCGGGTTCATGGCCGAGCGACGCGAGCGCGATGCGCTGTCCGGTTTCAGGAAGATGCTGTCGATCCGCATGGCATCTGCCGAGCAGGCGATCGAGGGCCTGTCGGGAGGCAACCAGCAGAAGGTGATCCTGGCGCGCTGGCTGGCGCGCGATCCGAAAGTGCTGATCGTCGACGAACCGACGCGCGGCGTCGATGTCGGCGCCAAGGCCGAGGTGCACCAGATCCTGGTGCAATTGGCGGCGCGCGGCATCGCGGTGATGATGATCTCGTCCGAATTGCCCGAAGTGCTGGCGGTGTCGGACCGCATCGTCACCATGCGGCGGGGCCGTATCACCGGGCAGATGCCGGGCGTCGAGGCGAATGAGGAAAAACTGATGGAATTGATGGCGCTCGACAAGCAAGGTTCAGGGCAGGACGAGGGGCAGATGCGGGACGAGGGGCGGGCACGATGAGCGTGACGGAACAGAACGAGCGCGGCGGCATCAACTTCGCGCGGCTGCTGATGAGCTTCGGGCCGCTGCTGTTCCTGGCGGCACTCGTGGTGGTCTTCACGGTGCTGAAGCCGAGCTTCATTGACCCAATCAACCTGTTCAACATCACGCGGCAGATCTCGATCACCGGACTGATCGCGCTCGGCATGACCTTCGTCATCCTCACCGCCGGCATCGACCTGTCGGTCGGCTCGCTGCTCGCCTTTTGCGGCATGGTCGCCGCGGTGGTCGCCAAGGGCGGCACCGCCAACACGCTGTCGCTGTCGACCTCGGGCACGCAAGGGTTTGGCTGGTTTGCCGCCCTGCTCGCCGCCGTCGTGGTGGGCGCGGCCGCCGGCGGCGTGCAGGGCCTAGCCATCACCCGGCTGAAAGTGCCGCCGTTCGTCGTCACGCTGGGCGGGCTGACGGTGTTTCGCGGGCTGACGCTGACCATCTCCAATGGCGGCCCGATCTCCGGCTTCGACGCCTCGATGCGCTGGTTCGGCACCGGGCTGATCGGCCCGGTGCCGGTGCCGGCGCTGATCTTCGCGGCGGCCGCGATCCTGTGCCACATCGTGCTGCGCTACACGCGCTACGGCCGCGCCGTCTATGCCGTCGGCGGAAATGCCGAGGCGGCACGGCTGTCCGGTCTGCGCGTCGACCGCATCCTGGTTTCGGTCTATGTCATCGTCGGCTTCTTCGCCGGGCTCGCCGCCTTCGTGCTGTCGGCCAGGCTGAACTCCTCGGAAGCGGTCGCCGGCATCGGCTACGAGCTGACGGTGATCTCGGCCGTCGTCATCGGCGGCACCTCGCTGTTCGGCGGCATTGGCTCGGTCGGCGGCACGGTGGTCGGCGCGGCGCTGATCGGGGTGCTGCAGAACGGGCTGCAGTTCAACAACGTCTCGTCCTACACGCAAAGCATCGTGATCGGGCTGATCCTCATCCTGGCGGTGGCGTTCGACAGGTGGCTGAAGTCGCGGGTGAGGCGGTGAGGAGAGGTTTGCGCCTGGGCCTCTGTCCGGCAGGTCAGAGGGGGGCGTCTCGCCATGCAGTTTGCCAGGAGGCTCCTTCGCATTCCTTGCAATAAAGCCGTCCTTTGCTAGAAAGAATTGGGGCGGGTGGCATCATGAGAGAACCTCATGTTTGCCGACATCGTCAGACCGATCAGCTTGAGTTTTACGCTGCTGCGACGGTTTTGGCCGCAGCTCGTCGCGCTGGTGCTGGCAGGCGTGCTGGCCGGCGACATCCTGCTGCAACTGGCGGCGAAGGTGGCGCTCGCCAACCATTTCGCCGGGCTCGCCATGCTGACGCTGGTGGCGCTGGCGCAATTGGTGGTGACGGTGGCGATGTTCCACGTGCTGCGGCCGGGCCTGCCCAATGTGCTTGCAGCGCAGCGCAGCGCGGACAAGGCTGCGACCGCCGACAGTCATAACAATGCTGCGGACCGGCGCGGCTCGCGGCTGGTGCGCATGCTCACCATCGCGTTGTTGCCGTTCTTCGCCTACTACGCCGCATGGGGATTCCTTGGCGACATCGTGCGGCAATATTCGCGCGAAACGCTCGACCAGGCCGATTTCGGCCAGAGCGCCAATGTGCTCGACGTGCTCGATTCGCGCTGGCTGCTGGTCTCGGTGGCGGTGTCCTGGCTGATCCGCCGGCTGGCCAAATTCATGCAGGACAAGACCACGGCCCTTTCGTTCTGGCAGATCGTGGTGGTGATCTGCGAGACCAACTGGATCTTCGTCGGCCTCTACGTCATCAGCCGCTGGAAGGACTCGGCGCTGCAATGGCTGATGAGCCGCAATTTCTGGTCGGCCGTGCAGGCGTCGATCGATGGACTGGCGAGCCCGGTGCCGATGGCGACGGCGGCACCCATGGTGCCGGTCGAGATCACCTCGATCGCGCCGTCGACGGTCGCGGTGAACCTGTTCTTCTACATGCTGCTGCCGCTGATCTGGCTGGTCATGGCGGCGCTGATCTATGGCTATGATGTGCGCGACGACGCCGTCCTGATGCGCGTGCACGGCCGGCTGGAGCGGTTCGGCCAGCGCTATGCCGGCCTGCCGAAATTCCTGCGCGACTTCGTCGAGCATTTCGTCAAGGGCTACCGCTCGCGCTACCTGCCGATCGCCAACGGCGTGCGGCTGACGGTGAGCTCGAGCCTGGTGCTTCTGTGCACGCTGGTCGTCGGCTACCGCTTGCTCGACTGGGGTGCTGCCTGGCTGTGGCTGGGCGCGACGCGGCTGATCGGCCCGCACGAGCTCGATGTCTGGCAGATCTTCTCGCGCGGCGTGACGCTGCTGTTCGGCAGTCCGTTCCAGGACTCCTCCACCGGCATCCTGATCGAGCCGCTGCGGATTTGCTTTCTCGCCGCCGTGCTGGAGACGGCGTTTTCGTTGTCGAAGGGGATGGGGAAGGTAAAGGCTGACGCGGCGTAGAAGAGCGTTCTTCTCCCCGTCGCTATACGGGGAGAAGGTGCCGGCAGGCGGATGAGGGGCGGCGCCGACGCGAAAGAATTGAGCTTGGATATGCAAGCCGGCGCTGACAGCGACATTTGGCAAATCAGCCGCTTACCGAAGCGTTGGCGCTGCCCCTCATTGCCCTGCCGGGCATTTCTCCCCGTATAGTGACGGGGAGAAAGTAGCTACTTCGGCGGCCGCTGAAAACGCAGATACCAGGGTCGCTCACTGCTCAGTCCGACGGCGGGGCGGATGGTCTTGATGGCGTCCTCGGGCACGATGAAGATGTCGCCGATGGTGATGACGTCGCCCTTCCTGGCGCCGGAAAAGATTGCCGAGGTGCAGTTCATCACGCCATCCGGCAGGCTGACGCCCGAGATGAAGTCGGGCAGCCAGCGGCGCCCCGCGGCATCGGTCAGCATCAGCTTGCAGCCCAGCCACTGCTTCTGCAGGTCGGGGTCGCCGATGGTCACGGAGAAGGTGGCGATGACGGCGAAGGCATGGTCGGGCAAGCGGCCGGCCTTGCCGCCGCGCAGGTCGGCCAGCCGCCAGTCGCTGCCGCCGAACGGCGCGAATTGGCCAAAGTCGACATCCCTGGCGACGAGATCCTCGCCGCGCAGCCATGCGCGCACGCTGTCGTAGCTGGTCTCGGCCAGCGTCAGCGGCAGCAGGACGGCAAGTGCCGCCAGGCTGAGCCGGCGCCATTTTTTCTCGGCCTGCGCGTCGGTGGCGGTGGCTGGCTCCTCATTGGCGGAAACGGCGGTCATGTTCCACCCGGCTGCGCGTCCAGATCGAATTCCGGCACGATGTCGGCCGGCTCACCGTCGGCGCCGGTCTGCACGGCGTCGAGACCGATGCGAGCCTGGGCGTCGAGCGGGCCGAACCGGCGCGAGGCGATCAGCAGCCTGGCGCCGCGGATCTGGTCTGATGGCACTTCGAAGACGAACAGGCCGCGTTTTTCGAGGCCCGGATCGACACCATGCGGCGGCATGTCCTGGCGATAGCCGAGCCGCTCCGTCTGGTGATAGCGCAGCCCGGTCGGGCCTTGCCAGGTGCCGTCGGCGATCGTGGTGGAGGAGCCGGTGGCGGCGAGGTTTGTCGTCACCACCGCCCACAGGCCGCCGGTCGTCAAAAGCCTCTCCTGGCCGAACTGGTTGGTCTTGAGCTTGCGGGCAAAGACGATCTTGTCCAGGCGGACCTCGAAGCTGCGTGCCCGCACCGTGCCGTGCATGGCGCCATCGACCGGGATCGGCGCGATGAGGTCGGCATAATGCGGCTTGGAGACCTGCATGCCATAGCTCAGCGCGACTGTGGCGGCGAGAATCACGAGATTGCCGAGGACGCGGATTCTCATGATCCGCTCCCGGGCGTTTCTGTCGCCCGCACATCGGCGACCGGCAAGGTGACGGTGCCGAGACGATAAGGATTGTACCAGCCAGGCGTGCCGTAGAGATTGTCGCGCGGCTTGAAGATCTCGGCGGTAATGCCGAAGGCGAGCGTTGGTGGGACGGCCGCGTCGCCGGCCAGCGGCCAGACATAGGCCATGCGCTCGGTCATGCCGGGGTGCAGTTCCGGCGTCAGCGTCGCATCACGGGTCAGCGCGATCATCGGCTGAACGTCGGGCAGATCGATCCCGTCCGGCCTGAAGACATCGAAATAGGCCTTGTCGGATTGGGCGGTGCGGTTGGTCATGTCGGCTTCCAGCACCAGCGCCTTCTGGCCGGGCTTCAAGGGCACGCCATGGACCTCGGCATGGCTGACATAGGCGCGCACCGGCTGCACACGCCAGCGCCCGGCATCGATGGCGATGTCCGGCGGCAATTGCGGCGGTGCGTGGGCGGGCAGGGCGCCGAAGGCTCCCATCAGGCCGGCGACGAACAGGGCGGCAATGGTTCCCGCGCCGGCCGTTATCCAGGTCTGAACTCTTGAGCGGGCAGTCTTCAACATTCCAAACTATGCACGTAGAACGAACAGCCACCCGCAGGCAATGTAGAAAGAAAAGGCCGCTGATGGAACCAGCAAATGGCTGGTCCAGGCGTGCCTGCCCTCAGGCTGCTTCGAGCGCCCACAGACGGTGTGCGTAGCGGCGGAAGAAGCGCGCCACGAGCCGCTGCTGCCTGGCCCGGACCAGATCGGGCAGGCGACGCTCCTGACGCCAGCGCGGCATGTTGCGCCAGCAGGCGATGAAATGGGCGGTGTCCTCGATGGCTTCTTGCGCCGTCAGCGCAGGGCCGATCGCGGCCAGGAACAGGAGTTCCGCCTGCTTCAGTTCGTCGATGACGGCCTTGCGCCTGAAATGGTCATGGCGGGCGTGAGCGATACCGTTGCGGCGGATCGCCTCGAAGGCCTGGAGCAAAGCGGGGCTGTCGCCGGTGTAACCGCAGGCGCGGGCGAAATCGGCGTCATCCATCATGGCTCCCCGGTCTGGCGCGGCGATCGCCGGCCGACTCACATTTGTGACTGAATATAAGCATAACTCAAAAATATGGAGAAGAGAAACTTTGGGAAAGTCTTGAAAGTGCGACTCGACTCTCCGTGCAAAACGCGGGAATATAAGAACAAATCACGAACAAAAGGCGAGCAGGGGCGATGGCATTGCCGGGCAGGGAAGCAGTAATAGCGCAGGTCGCCTCGATCTCCGTCGAGTGCGCCGATTGCGGCCGCAACAGGTGGTGGCGGCCCGATCAGCTGAAGCGGTTCGGGGTGAATGGCAAGACGCCGCTGGCTGTACTTTCGGGTCGCATCGTGTGTTCCGCCTGCCGCGCCGACGGGCTGCCGGGTACGGCGGTGTCGATCCAGGCCGCGTTCATCGACGAGCGCCAGCGCGTCCGCAGCGAAGCGCAAATGCTGAGCGACCGCGAGGTGCCGCTGGAGCGGTCGAGGCGGGCTTGATGGGGGCGGTGGCGCTGGTTCTTCCTTCTCCCCTTGTGGGAGAAAGTGGATTGGCGCTTAGCGCCAAGACGGATGAGGGGTGTTCCAGGGCACGCCGACGCCCGGCCATTGTACTTCCGAGAGGTGGTCTGACAAGATGAAGAGCGCAAGATCTCCAGCGCCTCATTCCGTCACGCACCCCTCATCCGTCTCGGCGCTGGCGCGCCGATCCACCTTCTCCCGCAAGGGGAGAAGGAAGAACCGCACCACCTCTAATACCCAAGCAATTCCTTCAGCGGGATAACCCGCCAGACGTGTTTGATGGCGTAGCGGTTGAAGGTAAGTGTCTTCGGCGGATTGTACTGTTCGACCACCAGTTCGCCCGCGGTGCGCTTGACCAGCTTCTTGATGAAGGCCTTGCCGTTGCGCTCGTTCTCTTCCGGGAAGGTCTCGATCACCACATGGTCGCCGGGGACGGCATCGCGGCCGCCGCAATAGAGCATTTCGCCGGGCTCGTAGCGCGGCACCATGGAATCCGAAAGCACGTGCAGTGCAAACACCTTGCGCAGATGCGCGATACCGGGCGGGCGCTGGACATAGCCGGCAACCTCGCCGTTGAATGTGAAGTCGCCGTCGTCGCCGCCAACGGCCGCGCCCAGCAGCTCGATATCAATCGGTCCGGCGGGCAGGGGGGCGGCATCGGTGACGATCTCGGCGTCGGCCACCGGACCGGCATCGTCGAGGAAGACGACCTGCCCTTGGCCGAGCGCGACCGGGTCGACGCGCAGGAAGGCGGCGGTCTTCAACAGGTTCTCGGTCTTGGGCAGATTGCGGCCGGTTTCCCAATTGCCGACGGCGGCGACATCGGTGTCGTTGTGCTCGGCGATGTGGCGCATGACCAGGCCGCGTTGCTTGCGCGCCTGGCGGATCGCCGCCCCGACCTTGATCGACAGTTCCGTTTTTGCCATGGCACCCATGTGAGCGATGAAAGCTGCTCTCGTCTATGAAAGAATGGCTTGCATCGGTTTTCGAGTTATGCTTATATCTGGCCATGCAAAACCTGTCCAGCTTCGATGGCGCGGTAGCGCCGGCCTCTTGCGAGGCGCTTCCGGCGGCTGAAGTCGCCAGCCATTCCCTTCCGCTCCGGCCGTCCTCCTCCCCGGCCGGAGTGAAGCCCGAGGCCCCGTGCTTGACTGCACCAGCCTCGGGTCCGGTCCGCCCGTCAGCGGCGACCGGAACGGCCGGAGTCGCCGCTCCCCTCGGCTCCGGCCCCCAATTCGACCGGTGTGTCCTGCCCGCGCGATCCTGCATCCGCACGCAGGACGGCACCGTCATCCTGTTGGAGCCCGCAACGGGCAGGGCGGCGTCCGCCTCCGATAGAAAGACGGCCGAGGCGCGGCTTGCGCGCCTCGCCGGGCAATCGATCCGCTTCGGCTGATCGCCGGCGAGAAGCCGGCGTTCGCATCGAACACCCTGACCGCGGCCCAGACCGGGCCCAACCCTGACGCCTGGCCGACGGCGCGCTTTCAAGCGTGGCCGAAGGCGAACCTTTGGATGGAGCCTGGAAATGGCAAGCTATACAGACGCCGAACTGCAGGAGATCGCCCGCTGGCTGAAGGAGGGGCTTTCGGCCTCGAGGATCGCCGCCGCGTTCAGTGCGCTGCGCGGCAGCCCGGTTTCGCGCAACGCCATCATCGGCATTGTCCACCGCAACGCAATGCTGTGTGCGATTGGTTTTGCCAACCGCAAGGGATCGCCGACCGGCGTCAAGCGGGTTGCGGTGAAGAGCAGGCGACAAGGCCGAACGCGGGCAAAGAGCAGGGCCAACGGCAAGGTTGCCGCTGAAAAATTGCCCGACGCACAAATTGCCGGGGGCGGCGCCACTCGCAAAATCCGGACCAGGCCTGATCCTTCGCCGGCCTGGCTGCCGACGCGTCTGTTGGTGCGCGAGGTGGGTGTGCTGATCGCCGATGGCGAGGCCTATCGCCTGGAGGTGCCGGCGCCGCAGCGCGCACCCATCGGCCGCCAGCCGCATGGCGTGGCGATGCGGTTCATCGACTGCGTGTTTTCCCGCTGCCGCGCGCCGCTGGACATGGCGCTGGAGGAAGACCCCGAGAAGGATGCGCCGGGCGGGCGGCCGGGCGCCGAAATGCTGTGCTGCGGCATGCGCACCAAGGCGCTGAAAAGCTATTGCAGCTATCACCAGGCGCGATTCCAGCGACGGGTTGCCGGGTAACGCCGGGATGAGTGAATGGACGCTAACGCAAATCGTGCAGGTGTGCGCCAGCCGGCGGATTTGAGGATTTCAAATGAAACAAGCCCGGCACGAACGAACTCTCGCCGCCCTATTTCGGCATCTGCCGTCCCTGTTTGGGCAGGCGGCTTTGCGCTGTCCGGGCCTCGAGCGTCATCGCCGGACCGCTGTCTCCAACCAAAATGCCGGCGACACGGGCAAAGCCGGTGAACACTTTTATCGCATCGGATTCCGAGATCTGCGCGGCAATGGCCGCGCTGCAGGCGTTGAGTGCGCTGCGGTAGACGTGGCCGCGCCGCTCGATCGGCCAGCGTTGCAGGAAATCGGCGGCGTCGGCCACGTTGTCGATCTCCTCGACATGGCCGTCCAGGCATACTTTAAGCGGCACTCCGGTTTTCATCGTACCCACGGCGTTCACCTTCGGTCGTGCAGTGCGCGCGGCTTTCAAGCCGACGCTCATAAACGCGCGAGACCAGCAGGCGGTTGCATGGCGGTTGGACCTGCCTCACGGGCGGGCGGCGGCGTCCAGCCAGTCATGCGCACGGCTTCTGCGCCTGGCCACCAATATGCCCTGCTGCCCGGCGGCGCGGATGAATGCTTCGAAGGCGGTGCGCGGGCAGCAACTGCCCTCGACCGCCAGACGCACCAGCCGTGCGGCGTCGAGATAGCCGGGCGAGGTTTTGTCGGGCCATTGCTGCCGAAGCGCCGTCGCGGCATCGGCCACCGAGCCGACCAACATGGTCTTGTTGTCGCAGAAGCGCAGCGTCACGGGCATGAAGGCCGTCATCGGCAATTCTCTCCTTGGAATCGACGCGAAACAACGTGCGGGCTGGAGGCTGGTTCCATCAACCGTGACCATGAGCGCGGCGCGGAGGCGGGCATCAGCGAACGGCCGTTTATGCCGCTCCCCGTCTCCGATTTCGTCGGCGACACGATGTCCCTTCTCCACCGCACGAACCGGTGGCGAGGCGTGGGGCGCAAGCGCTCGCGAAGCCGGCGGGGTGATCATCCCGCCAGCCTCTTCAACCACCCCAAGAACCCCAAGGAGCCAACCAATGCCCAAAAAAGCCAAAGCTGCCAAACCGCAGGCGCCGAAACTGCCGAAGGGCGAGGCCGAGCAGGTGCGCATCCGCCGTGAGGTCGGCCATGATTTCGCGCTAAGGGATGACGCCTTCGGCCGCAAGCGGCTGAACGCCGGAACGCACGAGGCACGGCGCGTCTACGAGGTGTCGAATGACGGTTTCACCTCCACCGGCGGCATCGTGCGGGTGCGCAATGTCGATCCGCTTCTGGGCATCACCTCGCTGTCGCGCCAGCAGCGCGAGGCCGGCCAGCGTTACCGCGAGGACTTCCAGTGCAGCCAGCAGGCGAGCGTCAAGCCCATGCGCTGGACCGAACGCGTCGACGGCGGTCGCCAGGGCGGCGGCATTGCCGACAGCGTGCTGGACGCCGGCCGCGCTAATGCCGCCGCCACAAGGGCGCTCGGCCACTGGGAGGTCGCCGCCGTGGTGCAAAAGGTCTGCTGTGCGGGCGGGTCGATCAAGAGCCTGGCCGAACAGACCGGCGAGGGCCGGGACGTTGTGACCAAGCTCTTGAAGGTGGGGCTGGATCTGCTGGCGGTGCACTATGGGATGATGATGGGGCGGTGAGGGTGAGATAACGGCGCAAAAACCCGACCGGCAGACGCCGGCCGGGTCAGTTGCAGAAGGTCAGGTCATCGGCAGACGCGGATTTCCTCAACGATCCTGTGGTGGTGGCGCCAGTGTCTGACCAGTTCGATGTGGCAACGGTGGTGCCGATAGTAATAACCCCGGTGGTGCCGGTACGGTCTATAGCCGCTATCGTAGTCGTCGTCGTAGGGGCTATAGACGTAGCGACTGCCATAGCCACCGTAATAATCATTGCCGTAATAATCGTTATAACCGCCGCCGATGCCGATAAAAACGTGACTGCGAGCATCCGCGGGGGCGATCATCGCCGCCGCCGAAGCAATGGCGATAACCGAGACGAGTAGGAGCTTTTTCATGGCTGCCTCCTTTTCAAGGTTTGCCTAATATAAACTCCCGAGATGCAGCCTCGTTCCGAAAATTCGCCAGCTGTGACGAACCAGGTGTTCACCAGGGAGCCCGATGCAATGGGGCGGTGAGGGGCGGGGGAGCAAGGGTTTGTCGCGCTTCCAATCCCTGGGAAGACGGCTTCGCTCAAGACGTCAGAAAACGTGTCTTGGCTACCGAGCCCAATCCACGTCGATCTCGGTTGGCTTTGGCAGCCGAAATCGACGCAGCACAACGAGGCCGGCCGTGAAGGTTATGATGTGGATAAGGAGGCCAACATGCCTCCAAGGTTTGGCTGCCTCCAGATTCCCATCCGCGTAACGCTCGACCACAGGGGAGAAGGAAAGAGCGTTCTTCCATCTCCCTAAAACAGCGCCTTCTCCAGCGGCCCTTCCAGCGTTTTTGCAAACGCTGTCGCCAGATGGTGCCGGTCGCGGAAGGCGAGTTTGCCGTTGATGAAGACGTGGCATTCGGTGGCGCCGCAGAAGCGGTCGGTGAGGTCGACATAGAGCGTGCCTGGCACGCTTTTCACCACGGCGCGCTCGGCGGCCGCCACGCCGTCATTGGCGGCTTCGGTCCTTGGCGTGTCGCAGCGCGAGGGGGCCTCGCGCCACCACAGGGCGCGGGCCACGCAGGAGTCGGCGAAGCTGTCGCTGATCGGCGTGTCGCGGATGACGGCGGTCTCGACGCCGGCCTGGCTGAAGGCCTGCAAGGTGGAGCGCAGGCCGGCCTGCCAGCGCGCGGTCTCGGCTTCGCGGCTGGCGTCGGGCATGTCGCGGGTCAGATTGCCGAAAGAGAATTCCGAGATCACCACCAGGCGCGGCTTGCGGCGGATGATTTCTCCAATCGCCTGTTCGCGCCAGGCGTCGCATTCGGTGTAGTAGCGCTTCAGCACCGCGTTGAAGGTCGAAAGCCGCGAGGCCCGGCACGACGATTTGAGGTAGGTGACCACTTTGGTGTCGTTGCGTTTGGCCGCCTCTACCAGCGGCGTCGACCAGTGGTCGGCATGCGAATCTCCGAACAACACGATGGTGTGGGCCGCGTCGGCTGGGCCGAACGCACAGGGTTTCGGCTTCACCGTGTTGAAATCGAGCAGGCAGCTCTTGTCGAGGGCGCGCGCGGTTGAGGGCTGCTCGGCCGCCTGCTCGATGCCGCGCTGCGCGGGGTCGATGTTGCGGGTGGCCAGATGCGCGCTGGCATAGGCCACCGCCACGCCGGCACCCGTTAGCGCCAGCGCTGGAGCCAACGCCCGGGCGCCCGCCGTCAGCCAGCCGAAACGCCGTCCCGGGTTCTCGATCAGGTGATAGCTGAACACCGACAGCGCCAGCGCCAGCGCGCCGCAACCGAGGCGCTGCGACGCATTGAGATCCGGCACCAGCATTTGCGCATAGACGATCACCGGCCAGTGCCAGAGATAGAGCGAATAGGAGAGCGCGCCGATCCATTGCAGCGGCGGCAGCGACAGTGCGGCGGCGGGCGCCCNCCAGCCTGTCAGTTCCCGCTCGCCAGCGCCGCTCAGCAGCACCAGCACCGTGCCGGCAACCGGCAACAGAGCGTACCAGCCAGGGAAGGGCAGGTCTTCGCTCAAGCAAAGGTAGGCCGCCGCGATCAGCGCCAGGCCGAGCCAGCCCTGCGCGGCCCGCAGTTGCGGCCGGCACGAGGCCGTCGGCGCCAGCGTTGCCAGGCCGCCCGCGGCGAACTCCCAGGCGCGCAGCGGCGAGAAATAGAAGGCCCAGGCCGGCGAGAGGCTGGTCAGCCACAAGCAAGCGGCGAAAGAGGCGAGGCCGGCCACGCCGATCACCGCCACGGCGGTTNGTTCGCCGGCCAGGGCGCAGCCAGGCGGCGAGCAGAAGCAGCGTCGGCCAGACGAGGTAGAATTGCTCCTCCACCGACAGCGACCAGAAGTGGATGAAGGGGTTGCTCAAGGCATCGGCGGCGAAATAGTCGAACGACCAGCGCAGCAGCCACAGATTGATTGCGTAGGCGCTGGCATACATGGCGCCGCGCGAATAGAGCGCCTGTTCCTGCGGCGCCAGGATGAAGTAGCCGACAGCCAGCGTGACCAGGATGACGAACAGGGCGGCGGGCAGAAGGCGCCGGGCGCGGCGGGCATAGAAGCGCCAGAGGTCGAGCCTGCCGGTCTCCGTGATCTCCTGCATCAGATGCGTGGTGATCAGCCAGCCGGAAATGACGAAGAAGATATCGACGCCGGCGAAGCCGCCGGGTAGCGCCGTAAGGCCGAAATGATAGGCAACGACGCCGCCGACGGCGAGCGCGCGCAACCCTTGTATGTCTGGCCGGAACGATGCCGACACGAGGCCTCCTTCGTGCAAGCCCAGCCCGCCAGCCCAGCTCGATGCAATGTCGGCCGGGACGGTCGATATCGCAATGCAACAAAATTATCGCAATGCAACATGGCCAGAAAAAGGAGGCGGGCGCCACAGGGCAGCGGAGCGGCTAGGGCGTACGGCGGCGGACGAGCACCAATGCCCGACAGTCACAAAAACAGCCCCGCGAACGGGGCTGTTTGCCTGTTAGAGCGACCGGCGGGTTACTTGCTGCCGCCGTTCTGCTTCACGCTGCTGCAGAATTCAGGATGGGTGTTGGTGGGGTTGGCGTTCTTGGCCTCGTCGGCGCAAGCCGTCATCATCGCGGTCTGGTCTTCCGGCGTCAGGGCCTTCCAGGCTTTGACGAAGTCGTCGTTGCTGCGCAGCGTCTTCATGCTGGAGTCGGTGTAGAAGGGCTGCATCTTGGCCGGGTCGTCGAGAGCGGACGTGCCGGTATTGCCTGCGGCAAGAGCCGAGCCAGCGACCATAGAAAGCGTCATCGCGCCAAAACAGATCATCTTGATGTTCATGGTAGGATCCTTCCCTGTTGCCTTATGACCGTGTAAGCAACGGTCAGGCCCGGAACGGGGTCGGGATAGGGAAAGTTCCGATGACACGCCGGAAGCGGTGGGGATTTATCGAAATATATTTTTGGAAACCTTTCGACGGTTTTTTCGTTCTTTTGCAAGTGATCGCCGTGGCACCAGCGCGCGGGATGTTGTCGTTCGACAGTCGCCGTTCCAGCTCTAGATCTCGGCGACAAAGCCAGCCTTCGCAGCGCCTTTGCAGATAGCCGTTATCTGTCTGGCAGAGAGGGATTGCTCCGCACGCACGAATGGCCCGACCCCCTGATACTGCGCGCCGTTGAAGCGCTGCGCGGCACTCTGCGCCGAGGTGACGGTGGCCGGCCCGGCATATCCCGCCCGCAAGGGCGAATTCTTGGCATGCAGGCTGTCGATGGTTTCGGTGAAAAAATCCTTGCCCGGCGAAGACGTGCAGCCGGCAACAGCCAGCAGCGTGTACAACACGATGCAATGACTGGGACGTAGACTCATTACCGCGTAGCCAGATGCGGATTGAGACGAGTTTGAGAGCGGCGTCGGCCGGCTTGTCGTAGCGGGTTGCGATGCGACGGAACTGGTTGGTTTTGTTGAAGAAACGCTCAACGAGGTTGCGCGCCTTATAGAGGCAGGGGCTGAAGCAGATCGGGTCCTTGCAATTGGCCTTGGGCGGGATATTGGCCCATGCCTTTCGCTCGGTGACGGTATTGCGCAAAGCGTTGGCATCATAGCCCTTGTCGGCGAGCAGCATGGCACCCTCCGGCAATTCCTTGATCAAATCCGCTGCGGATGCGATGTCACTCATCTGGCCTGCCGTGAGCGTCAGCTTGATCGGCCTGCCTTAGGCGTCGACAAGAGCATGGATTTTGGTTGTCAGCCCGCCTCGGGAACGACCGAGACAATGATCTCGATGCCGCTTTTTGCCGTCGCGCCCTGCTGATGGACGCGAACAATGGAGGTGTCGATCATCTGCACCCAGCCGTCATGGGCTTTGGTGATGGCATCCATGAGGCCACACACCTGCTTTCCGCCATCGGACGAAGCGATTGTAGCAGGTGGTGCGCGGCCGTATCGCTCAGGCAGGTCTCGCCATGGCGCACCGGATCGCAGCGCCCAGAAGATACCGTTCAGCACCCGCCGGTCATCGACGCGCGGCACTCCTCGCGGCTTGTTAGGCAACAGCGGCTCGATCGCGCGCCATTCGAAGTCAGTCAGGTCATATCGGCTCATGTGGAGCTGAATCAGAATTCGTCTCAATATGAAAGTCTCATTCAAACCATTGCGGCCAGCTGATCGCTTTGAAAGTATGACGGGATGAGCTTTGAGCACCTCGGCCGCCGCTACGAGATTTACATGCAAAGTGACGTCCACCGGGACGGCATGGCGCTAGAATTGATGGATGAGACCGAGCACCCCTATGTGCTTGTGCTGGAGGTGTTTTACGCTGACGCTGATGGCAAGCTGACGCTCACTGCACATCGGGAGGCTGTCCCCCTTGAGCTTGTCGAAAGAGTTACCTCGCAAGCCAAGCTCCGCCTTCCCCCATCCAATATCCGATAGCTTCAACCCATTTCGGTCATTCCGAATTAATGAGTTTACGGCCTAGACTAGGCTAGTATTCTTCGCCTTTCGGCTGCGGTTGAGCCAGCGTGCGCGCGGCATCCGCTCCCGCCGCTAGAATGCGGTCCGACAATTCCGTTCCTTCCACCGCGCGAGACAATTGAAGGGCGCCGATGAGCGCGGCGAAGACGCCCAGCGCCGCACCTTCCGGATCACGGATGCCCGGCGGCAGGTCCTTCGCCAACTGGCGCACCAGGGTCAGCAGCCTTTCGGTGTAGAAAGCGCGTGTCTCCGGCGGCTGACGCGCGATTTCCGGCAGCAGCGCGGCGGAGGCACAGCCGGTCTGCGGATGATCGCGGTGCTCGGGCGACAGATACATCGCCAGGGCCAGTTCCAGGCCACCAGAGGCAAGCACATCCTGCAATTGCTGCGACTGAGCCTCCAGGGCCGAGGCCACGCTCTCGCGCACGAGGTCGGCCTTGGACTGGAAGTGCGGATAAAAGGCGCCGTTCGTCATCCCGGCGTCGCTCATGATGCTGGCCAAGCCGGAGGCAGCGATGCCGTCGCCTCGGAAGCGGTGGGAAGCGACCTCCATGATCCGGCTCCGTGATGCATCCTTCCGGCCTTTGTCATAGCGCATGATGGTTCCTTCCCGTTTTCCCATTGCATTATGAGCATAATGTGATATTACGATCATAATTCAATTGCCGATCACAGGCAAGACCTCTTACGTTTGGAGCCTTTAGAATGAATCGGAATTCGGGAAAGACCGCTGTTGTGACCGGCGCCTCCTCAGGCATTGGCCGTGCCAGCGCCGAGATTTTGGCACGCGCCGGCTTCACTGTCTTCGGCACCAGCCGCAAGGCGTCCAGCCAGAGTTCGAACGGGATATCGATGCTGGTTTGCGACGTGACCGACGACGCGTCTGTCGCGTCCCTGGTCTCAACTGTCCTCGGCAAGACCGGCCGTATAGATCTCTTGGTCAACAATGCCGGCGTCGGGCTGCTGGGAGGCGCGGAAGAATCCTCGGTCGCGCAGTCGCAGGCTCTGTTCGACGTCAACCTGTTCGGCGTCATGCGCATCACCCACGCGGTGCTGCCGTCGATGCGCCGGCTGGGCGAAGGGCGCATCATCAATATCGGCTCGATCCTGAGACTGGTCCCGGCCCCGTATTCGGCCCATTATTCAGCCGTCAAGCACGCGCTCGAAGGCTATTCGGAATCGCTCGACCACGAGGTACGCGCCTTCAACATACGCGTTTCGGTCATCGAACCGGCATTCGTGCGCACCGTGTTCGACCAGAACGGATTCGAGCCCGATTCCGTCCTGCAGGACTATGATGAGGCGCGCGCAGGGTTCGAGGCATTGCTTCGCGACGTGATGCCCAAGGCGGATCCGCCGGATGTCGTGGCGAAGGTGGTTCTCCGGGTCGCGACCGACAGGCATCCACGGCGGCGCTACACCGCCGGCCAGGCAGCGCGACAGGTCAGCATGCTGCGCCGGTTCGCGCCGGCCGCGATGTTCGACAAAATCCTGCGCAAGCAATTTCGCCTGCCTGTCTGAACGAAGAGAGTGACCTAACGCATATGCGACACGCAAGCCCGGTCTGTTTCGCGCCGGCCATCGAAATCATTTTAGAAAGAAAACATGATGAAAGCCTTTGTTGTCGACAAGTATCAAAAGAAGGGTGCCCTGCGGCTCGCCGAAATGCCGGAGCCCGAGTTGCGGGACAATGATGTCCTGGTCGAAATTCACGCCGCCGGTATAAACCTTCTCGATTCCAAGCTCCGGGATGGTGAGTTCAAGCTGATTTTGCCCTATCGCCCGCCCTTCATCCTGGGCCATGACGTGGCCGGGATCGTCGTTCGGGTCGGATCGAAAGTCCGCAAATTCAAGCCCGGTGACGAGGTCTATGCGCGGCCACGCGACGGCCGGATCGGTGCGTTTGCCGAATTTATCGCGATGGATGAAGCCGACGTGGCGCTGAAGCCCAAAAACCTCAGCATGGAAGAAGCCGCCTCGATTCCGCTCGTGGGCCTGACCGCCTGGCAGGTTTTGGTCGAAACAGCTGGGCTGAAGAAAGGCCAGAAAGTGTTTATCCAGGCCGGTTCCGGTGGCGTGGGAACCTTCGCCATCCAGTTGGCAAAGCATCTCGGCGCGATCGTCGCGACGACAGCGAGCGCGGCGAGTACAGATCTGGTGAAAGGCCTCGGAGCCGATATCGTTATCGACTACAAGAAAGACGATTTCGAGAACGTCCTGCAAGGTTACGACGTCGTCCTGAACAGCCAGGACGCCAAGACGCTCGAAAAATCCCTGCATGTGCTGAAGCCGGGCGGTAAACTCATCTCCATTTCCGGTCCGCCGGATCCCGGATTTGCAGCCAAGCAGGGGTTGAACATGGTTCTGAAGCTGGTCCTGCGCCTGCTGAGCCGCAGTATACGCAGCAAGGCCAGGCGCGCGGGTGTCGGGTATTCGTTCCTGTTCATGCGGGCGCAGGGCGATCAGCTGGGCAAGATCACATCGCTCATCGAATCCGGCATCATACGTCCCGTCATGGACCGGACTTTTCCGTTCGAGAACACCAACGAGGCATTGGCCTATGTCGAAACCGGGCGTGCCAAGGGCAAGGTCGTCGTCAAGATCAGATAAAGAGAGCGTTCGGCGAACCGCTCTGCCTCCTTGTCTTTGCGCAGTTGCGGGCACGAAAGCGTTGCTTCAGCCGGCCGGCGCGGTCTCGATCTCCTGGAGATAAAACGTCTTGCTCGGCTGCAGATGGTCGACGCAGAGCTGCGCCAGCACCCAATTGTCCCGGCGCTTCATCGCCTCGATCATCATCCAGTGGTGTTTTCGCGAGACGTCGAGCTTTTCCCTGTCGGCCAGCGAATTGGCGCGCACCGGCAGGCTGAGGCGCATGTAGTGCTCGATCGAGGAGACGAGATAGGCGTTGCCGCAGGCCGAGAGCATGGTGAGGTGGAAGCGGTCATTGGCCTCGTGGATGCCGCGCAGATAGCCGTTATCGATATGGCCGCCATAGATATCGTGGATCTCCATCAGCTCCGCGATCAGCGCATCGCTGGCCGGCAAGCGGATCATCAGCGCGGCCTGGCGCTGCAGCATTTCGCGAACCTCGTAGATCTGCCGTACCTCGTCGGGTGAAAGCCGGCGCACCATGGCGCCCTTGTTGCGCTCACGCGTGACGATGCCGAGTTTTTCCAGCTGGTAAAGCGCCTGGCGGATGGTGTGGCGAGACACAGGGAAACGGGCGAGCAGCACGTCCTCGACCAGCCGCTCGCCCGGCGCCAGCCGGCCGAAGATGATGTCCTCCTCCAGCGCATGCACTGTATCGGCTTCCTTGCCGCCATAGTCGAAGGCGTTGAGCATCGCGAACCCTTGTGTTCTCATTGGCCCAGGCCAACCTCTCATTGGCCAGCAATGCTACTCTAGCGCTCACGCACAAGGCTTACCACAAGCTGGTCGACGCCCGGGTCATCGAGGCTGACCACTCTGGACATCTGCAGCGCCTGCCTCAGGCTGATCCTGCCAACCTGCTGGCGCATGATGACCGGCACGCAGACCGGCCCCGCCGCGGTCAGAATGAAGGCGTTGCCGACCAGGACCGGTTCAGAGAAGGGCGCCCACTGAACGGCGACGATCGACGGTTCGCCGGTCTGGCGGCGGTTGATGCCGGCGAGATAGATCCAGTTCAGGCGCGAGATCGCCACGCCATAGTGCCAGCCCGGCGCCCGCGCTCCGTCCTGCCGATGGCCTTCGGCCCACCGGGTCACGCGCCTGAAGGTCACCAGCTCGGCCTCGCGCCGCACGAAGGTGGCCGACCGCATCAGAAGGTCGGGACGGTCGGGAACCGAAAAATAGGTGAAGTAGGTGCCGCCGGCGATGGCGGGAGAAGGGCCTTGCACCATGTTTTCGTAGAGCTTCTGGTGGAGCGGCGGCAGGGCAGGATGTCCGGGCGCTGCAACGTCCGGCGCTCGGCACAGTTCATCCTCCTCGATGCGGAAATAGTCGCAGATCAGTCGCGCCGTGGCCCGGTTGGGCACGCTCTTGCCTTGCAGGTAGCGCTCGAACTGCGAGCGGTTCATGTTCAATCCGCGGCACACGGCCGCGACCGACGCATGGCCGCTGACCAAGCGTCTGAGATTCGCGGCAAGATTCTTGCGGATTGGCACGACATCGCCCCGACAGACGTCCGAACCATTATTCAGTAAGTGCTTATATTCCGCCAATCTCGCACAGGATCGTGCTGCCGCGAATGGGACCTTCGACCAATACCGCACGACGGGCGGGCCAACACGAAAAGGCCCGCCACCGACGCGACTCGTGGCGGGCCTTCTGGAGTAGACCGGGCTCGCCGTCGCCCGGCTGTTTTAAGAAACCGCGCAGCGGGACGATCGTTCCATCAGAAGCCTGCTACCTCGGGGAAACGGGCTTTCTACAGCCGGCCAGTGCCAGTCTTCGATTGCCAAGTCGTCTCGCCAAGTCTTCGATTCAGTGCGGGCATACCGAGATCGGACAGGCGACCGCGGTGACCGCCGACAGCCTGTCGCGCTTCACCAGAAGCGGCTTCTGGTAGGTCTTTTTCATTTGAATCCCCCATGCCCCGATGCGCCTGACGTAAGCCCCCGCGTCCGGTTGTTGTCAAGTTGCCTCTAAAATAAAGAGACGCCCGCCAGGCGAAGCCTGGCGGGGTGTTGATTGGAGGAGTGACGGATCGAATGGGAGACGATCCGACTGAAAAACGCAAAGGCCGGATAAAGGTTCCAACGATCCGGGCCGCGCGCGCAGGTCAGTCTCCGCACTGGGAGATCGGACAGACAAGCGCCGTCACCGAGGACAGTTTTTGGCGCTTCAGAAGCGTCGGCTTTGCATAGCTTTTCCTCATTTTGTTCCCCTTTGCCCAAGTTTACCAGCTGGACTTGACGCTCAGGAAAGGGCCGATGTCAAAACGTTTCGTCTCCTGCAGCCCCGCACTCGTTGGAATTTCAGTTCTTGCTGATGCTAAAATCACGCACAGCAGCCGCAAAGCCGGTGGTCGTGGCCGTGATCTCGTTCTCGTCGGTCTGCTTGCCGCGTCTCGGCCTAGTTCCTGTCCGCCGGCTTCGAGCGCATCCTCGACACGGTCTCGCGCTCGGCGCGCTTGGAGCGCAGCGGCGGCAGGCCGCGGTCGATCAGGTCCATGTCCTCCAGCACCATGTCGCCCATGCGCTTGAAGGCGATGTCGAGCGCGCCGGCGCGGTGGGCGGAGCGCAGGAAGCCGGGGATGGCGCGGACGGGATGATCCTGCGCCAGTGGTTCCTCGGGGAAGACATCGCTGGCGGCGACGATGTGGCCGCTCTTGACCGCCGCCATCAGCGCTGGGAAGTCGACCACGCCGGCGCGGCTCAGCAGGATGAAGGCGGCGCCCTTGCGCATGCTGGCGAAGGCCTGGCTGCCCAGAAAGCCCTGGTTCTCGGAGGTCACCGAGGCGACGACGAAGACGAAGTCGCTCTGCGACAGCACGTCGTCGAGCGAGGCCGGCTCGACGCCGTTGTCGATCAGGATCGACGGCGGCAGCCAGGGATCGAACACTTTGGTGCGGGTACGAAATCCCGAGAGCAGGCGGTTCAGCGCGCGGCCGAGATCGCCGAAGCCGATGATGCCGACATCGGCGCCTGAAAGCAGCCGCGCCGTCAGGTTGCCGTCGCCGCCCCATAGCTCCTTGCCCTGTCGGAAGGCGAGGTCGGCATCGACGATGTTGCGGGCAAGGTTGAGCGCCATGGCAAGGCCAAGCTCGGCCACCGGCTCGGCGAAGACGAGACCGGTGGTGACGACATGGATGCCGCGGGCAAACAGCGTCTCGTAGGGCATGTTGTTGATGAGGTTGGTCTCGACATTGAAGACGCAGCGCAGCGCCTTCATCTGCGCCAACGTTTCTTCCGAGATCGGCGGCTGGCCGATGATGTAGCGGGCTCCGGCCAAAACATCGGCCGGCAGTTTGGCGACACCGTCGGCGGTCGTCTCGACGACGCGGTAGTTCGCCTTGAGACGTGCCAACTGCGGTGGCGTGAAGATCAGCTCGAGCGTGCGTGGTTCCGGCGCGCTGATGATCAGCGGCAAATCCTTGCTTGACATGACGATTCCTCCCGGCGCGATCCTCATCGCGTTCTCGGCGAGCAAAATACCGCCAGTGAAACGATTTACAACCACGAAAAATCGATTTACTCATTTCGGCAGCAGGTAAATGCGGGGCCTGCCCTCGGAGGAGGAGCAATGGCGCACAAGCAGGCCCAGCAGCGGCGTCCGTCGATCCACGACGTGGCAAGCCGCGCCGGCGTGTCCGCGGCCACCGTTTCCAAGGTCATGGCCGGCGTCACCACGGTGAAGCCGGAAAATGCGCAGCGTGTCTTCGATGCCGTCGAACAATTGGGCTACCGCGTCGATCCGCTGGCCTCCGACATGCGCCGGGCCAAGCGCCGCATCATCGGCGCCATCATGCCTGAATTCGAAAGCGAATTCTTCGGCCAGATGCTCACCCAACTCGAAAGCCTGGCAGAGCAGCGTGGCTACACGCTGGTGGCGGCGTCGAGCCGCGAATCCGAGGCGCGCGAAACGGAAATTCTCGCCCGCATGCATGACTGGCGGGTCGCCGGCGTCGTGCTGGCGCCGGTGCGCAACGAGCATGGCCCGGCGGCCGCGTTCATGAAGGCCAATGGCATGACCGGCGTGCTGATCGACCGTGTGCTCTCCGACGATGCCTTCGATACGGTCTCCGCCGACAGTGCCGCGGCCAGTGCCGAGGTGGCGCGCGACCTTCTCGGCAAGGGTCATCGCCACATATTGGTGGTCGGCCTTGGCGAACAGGCGGCGACGGTGCGTGCGCGCCTCGACGGCTTTCGCGCCACGGCGCTCGGACTGGCGCCGGATGTGCGCATCGATGTCGTGCTCGCCGAAACGGATGTCGAACCGCTGCGGGCACAATTGCGCGACTATTTTGCAAAAGGCGAGCGCCCGACGGCCGTGTACTCGCTGTTCCTCAAGGGCACGCTGGTTGCGCTGTCCGAATTCCGCCGCCGTGGCTGGCACTGCCCCAACGACATCTCGCTGATCGGCTTCGACGACGCCGAATGGATGCAGGTGACATGGCCGGCCATCGCCGCCGTCGTGCAGCCGGTGCGCCAGATCGCCGGCCATGCGATGGATGCGCTGTTCGCCCGGATCGAAGGCAAGGAGGGGCCGCCGACGGCGCGGCTCGAGCCTTGCCGGGTCTTGATGCGGGAATCCGTTGGCAACGTCCCGCATTCCGGGTGAGGCTGAGATGAACGTTTTTGGACTGCACACATTTGCCATTGCGCCGGTCTGGGACCTGGACCTGATCGAGCCCCAGATGGAGCGGCTGAAGGGGCTCGGCATCGGCCTTTTGGAAATCCCGCTGCTGCGCCCTGAAGAGATCGACACTCTGCGCACGCGCGCCTTTGCCGAACGGTGGAATGTCGAGCTTATTCCGTCGTTTGGACTGCCTGCTTCACTCGACGTGGTGGCGCGGCCTGACGAGGCGCTGGCCTTCCTCGAACCGGCCTTTGGCGTCTGCGCGGCGGTGGGCAGCGGAGCCCTTGGCGGGGTCACCTACGGCACGATCGGCAAGACCACGGGCCGCGCGCCGACGGCTGGCGAAATCGACGGCATGTGCCGCTTCCTGGTGCGCGCGGCCAAGGCCGCCAGGGGGCATGGGCTGAAGCTCGGCATCGAGCCCTGCAACCGTTACGAGACGCATCTGATCAACCGCGGCATCGACGCGGCGCGGATTATCGAGCGCGTCGGCGCCGACAACATCTTCATCCATCTCGACACCTATCACATGCATATCGAGGAGGAGGGTTTCGAGGCCGGCTTCCGCGCCGCGGCGCCCTATCTCGGCTATGTCCATGTCTCGGAAGCCAATCGCGGCGTGCCGGGGCGCGGCATGCTCAACTGGGCGGCCTGCATGAAGGCCATATCGGACATCGGCTACAGCGGCGCCATCACGCTCGAAAGCATGAACCATGTCGATGTCGACATTGCCGGCGGGCTCGCCGTGTGGCGGCCGGTGGCGGAAAATCCCGACGATGTGATTGGCGTGGGGCTGCCGTTCCTACGCGAGGAAGCGAGGAAGGCTGGGCTGCAGTTGGGGTGAGGACACCGATCGAAGCTGTGAGAGTCCGTCCTGGCATAATTGACACAGCGCCGCGAAGCGGTTCTTCTGGGGCAGCATTCAACGCGGAGGGCACCATACGGTGAAGAAATACGAGAAGCCAAGCTGGCAGAAGCGGGAACGGCTTTCGGCCGTGTCGGCCGCGCCGGCGACGTCACCCGGTTCGAAGCCGCCGCCCTGAGCGGCCTGGCGCATTGGCCTTTCGAAATGCGAGGCGCGATCGGTCGATCGCGCCTTTTGCTTTTGGTGATGGCGTGACGCATCCTGAGACACCAAGGGCTTCCTTTTCCGCAGGGACGTGAGAAGGAAAGACACCTCGCTGCCCTCCACGGCGAGACAGGAATCCCTCACGCCATACCGGGCTGCCGCCGCGATCCCAGATGGCGCACCTTGCGGCCGATGATCATCAACTGGCGCGCGGTGTTGTTGCGCAGGCGCCGGACACGCCATTCCAGCCCGGTTTCGGTGGTGATCCGCTTGGCGTAGAAGCTCACACGCATGCCTTTCTCATCGGAACTCACTTTCACCGGGTCGTCATAGAAGGCGTCGATCTTGTCAGCCGCCATGCCTGGTGTTTCCAGCCAGCGTGGAATGTGAACCGAGTGAAGCTGATCGACATCGATCATCACCCGCCCGATGCCGACGCCCGGCGTCGGGCATGTCGTGCAGAATGCGTCGCCGATGAAGACGACCCCGTCGCGGCGGTGGCCTTGCGTCGTGGTCAGATTGACCTGCCTGACCTCGACGGGGCTTGCTACTTCGAAGTTGCCGCACTGCGCCGAAATCTCGGGCATCAGTTCGCATAGCATCTTCTGCGGATCGGCGCGAAAGTCCCTTGTCCATTGTTCGGCGACGGTGCGGTAGACGAACATGTTCGCCCGCATCTTGTTGCCGATCGGAAAGATGGTGAGGTAGGCGACACGGTCCTCGGCCCGCCTGCCGTAGCAGGTAAGTGCCTGATAGGTGCAATCACGCGGCGAGATGGCGAGGTCGAATCCCATCGAAAGCGAGTGGGCCTTGGATTCTTCGATGCGCTCGACGCCTATGGCGCGCCGCACCGCTTCGCTGTAGCCGGTGGCCACCACCAGCAGGCGGGCATTGATGACGGAGCCGTCGACCAGCACAAGCCGCTGCCGGTCCGGTCCGGTCGAGACCTCGGTTACCTTGCCGACCGTCAATGGCACTTGGGGCGGCAAGGCATCACGCAGGCCGTTGATCAGCGAGCCATAGGAAAATGCGTATTCCCACTTCTTTTCACGTGCGAAGAATTGGCCGAGCCGGAAGACATAAAGATCGGAAAACGGGGTGACGAGCGGCATGACGGTCTTGTCGAGGCCGAGCTTCTCGAACAGCTGCATCTGATCCGCGCCGATCTTCTCGGCCCGGAACTCATCGTGATGAACGCGGTGCGGATCGATCAGCGCCACCTTGCGTCCGGCTTTTCCCAACAGCGTTGCCAGGCTGGTGCCGGCCATTCCGGCGCCTACGATCGCCACGTCGACTTCGGCCGCGCCAGCCTTAGCGATCGTCATTTCATTGCCCTTTCCGCTGGTCATCTTCCGTCTCCACAATCTGTGGTGGGAATATCTTCCCGAGCCAAATCAACCTCAAGCAACCACCGCGAGCGGCTGGTAGTAACCAATGTTCAGGTTAATGACCGCCGCCTCTTTGTTTCCAGCGCGGCGCGATCGCCGAGCCATCGATGAATTCCAGGCCGCCCGCCTCGTTGAGCGTGTGCAACTTGCGGCCACTCCATAGCGCACCAGGGGTTAAGATCGTCTCGACAACCTGCTCCATGTCGTTCAAATCGAGGTGAGCGATGCGTGCGATACCAAGGGCCGCGCCATAACTCCTGCGGCAGTCCTGCACAGGGCGCAGCAGGTCGTTGCCGCGTTTGACCATGCGGCCCGCCGGGCGCGCCGAGGCGATGTCGATCAGCACCGGGTTCTTAGGGTGCGGTGTCCACGGCCCGCGAAAGTCGGGCGCCGACCACAGATGCAGCGCGTCGGAGAACGCGCCGCCGCCATCTCGGACGGTGGCGAACAGCCACCAGCGCCCGCCATGCTCGACCAGGGTGGCATCGCTGGCCACGATGTCGGACAGCAGCGTCGCTTCCTTGACCCATCCGCCGGGAAAGGCGGTGGCGCGGTAGAGATCGACAGTGCGGTTGGCGCAGCTTTCCGGCACCATCCAGACCTCGCCGTCGCGCTCGAAGACGAAGGGGTAGGATAGGTGGTAGGGCAGGTCGAGCACGGGCTCCGGTCGGCCAACCGGGCCTGACGGGCCGAACGGCACGGCGGAGATGATGGCCTTGCCGAGACGATGGATATAGTCCTCGACGAACAGGGTCACCTTTCCCTGGTAGAGGATCGGGAACGGATCGGCGTAGAAGCGGCTGCCGTCGTCGGGCAGCACTTGCCAGCCGGTTGCCGGATGCGCGCGCAGGTCGAACAGATCCCGCCCGGCGGTGTCGCGCCAGCCGACCTTCCAGTGCGGGGCGTTGTAGCAGAGGTGGTAGATTTTCTGGACGATGCGCCGCGCCAGCGCCTTGCCCGCCCTGACACCGAGCTTGGCGGTGGAGGGTATTTGCGGCGGGGCGCCATCCTGCGCTGGCTCGGGCAGGACGGGTAGGGCGGCATGCGTCGCGCTGGTCATTGCCGCGACGATCAGGCTTGCCGTGCGTGCCAGCATATCCTGGAAGGTGGCCAGTGCGATGCCGCCATATTCGGTACCCAGACGTCCTTCGGCGATAGTGGTGTCATTCTCCTCGATGCGGGCAATCGGCGTGCGGCCGTCGAGGATCAGCGCCAGTAGCGCCGCTTCGCCGGCGACGCCGTCATAGGTGACGCGCCAGACCCGCGTTCCTTCCAGCTTCACGTCGCCACAAAGGTCGATCACCAGGTCCGGTGACGCGGAGGGCTGCGTCGCCTGGTAGGGCCCGAGCGCCGAAAGCGGCAAGCGTTTGGCCAGCCCGTTGGCGGGCAGGCCATGAATGGCCGTCTCAAGCTGAAACAGTGCCGCGGCGCTGTCCGGAATGCCGCTTTCGGCTGGCCTGACGTCGACGGAAACCTGCGCCGTCGCCGCCAGGCGCTGCAGCAGGTTCAGGTGAAAGGCACGCAGGCCCTCGCTGTCCAGGCGCAGGCTCACCTGCATGTCGCACCCCTAGCATTCTGACGTTCGGTATCTGGCTGATCGAAAATTGGGCATGGGGAATTGCCGGACGGGCGGGGTCGGGTGAAAATCTGGCCCATTTCCATTCGTTTCCCGCTCGCCCGCGCCGTGTCAACACACCCGTGCCTTTACTACGCAAACTTCGTGCCAGAAATCTTAAGACTTCCCAATATAATTAACAGTGTTTTAACAATTGGAGGAATAGCTAGAACCACGCCGCAATTTGATCTTTGCAGGCAGATGGAGTGTTGTCGGAGCGACCCTTGCAATCATCCCTGCTCTCGATGCCGCAACAACACCCTCCCGAGGTGATGCAATACGCTCCGGAGGCAGTGCCGGCGCCGTCTTACGCACCCTCGACCGTCGAACTCGGTGACGTGAAGCGCATATTGGTGCGCCGCCGTTTCCTGATCTTGGCGACCGCCGCGCTGTTGACCCTCGTGACGCTGCTCTATGGGTTGTTCACTCCGGCGCTCTATAGCTCGGTGGCGGAAATCATCATCGATCCGCAAGACCTGCAGGTGGTCAACAACGACGTCAATCCGAGCCGGGTTCCGCCCGATGGCGGCATCACGATCGTGGAAAGCCAAGTCAGCGTCGTCCAGTCGACGGGCGTGTTGCTCAGGGCCATCCAGGCGACCAACCTGACCGAGGATCCCGAATTTAACGGGCAGGGCGGGTTACTGAGCCGTTGGCTCGGCGGCTTGCTAGGTTCAGGATCGGCCGAAACCGACAAGACGGGGAAGACGCTCGATGCGCTGCGCCGGGTGCTGGCGGTGAAGCGGGCCGACAAGGTGCTGGTCCTCGACGTGATCGTCACGGCCAAGAGCGCCGACAAGGCGGCAAAGCTCGCCAATGCCATCGCGCAGGCCTACCTGGCCGATCAGGCCGCCGCGCGCGCGAAGATGGCGACGGATGCTTCCGATTCCATAGGCGCGCGGCTGGAAGAACAGCGCAAGCGCGTCCAGAAGGCCGAGAATGCCGTCGAGGCTTACAAGTCCGCCAACAACATGGTGATGGCGGCGGGCAATCTGGTCAGCGACCAGGAACTGACCGAGATTAATACGCAGCTTTCGGCGGCGCAGAGCCGCACCGCGACGCTGAAGGCGCAGGTCGACCAACTGCGCAGGTCCGGCGGTGCGCCGGAGGCGACCTCCGAGGCCATGCGTTCCTCGGTGATTTCGAGCCTGCGGGCGCAGGAGGCAACGCTTGTCGACCAGGTTTCGCAGCTCGGCACGGAACTCGGGCCGCGCCACCCTTCGATGATCGCGGCGCAGCAGCAGCTGCGCGATACGCGCGCGCTCATCGCGCGTGAACTCGGCCGCATCAGCGCCGCCGCCGAAACCGACTACGAGCGGGCGCTGGCCAACCAGCAGGCGCTCGAAGCGAAGGTCGCCGGCATGAAGAGCAAGTCGCTCGATACCGACCAGGCCTCGGTCAAGCTGCGCGAATTGCAGCGCGATCTCGAGGCGCTGCGCTCCGTCTACGCCACCTATCTGCAGCGGGCGCAGGAAACGCGCGAGCAGGTCAATGTCGACAGCACCAATGCGCGCATCATCTCCAAGGCCATGCCCGCCCTGAAGAAGAGCTGGCCGCCTCTCGCGCTGTTGCTAGTCGGCGCGATCTTCGGCGGCCTGGGCCTGGGCACCGGCCTGGCGCTGATCGCGGAATATTCCTCGCCGACGGTGCTTTCCAGCAATCAGATGCAATCGGCCATCGAAGCCCCCGTGCTGGGCGTGCTGCCGGCAAAGTCGGGCGGTCGCCGCTGGTGGCCTTTCGGCGGCTCGGCCGCACCGGCCAGCCAGAAGATGGATGCGGTCGCGGGGCTGGCGCTCCGGCGCATGTTCTCTTCCGGCCGGCGTCCGCCGAACTGGCCGCTGGTGCCGTCGATCCTGTTGACGTCGCCGCCCGAGGACGCCGCGCAGCGCGGCAGGGTGGCGCGCCTGCTCGCCAATGCAGCCGCTGCCCGGGGCAGCCGCGTCCTGTTCATCGACGTCAATGCCGGCAGCCGCCAAAAGGACCCGCAACCCGGCCTGCTCGACGTGCTGCGTGGCGAATACGCCTTCGAGGCGCTGAGCCAGTACAGGCCCGGCAGCAATGTCGCGGTGCTGGGCAGGGGCCGGCCGACCGCGGTCTTCCAGGAGGCGCAGGGCGCCTATTTCGCGCAGCACATGCTGGCCCAGGCGAGCCGCAGCTTCGAGCTCGTCGTCATCGATGGCGGCGCGCTGGCCGATAATCTCAACGCCTCGCCGCTGGTGTCCATGGTCGACGAGATCCTGATCGTCGCCACACTGAATTCGACACCAATGCGCGATGTCACGGCAGCCACGCAGGCCATTTCGGTCATGGGGCGGCTGCCGACAGGCGCGATGCTGGTCGACGAGGCGGCCTGACATGGCTGCCGTCCGGGCCACCAACCCGGCAGCCAGCTGGACAGAAGCTGGTCAAGCCGCCGCGCCCCGCGCCGGCAGCTCCGTCGACTTGGTGACCCGCTTCGGATTGGTCGCGACGGTGGCTTTGCTGTTCGCCGTCTCGGGCGGCATGCTATGGCTGGTGGGCTACAATTATGACGGCCTGATCGGCAATCCGGCGACCAAGATCCACCCGTCCACCTATGTATTGGTGCTGGCGTTTGTCTGGCGCTCATGCACGTTCGGCAATCCGGTCGGCTACACCATCCATGTCGCCGACAGGCGGCCGGCCAGCGCATTGCTGGCAGTCATTTCGATCTTTTTGCTGATCATCGTCATCGTCAGGCAACGCCCCGGCATGGCCGGCATGATCGACACGTTCGTGACACCGGCGCTGCTGGTGATGATGCTGAGCGAGAACGACGAACGGACCTTCGCCCGGCTGCAGACGGTCGTTCATGCGATCATGACGGCGAATGCAGTGCTGGCGCTGTTCGAATTCGCGACCAAGACGCTGATCTTCCCGTACCGGCTCGACGGCGAGGTGTTCGTTTCCGACCTGCGCTCGACCGCCCTTCAGGGGCATCCGCTGGCCAATGCCACGATCACCTCGATCTATGTGCTGGCGCTGCTTTCGGGCTCACGATCGCTGTCGATGCCGATGCGGCTCGGGCTGGTCGGGTTGCAATTCGCCGCGCTGGTCGCGTTCGGCGGGCGCTCGGCGATGGTGACGACGATTGTTCTCGGTGGCATCTATTTGCTTGTCAGTGGCGTGGCTTACCTGCGGCGAGGACGTATCAGCCTGCCGGGCGCCGCCCTGGCGGTCATGCTCGCCTCGCTGCTACCTGTCGTGTTCGCCATGCTGTTCTCCTACGGCTTCTTCGATGCACTGCTCGAGCGCTTCGTGTCGGACAGCGGCAGCGCCAATGCCCGCGTCGAAATGTTCGAGCTCTTCAAGCATCTGGAACTGCGCGACCTGATCGTCGGGCCCGATATCGATCTCCTCGAAAGCATGCGCCGCATCAGCGGCCTCGAGCAGGGCATCGAGAATCCGATCATCCGCCTGGTCCTCTACCAGGGCGCGTTCTTCACCTTGCTGATGCTGCTCGGCTTCACCCTTTTCATGCTCGAGGTCGCGCGCCGCTGCCATCCCGGCATCTGGCTGCCGATGCTGGGTTGGCTGATCCTGCTCAACACCTCCGAGAGCCTTGCCTCCAAGACGACGCTCATGACGAAATTCGTGGCGATCGCGCTGGTGCTGTACAGGCCGGCGCGGGCTGCGGTGGGGCGGAGCGCACCGGGGTTGCGAAGGTAGCGCCCTACGGCGCCCCCCTCTGTCCTGCCGGACATCTCCCCCTCAAGTGGGGAGATCGGATGTTGCACCGGCTTTCGCCAATCGCCTATGTTGCAAGCGACAAGCCGGCGCCAAAACTGTCAATCTCCCCCCTGGAGGGGGAGATGTCCGGCAGGACAGAGGGGGGCGCCAAGGAACTCAACCGTATTTAGAAATACGCCTACTCCGGCATCCTCAACCCAAGCGCCTCCACCATCGCCGGGTCCAGAGCGCGGGTGGTGTCGTCCATCATGCCCATGCCGTCGAAGAGGTCCCAGAAGGCCCAGGGGAAGCCGAACGACTCGGCGCTCTGCCTGACATCGGCGATGTAGCGGGCGCGATCGGGATTGGGCGCCGCCACATAACGCGCGTCGGTGCGCAGCGCGCCGAATTCGCCCAGGACGACACGGTCCGGTGCAATGCCATGGCTGTCGGCCCAGTCGCGCGCCTGGCTGAGATATTTGTCGATCAACCAGCGGTCGGGCCGGGCGTCGAAATAGACCTTCAGCACGCGCTCGGTTTCCGCGTAGGCGGCTTTCTTGTCCGCTTCGGAGGTCTCGCTATCCTTGGCCATGCGTGCCCTGACGGAGGCCAGCGTCGCGTCGAGCGAACCGGCGGAGGCCGGCCATGGCACATTGTTCAGCGCGCGATAGATGGGCTCGCGCATCCAGGGCGCGCCCTGGTGGCTGAACAGATAGGGCTCGTAAAAATGAAAGGTGAACAGGATCGGCTCGAAGGCAACCAGCGGTTCGGGATCGAGCGCAGTCAACCCGCTCACCATCGAGCCGCAGCCGCCGGTGACGACCATCGGCAAGGTCGCGGACGATGCCCTGGCCGCCGTCAGAAGGGAAAGCTGGACCTGCGACCAGACGTTGGAATCGCAGGATTGCGGCGGTTCGTTGACCGGCTCCAGCGCCACCATGCCCGGCGTGAACCGCGCGAGCCTGCCGGCAAGCTCGCCGATCAGCGCGCGATAGGCCGCGAATTCGGGCGCCGCGGTGCTGGAGACCATGCGGTCGGGGTTCCAGTAATGGGTGGCGCCATTGGCCTGGACGTTGACGATTATGCCGAGACCGGCGTCGATTGTGGCGGTGACGGCCGCGTCGAGCATGTCCTGCAACTTGCCGCGCGTGGCGGCGTCGGCTGCCAGGAACGGGCCGGGATCGACGGGCAGGCGGATGAAATCGAGCCCGGTCTTGCGCAACCGGCGAAGATCGTCTGGTGTCGGCACCGGCCGCTGCGACTGGAACGGCGGCCAGGTATAGTCGGTGCGCGGTGCCGGAAATTCACGCGTCAGCGCAAACCAGGGCCAGGCGTTGACGCCGCGGCGAAAGCGCCATTCGCCACTGGCGGCGAGGGCGGGAGTTATGGACGAAAGCGGTGCCAGCGCCACTGCTGCCGGCGCCAGCGACAGCGCCGTCCTGAGAAGCCGCCGTCGGGACCAGCCCGTCATACCGCGCCGGCCGAGGGACGGTCGATCGCGACCCTCTCGGCAGCGGTTACGCCGAGAAGCCGGTAGGCTTCATTCTCGTAGGCGACCAGGACATCCTCCCAGCGGAAGGCTTCGCGGGCGCGCGTCCTCGCTGCCTCACCGCAGGCCTTGACCAGGACGTCGTCCTCCAGCGCCTGCTGCATCCGCTCGGCGCAGCTCTGCGTATCGTTGAAGAAGATGGCGGCGGCACCCGCGGTCCACCTGTTGTACGGATTGTCGTGGGCGATCACCATGTTGCCGGCGGCCAGTGCCTCGACCAGCGAAGGATTGGTGCCGCCGACCGTGTGGCCATGCAGGTAGGCGCGCGCGTGATACCGCAGCGCCTTCACCGTCGCCTGGTCGTAGATGGCGCCCGGCAGGACCACAGAGGCGTTCGCCGCCTTGCGGATGGCGACATGATAGGGGATTTCGTCGGAGAGCGTGCCCAGCACCACCAGCTTCATGTCGCGCTTTTGGCTGCAGAAGGCCTCGACGATCGGCAGGATGTTGTTGTCGGGCTCGATGCGCGCGATCGAGATCAGGTATTTGCCGGGCTCGAGGCCGAGCGCACGAACCGGCGCCTCCGGTGCCGCCGTCACCGGGTCGGCGCCATAGGCGATGGTGGTGATGGCACTGCGCGGCCGGCGCGTCGCCAGATGGTCTGCGATGACAGGATGGTCGGCGACCAGGCGGTGCGAGGCCCAGGCGCCGATCCACTCGTTGAGCCAGAACCATGTGCGTGCCGCCGGTCCCCATTTTGGGCGGCGCCATTCGATGCCGTCCATGTTGGTGATAATCTTGCGCCGCATCAGCCTGAGCCAGGTCAGGAAGACCGCGCCATTGTAACCGAGCACCAGGCATACGCCGGGCCGCCGGGCGGCGTCGAGCACGCATTGCCAATCGAATTCCAGCGTCGCGCGCGGTCCTTTCGAGGCGACCTGGATGTGAATGAGTTCGATGCCGCGCCAGGTTTCGGTGCGCATCCTCCGGTCGACCCGCTCGACCTCCTCCTGGCAGTAGACGCCGACCTTCCAGCCCCGCCCGGCAAGGAAAAGTGCGAGCTTCTCGGCGAAGGTTTCAAAGCCGCCATGGGCCGCGGGAATGCCGCGGGTCCCCAGGATCAGGATGGAAGGCTTTTCCGATTTCATGGCTGTTGGCGCTTTCAGAGGTTCTTTATATTAGCAATTGCTGCATTAATAATTAGAGACCGCAATTTCCGTGCCATCTCACAATCTTCGCGTTTGGGCAGGTGATCATCGCTCCGGGTTGTAAAAAAACAGTGTTGGACCGGTGGTTGTTTCATTCTCGGTCAACCCTTCTGTGCGTAGCTGCATCGAAACGAGGCAGTGCAATGGTTGGTTGGCCGGCGGCCGGGCAGATCAAGCCAGGCATGATTTTTGCGTAGCGGTTTCTGCACATCGTCAGTCAATGCGATGGTGCAGCACCTGGCGGGATACAAAGATGCGGATTGCCTGCGTTCATCAGGGATATGAACTCTATGGTTCAGACCGCAGCTTCGCGGAGAGCGTCGCTGCGTTGCGCGCGGCGTTTCCGTCCGCCGACATCGAAGTCGTGCTGCCGCGCAGCGGCCCTATCGTACGGATCCTCGAACCGCATGCCAGCCGCATCGTCTTCGAGCCGCTATGGGTGCTGAGGCGCCAGGCCATCGCGCGCCTTGCCACCGTCGAGATGGCCCGACTGCCGGTTGCCGTGCTGAGAGCATGGCGGCGGCTCAGGAATTACGATCTCACCTACGTCAACACCTCGATCGTCGCCGATTACGCGTTGGCTGCCCGCTTCCTGCCCAGCAAGGCGGTGCTGCACATCCATGAAATTCCCGAAGGCGCCATGCGCCGGATCCTCGTCGGCCTGATGCACTGGAGCCATGCCGATCTCATCTTCAACTCGCGCGCAACCCGCGCCGCATTCGGTGAGCCCAAATCCGCGCGCTCGCACGTCGTCTACAACGGCGTTGCCGGCCCGCCGGCGGCCGAAGCGATGACCTATGACGGCAAGCGCCCGCTGCGGGTGTTGCTGCTTGGCCGCATCAACCGGATCAAGGGCCAGGAAGTGCTGCTTGAGGCGATCGCCTCCATGCCGGCGGAGCTCAAGTCGAGGATCGAAGTGCGGCTGGTCGGCGGCGCCTTCGAAAGCGTCGAGCGCGAGCGCGCCTTGGCCGAACTGGTCGGCAGCATGGGCCTGACCGGGCGTGTCAGTGTCCTGCCTTTCATACCGGACCCTTCGGAGCATTATCGCTGGGCCGACATCGTCACCGTGCCGTCGCGACGCCCCGAATCGCTGGGCCGTGTCGCCATCGAGGCGATGGCCTATGGCCGGCCGCCGCTGGTGTCGGCGATCGGTGGACTGGTCGAGGTGGTCAGCGACGGCGAGACCGGCTGGCATGTGCCGCCAGGCGACGCAGCGGCGCTGTCGAGGAAATTGCAGGAGATCATCCTTACCCCCGAGGCCTGGCGCGGTTTTATCGCCGCAGGCCGCGCGCGCTATGAGGCGGTCTTCAGCGAACCGGTCGCGGCGGCCGCGATCGCTGCGATCGCCGCCGACAAGCTGAAGGCGACCATGGCAAGGCCGGGCAGGGCGGCAAGCAGCCGCCAGGCGGAGACACGATCGTGAGATACCCGGGCCATCTGGTGCGGCGCCTCGTGCTGATGGTCGGCGGCGAGGCGATGCAGAGCGGCTTTCACTTTGCCCTCAACCTGACGCTGCTGCACATGCTGTCGGCACAAGGCTACGGCCTGTTCGCCATTGGCATGGTGATGGGCGGCGTCGGCCTGTCCTACATCAGATCGCTCACCGCCGTTCCCGCCTCGATCTGGATGAGCAAAAGCACCAACAGCGCCGGCGTCGACGCCCATGATGTCGCCTTCGGGACGGCGGCGGTGGTGGTGGCGCTGCTGATGGCCGTTGGCACCGCGATCCTGATGCGCGTCCTGGGCGATCCGAGCGGCATCGCCGCCGGCTGCTTTGTCGGCGCATGGTCGTTGCGCAGCCACATGCGCACGGCATTCTTCGCCCGTCGCCAGCAGGTGGTCGTCTCCATCAGCGACGCCGCCTTCACCATCGCCGGCACCGTCCTGACCGGGTTCACCATCTGGTTCGCCCAGGGCGCGCTGCAGACGGTGTTCTATGCTCTCGCCGCGGCGAACGTGTTTGGCATCGTCGTCCTGGTTCGGCTGGCGCGCCGCACGATCCGCATCAGCTTCCGCATGCCGACGCGGCGGCGCTATGCCAGGCTCTGGCCCCAGCTGCGGTGGTCGGGTTTCAGCGCCACCACCACCAACATCCAGGGCCAATGCCTGGCGCTGCTGGTTGCCGGCATTGCCGGGCCTGCCGCCTATGCTCCGCTGGCGGCGGTGCTGGTGCTGTTTGCCCCGCTGCGCATCATCAGTCTTGCCTTCGTGAACATGACGCAGCCGGAGCTGGCGAAGCTGATGCGGAACAACGAAACGGCCCGTGTCTGGGCGCAGGCAAAAATCTGGTCGCTCGTCATGGGGCTCGGCGGCCTGGTTTATGGGTGCGCCATCATGGCGGTCTTGCCGATGATAAAATCCCAAGCCCTACAGGATGCCTCGGTGGGCTTCATCGGAGTGTTCGTGATCGCGAATTTTGTCCCGATCATGCTCTACATCATGCCCCGCATCGTGCTCGAGATCCTCGGCGATTTCCGCATCGTCGCGTTCATCACGACGGGCGGCGCGATCGTCGGGCTGGCGCTGATCGCGATCCTGCTGGCCATAGCCTCTCCACCTTGGTCGCTGGCGGGTTCCGCGATCTCGGAGATCTTCGTGCTCGTGGCATCATGGTATTTCGTGCGTCATCGCATGTGGAACATCGAGCACCCGGACCAGCAGCGCAACAGCCGGCCGGGCACTTGGCGGCGAGCGGTCCCGTTCGCCGCGGCAAAGCGGTAGGAGATGGATTTGACAGGCGAGGCAGTGCAAATTGCTGCGGTGGACGGCCTGCCCGGCGGGCAGGTCTCCCAACCTGCCGCTGTCTCTGCGAACGACGCCTACACGGCGCGATTGCACACAAGCCTCGAGGCGGTCAGACCGCTCTGGCTGCGCTTCCAGGCGGATGGTGTCTGCACCGCCCACCAGCATTTTGCCTGGGTCGAGGGGATCGTGGCGCGGCTGATGCCGGCCGGCGCGGAGGCGCTCATCGTTGAAGTAAACAACGCGGTGACCGGCGCGCCCCTGATGCTGGTGCCGCTGATGCTGCGGCCAGCCTTTCGCCATCGGGTGATCGAGTGGCTGAGCTGCGGCGTCTGCGACTATTCGGCGCCTCTGCTGGCCGATGCGAGCGCGTGGACCGCACAATCCGCGCAGGCCGCGTGGGCGGCGGTGCGCTCCGTGCTGCCGCCGGCGGACCGCGTCCACATCACCGGAATTCCGCGGCGGATCGACGGCGTCGCCAATCCACTGGCCTTGCTCGCGGCCACGCGCGATTCCATGCAGACCACTTATGGGCTCGCCATCGACGGCGACCCGGAAACCGTCCTCAAGCGTCTGTGCAGGCCATCCTTCGTCAAGGAATTCGGCAAGGACTGGCGCCGGCTCGAACGGCTCGGCGGCCTGGAGTTTGTCGAGGCCGACACACCCGCCCTGGTCGAGCTCATCTTCGACGGTCTGGTCCGGATGCGGCTCAACCGCTTTCGCGAAATGGGCCGTTTCGACCTGCTGACGCAAGAGCCGGTTGTCGATTTCTATCGCAAAGCCGCCCTGCAGGGCCTGTCGGACGGATCGGTGCGGCTCTTCGGGCTGCGCGTTGGCGAGGCTCTGATCGCCGCTCAATATCTGGTCGTCCATCAAGGCACTGTTCACGCTTTGCTGATAGCGATAGACCAGAATGCGGTTCCCAACGTCTCACCTGGCCTTTTGATCATGGGCAGGCTGATAGGCTGGGCGCGCGAGCGGCGGTTCGATTATTTCGATCTGTCGGTCGGCAACCAGGGCTATAAGGGACATATGGGCGCCAAGGGTTCGGTGCTGGCCGAGCTTCGCCAGGGGGTTACGATGCGTGGCAGTGTCGCGGGCGCTGCCATCGAGTTCCGCAACCGGGCCGAGGCCTTCGTGCGCTCCAACCCAAGGCTGCTCAAGGCGGCCCAGGGACTGATGCGAGGCTTGCGGCGTTTGCGTGGGGGATCCAGCGAGCCGCAATGACAGGAGAAGCATGTGGCAAGCTACGCGATGCGAACGACTCCGACAGCGGATTTGCCCGATGGCTCGCCTTCTCCGACTGTCGCCGGTGCTGCTGCAACCCAGCGCTTTACGGCCCGGCTGCACACCAGCTTCGACACGGTAAGGCTGCTATGGCTGCTCGTTGAGGCGCATGGCCTGTGTACTGGCCACCAGAGCCTTGCCTGGGTGGAAGGAATCGCCAAACGGCTGATGCCCCAGGGCGCCGAGTTGCTCGTCGTCGAAGTCAACGACGCCGCCACCGGCGCGCCTGTCATGTTGCTGCCGCTGATGCGGCGCCGGGCACTCGGCCACACCGTGATCGAATGGCTGAGCCGCGGCGTATGCGATTATTCGGCACCGCTGCTGGCGGACAAGAGAGAATGGACCACGCAAGGTGCCGACGCAGCCTGGGCCGCGATCCGCTCGGTTCTGCCGCCGGCGGACCGCATCCACATCGCGGGCATCCCGCAGCAGATCCACGGCGCCGCCAATCCGCTGGCGCTGCTTTCGGTGGCGCGCGACTCGATCCAGATCGCCTCGGGCCTCGTCCTGCACGGCGAACCTGAGACGCTGATCAAGCGCATCTGCAAATCGTCCTTCGCCAAGAATTTCCACAAGCATTGCCGCCGCTTCGAACAAATGGGAGGGCTCGCCCTGGTCGAGGCCGACACGCCGACGCTGACGCAGGAACTCTTCGACAAGCTCCTTGAACTGCGGCTGAAACGGTTTCGTGAGCTCGGGCGTTTCGACCTCCTGACCCAGGCGCCGGTCGTCGACTTCTACCGCGACTCGGCCATGCGGGGCCTGACCGACGGATCGGTGCGGGTCTTCGGGCTGCGTGTCGGTCAAGACTATCTCGCCGTCATGTACGTGCTGATCATGAAGGGCACCATGCACGCCCTTCTGCTCGGGATCGATCAGGACGCGGTCGCCAACGCTGCGCCGGGCCTGACGATGATCGGCAAGCTGATGATGTGGGGACGTGCGCGAGGGCTCGACTATTTCGACCTGTCGGTCGGCGGCCAGGGCTACAAGCAGCATATCGGCGCGTCGAGTTCGGTGCTGGCCGAGCTATGCGTGCCGATTACGCTGCGGGGCAGGGGCTCGACGGCCTTTATCAGGCTGCGCGGGAAGACCGAGCTTTTCATCCGCTCCCGGCCAGGGCTGTTCAAGGCCGTGCAGGGCGTGATGCGCCGTTTGCGGCGGTTGAAGGACTGAAGCCAGTTCACAGCGGTTCGGTATCGAAAAGCAGCATCGCCGCGAGATCGTCATCGCCGGCGAGTTTGCGCCTGTCCACGGCGCAGGCCCGGCCGATCTCGCTGGCAAAGGCGCTGCGGATGGCCTCCAGGCTGTCGAAATAAAGCGTCGCCACGATATAGGGCACCTCGCCCTGCAGGACATTCACGATCGGCCGCCGGCTGATCTCGTAGCGTTGCAGGCCGGGAAGCTGCTTGGCCAGCGGCACGTGGATGTCGAAATATTGCCGGTCGAAGGCAGCCGGATCGGCGGGGGTTTTGTAGATGACAAGCATCTTGGCCATTGTGGTGCTCCCATTGTCTGGCGTGATCGGCAACGCGATGTTCATCGCCGCCGCACCAATGTCGTTCCTGGAGAACGAATTTCGACAGCGGTCTCATGTTTTGATTCAGGCCGAGGCCCAAACCTCTTCAAAAGCCTGGCAGAATTTGACTGAGCTGCGCGAAATTGACAGGACCGTGCGTCTCCGTCATCCTTGAGGCCAGTCGCCGGGCCGCGGGAGCGGCCGTGTTGTTTGTCAGGGCGACCGAGGGCAGCGTCATGTTCAGTCCCGTCTCCGGCCAGAATGCCAAGCGCGCCGCGGTGCGCAAGGCGCTCGATCGCCACAAGGTCTACATCACCGCGCAGAGCTTTTCAGACGGCGCCTACCAGGCGCGCGTGCTGGTCGACGGCGAGGCCTATTGGGTGGATGAGTTCCGGCTGAGCCAGCTGCAGCAAGGATTGACCCCGGCGGAGCTCGAGCTGACGCCGGTTGCTGACGATTGAGCGCGTGATCCCCACTCCTTCCGGAACGCTGGAGGGACAGCACCCCCCTCTGGCCTGCCGGCCATCTCCCCCGCAAGGGGGGAGATCGGCAGCTTCGAGCTTGGCGTCTCTTCTTCGCCATCGGAGATTGGCGAAAGCATTCGCGACATCCAATCTCCCCCCTTGCGGGGGAGATGTCCGGCAGGACAGAGGGGGGTGTGACGGAACGCGGCGGTGGTACTTGGTTGCCATACTTCGCTCCATGCCATGACCACGTCTCCGAAACTGAAAACCTATCGCGCCAAGCGCGAGTTCTCCAAGACGCCGGAGCCGGCGGGCGGGCCGATCACCGCTCACGGCAACCGCTTCGTCGTCCACAAGCATCACGCCACCGCTGACCATTACGATCTGAGGCTGCAGGTCGGCGATGTGCTGAAGAGCTGGGCGGTGCCGCGCGGACCCTCGCTCAACCCCGCCGACAAAAGGCTGGCCGTCGAGACCGAGGACCATCCGCTCGAATATATCGACTTCGAGGGCGTCATTCCCGAAGGCGAGTATGGCGGCGGGCCGATGATCGTCTGGGATACCGGCACCTGGGCGCCGATGGACGATGTCGAGAAGAGCCTCGGGACAGGCGCCTTCAAGTTCCGGCTGGCCGGCGAAAAGCTCAATGGCGGCTGGATGCTGACCAGGCTGAAGCTCAAACCCGGCGAGGATGAGAACAAGAAAAACTGGCTGCTGTTCAAAGAGCGCGACCTTGCCTCCGATACCGCACTCGACATCCTGGAAGCGCGGCCGGAAAGCGTGAAATCCGGATTGCGCATCGAGGAACTGGCGGCGTCCGCGAAACCGGCGGCCAGACCCGCGCCCAAGCCCGGGTCGCTGAAGCCGGGCACGCTGCCCGGCGCGGTCAAGGCGCGGGCGCTGAGCCGCATCGAGCCGCAATTGGCGACACAGGTGCCGAAGCCGCCGGGCGGCGAAAGCCTTGCCGAGAACACAAACGAGCTCTGGCTGCACGAGATCAAGTTCGACGGCTATCGCACCATGGCGCATCTCACAGACGGAGCGGTGAGATTGATGACCCGCGCGGGCATCGACTGGACGAAGCGCTATGGCGATCTACCGCATGCCTTTGCCAAACTGCCGTGCCGTGAGGCCATCATCGACGGCGAGATCGTCGTGCTCGATGGCCGGGGTATCAGCCGCTTCGCGCTGCTGCAGGATGCACTGGCCGAGGGCGCCGGCAGCAAGCTGCATTTCTATGCCTTCGATCTCCTGCATCTCGATGGCTGGGACCTGATGAAGGCGCCGCTCCTTCGGCGCAAGGCGCTGCTGGCCGAACTGCTTGGCGGGCTGGGCGCCAACTCCGCCATCCAGTTCTCCGACCATGTCGAAGGTTCCGGGCAGGGGCTATACGATCAGGCTTCGGAGCTCGGGCTGGAAGGCGTGGTCTCCAAGCGGGCGACCGCGACCTACCAGAGCGGCCGCACCAAGAGCTGGACCAAGACCAAGGCGCGGCAGACCGGCGATTTCGTCATCGCCGGCTTCACCATATCCGACGCGGCCGAGGGGCTCGCCGCGCTTGGCCTTGCCGAATTCGAGGATGGCGAGCTGCATTATCGCGGCAAGGTCGGTACCGGTTTCGATGCCGAAACCGCCGCCGACCTGCTCGCCCGGCTGGAGACGCTGACATTGGGGGCGACCGCGCCGGAAGGCGTGCCGCGCGAGATCATGCGCGAGATGAACTGGGTGAAGCCGTTGTTCTCGGCCCACATCCACTATGCCAACCGCACATCAGACAATGCGCTGCGCCACGCGGTGTTCCGGGGGCTGCGGGATGTCGGCTTGTCGACGCCGGTTTCGGCCAAGCGCAAAAGGCTGATCTCGGAGGCGGACCTCGCCACCATCTGGGTCACCAACCCAACCCGGCGGCTGTTCGGCAAGACCGGGCCGACCAAGCTCGATATCGCCGTCTACTACGCGCTGGTCGGCGACTTCATGCTGCCGCATATTCTCGGCCGTCCGGTGTCGCTGGTGCGCTGCCCGACCGGCCTGCCCAAGGACTGTTTCTTCCAGCGCCACGCCTTCACCGGCATGCCGCCTTCGGTGGCGACGTTCGAGGCGACCAATTCCGAGGGCGAGACCAAATCCTACCTCTCGGTGGAAGGCGCCAAGGGCTACCTCGCGCTGGCGCAGTTCGGCGTCGTCGAGTTCCACACCTGGGGCACGCATCGCGCCAACCTCGACAAGCCCGACCAGATCGTCTTCGACCTCGACCCGGGCGAGGGGATTTCATGGCGCGAGGTGGTCGAGGCCGCCGTGCACATCAAGGGTGAGCTGGAGCGGCTGGGACTGGTGCCCTTCGCCAAGACTTCGGGCGGCAACGGCATCCACATCACGGTTCCTGTGACGCGCAAGCAGAACTGGAAGAAGCTTCACCAGGCAACCAGCGCCATCTCGACCCATCTGGCGGCGACGGCGCCCGACACTTTTACCACCACAATGGGCAAGGAGAACCGCAAGAAGCGCATCTTCATCGACTATCATCGCAACGCGCGCGGCCATACCTCCGCTGCCCCCTATTCGCTGCGGGCGCGCACCAACCTGCCGGCCTCGACGCCGGTGAGCTGGGGCGATCTGGAGACGATCGATGCGCCGCAGGACCTGAACTATTCGTCGCTGCCGGGGTTGTTGGAAACGTCGGGGGATCCCTGGGCGGAGATCGAGGAGTTCGCGCGGGATTTGCCGGCCCTTCTTTCGTCATCCTAGGGCGAAGCAAGGAGCGAAGCGACGCGCGCAGACCCTAGGATCCATGCCGCGACTTAAGGGCGCCGCGACGGTGCAAAACGCTCACCAACCAGTTCCGCGAAAGAGCTCGAACCATTCCGGATTGGTCGTCTCGACCAGTTCGATCTTCCACTGCCGTGGCCAGCGTTTCAGGGACTTCTCACGTTGGATGGCATCAGTAATGTCGAAATACTCTTCGTACCAGACCAGGCGTTGCACACCGTAGCGACTGGTGAAGCCTGAGCCTTGGCCGGACTTGTGCTCGGGTACGCGACGACCGAGGTCGTTGGTGACACCGATGTAGATTGTGCCACGCTTTTGGCTTGCGGTCATGTAGACGTAACCGGTCATGTGGCCACGATAGCGGGTGGCGCGATCTACGGCTATTCTGATCCGCCGCATTCTTCGATCGATGTCACGGCATGGATCCTAGGGTCTGCGCCGCGTCGCTTCGCTCCTTGCTACGCCCTAGGATGACGAAGAGCATTATCGACGCTTCATACAATTTGAACTATCCTCCGCTCCCGACCCTTCCAGCGCGCTAAAACATTTCGTCAGGGATTTGCCGGTATTATGCGGGGTCGGTGTAGGATTTCCACGGCGCCAATCGTCCTTAGGACGAAAGCGCTGCAGTTCTTTGTCAGTGCATGGCCGCGTAGGAGTGTAGCATGGCGCCCAGGGCAAGTTGGAAGGGTTATCTCAAGCTCAGTCTGGTGAGCTGTCCGGTGCGGCTGTATCCCGCCACCAGCGCCAGCGAACGCATCTCGTTCAATCAGCTGCACAAGAAGACCCACAACCGCATCAACATGAAGCCGGTCGACCCGGAACTGGGGCTCGTCGAGCGCTCGGACCTAGTCAAGGGCTACGAGTACGAGGACAAGCAGTACATCATCATCGACGATACCGATCTCGATGCGGTGAGGATCGAATCCAACCATACGATGAACATCGAGGCCTTTGTCGACGAGGATGAGGTCGACGTCATCTACCAGGACGCACCGTACTATATGGCGCCCGATGGCGCGATGGCGGAGGAGACCTTTGCCGTGCTGCGCGAAGCCATGCGCAAATCCGGTAAGCTGGCGATTGCTCGCCTTGTGCTGTCCAGCCGCGAGCGGGTGGTGACGATCGGCGCGCGCGAGAACGGCATGTTCGTGTGCACGTTGAGGAACCCGAACGAAGTGCGCGGTACGGCTGAATATTTCGGCAACATTCCAGCCGGGAAGCCCGACCCGGAAATGCTTGAACTCGCCGAAGCGCTGATCAAGCAGAAGGAAACCACCTTCGACCCGAAGAACTACGAAGACCGCTATGAGATCGCCCTGATGGGCATGATCCGCGAGAAGCTCAAAGGGCATAAGCCGATCATCGCGGCAGCACCCGAGCGCGGCAATGTCATCAACCTGATGGATGCGCTGAAGGCCAGCCTTTCGCAGTCGAAGCCGCCGGCCAAGTCGAAGAGCAAGGCCGATGAAGTCGCCAAGCCGGCCGCCAAGAAGGCGGCAGCGGGCGGTGCGGCTGAAAATCCGCTGAAGGCCAATCTGCTGAAGGCGGTCGGCAAGAGCAAGAAATGACGGCACCAGCCGTTTCGGTTCCAGGCGCCGTCTTCGGCACGATCGGCGCGCTGGCGGCGTTTCCGCTCAGGCTCGCCGCGCGCGAGGTCGAGCGCCGGCACGGCCAACTCAGGCGTGGCATCACCCGGCGCACCACGCATGTCGTGTTTGGCCGCACATTTCTTGCCAGGGCCGGATTGACGAAAGGCGGCGATGCCGAGATCGAGCGCCGTGTCGCCGCCGAGCGCGTGGCTGGGCGAACGCTGATCAGCGAAAACGGCTTTCTGCGCCTGCTCGGGCTGATGACGGCGCCGGAGACGTCCTCGTTGTCCAGGCAATCGCTGATCGAGCAATCGCGGCTGTCCGGCGCCGATCTTGACCTGCTCTCGCTGTTCGATGCCTTCGAGCATGACGCGGAACCCTATTCCTTTCGCGACCTGATCCTGGCGCGCAAATATGCCGGGCTGGTGGCCGGCGGCGCGGCCTGGGGCGCGATCGCGCGCTCCGTGCACCGCTCCGGCCCGGTCGCCTCGCTGACCGCCAAGTCGCTCAATGTCGGCTCGCAGCACGGCCGGCCCGACGCGATCTATCTCGAAGGCGGCCAGAGCGAACTCGACGGGCAGTTGCTGTTCGATCTCGGCGCCGCCGCCAGTGGCGACGACACGCTGGAGGAACTGTTCACCGAGGCCGAAATGGCGGAGGAGGGCGGCGACCATGCCGGGGCGGCGGCACTCTACCAGCGCTGCCTCGCCATCGACCCGACCGATGCGATCGCCGCCTTCAACCGCGCCAACTGCCTGCGCGCCGGCGGCCACGCGGCGGAGGCCGCGCATGATTACGCCCGCGCCATAAAACTCGACCCGGCCTTCGTCGAAGCCTGGTTCAACTTCGCCGGGCTGATGAGCGAGCAGGGCCGCGAGGCCTCGGCGCGAAGGCATTTGCAGAAGGCCATCGCGCTCGACAAGAATTATGCCGATCCGGTGTTCAACCTCGCCCGGCTCGAATTCGACGCCGGCAATCTGCCGGAGGCACGCCGGCTGTGGGTGCGCTATCTGGAGCTTGACGGGGTGTCGGAATGGGCTGGGGTGGCGGCCAAGGGCGTGCAGTTCGTGGATATGCAGCTGGCGCGGACGGCGGGGTGATCATGATTGGCGAAGGCCGCGATAACAGCCGATCTCCCCCCTTGTGGGGGAGATGTCCGGTAGGACAGAGAGGGACGCTGTCCCGCCGACGGATCGGCTCATTTCAGACCGTCTCGCCTTGGGGAAATTTGAAAGGCCGGCATTCCTTGGCGCCCCCCTCTGCCCTGCCGGGCATCTCCCCCACAAGGGGGGAGATTGGCAGCGTCGCCGTCGCGCTGGACCTCACCCCATGACCAGCTTCCTCTTCGACGGCGACGATACCGCCCCCATCACCATCCTGCTCGCTCATGGCGCCGGCGCGTCGATGGATTCTCCCTCGATGACCGCCACCGCCAAGGCGCTCGCCACCGCCGGCTTCCAGGTCGCGCGCTTCGAGTTTCACTATATGGCGGCCCGCCGCTACGGCCACCGCAAGCCGCCGCCGCGGGCCGAGACGGTCAACCCGGAATACATCAAGGCGATCGCCGATCTTCGCGCCAGGGGTGTGACTGGGCCGCTGATCATCGGCGGCAAGTCGATGGGCGGGCGCGTCGCCTCGATGGTCGCCGACGAGATGTTCGCCAAGGGTGAGATCGCTGGGCTGGTCTGCCTCGGCTATCCCTTCCATCCGCCTGGCAAGCCCGAGCAGTTGCGGACAAAGCACCTGGCCGGGCTGAAGACGCCGACGCTGATCTTCCAAGGCACGCGCGACGAGTTCGGTACGCCGGAGGAGGTGGCGGGCTATGAGCTTTCCGACAGCATCGAGGTCGTCTGGCTGGAGGATGGCGACCACGATCTGAAGCCGCGCAAGAGCATTTCGGGGTTTTCGACGGCCGATCATTTGAAGACGCTGGCGGAGACGGTGAGGGATTGGATGGCGCAACCATCGACTTCGTCATCCTAGGGCGGAGCAAGGAGCAAAGCGACGCGCGCAGACCCTGGGATCCATGCCATGGCTTTCGAGAGCCGCAACGGAGCAAAGTTCTGCACCGCTGCATTCCTTGGCAGACGTCACGGCATGGGTCCTCGGGTCAAGCCCGAGGATGACGAACCGAAATGAAGATCGCCACCTTCAACATCAACAACATCAACAGCCGGCTCGAGAACCTGCTGGCGTGGCTGGCTGCCGCCAGACCCGATGTCGTCTGCCTGCAGGAGCTCAAGGTGCGCGACATGCAGTTTCCGCGCACCGCGCNGCCGCCAGACCCGATGTCGTCTGCCTGCAGGAGCTCAAGGTGCGCGACATGCAGTTTCCGCGCACCGCGCTTGCAGATGCCGGCTATGGCGCGGTATGGAAGGGCGAGCCGACCTGGAACGGTGTGGCCATCCTGGCGCGGGGCGCTGAGCCCGTCCTGACCCGCGATGCCTTGCCGGGCGACGATGGGGACAAGCAGAGCCGCTACATCGAGGCGGCGGTGAATGGCATCGTCATTGCCTGCCTCTACGCGCCTAACGGCAATCCGCGGCCGGGGCCGAAATTTCAGTACAAGCTCGCGTGGCACGAGCGGCTCAACGCACATGCCGAACAACTCATCGACACCGGCCTGCCTGTGGTGCTGGCCGGCGACTACAACATCGTGCCCGAGCCGCGCGACATCTATGCCACCCGCTCCTATGACGACAACGCGCTGGTGCAGCCGGAAAGCCGGGCTGCCTTTGCCGCACTTCTCGAGCAAGGCTGGACCGATGCGTTGCGCAAGAAGCACCGGCATGAGACGCTCTATACGTTCTGGGATTACCGGCGGAACCGCTGGCCGCGCGATGCGGGCCTGCGGCTGGATCACATCCTTTTGTCGAAGACACTGGCGCGCCGGTTGAAAGGGGCCGGCATCGACCGCGACGTGCGCGGCGAGGATGGCGCCAGCGACCACGCGCCGGTCTGGGTGGAGTTGAGGTGAAGCACGCGCCTTGCGGCATCACCACGCCGTCACTGCCGGCACCATCTGTGCAGCGGCGATATCGCAAGCTACGTTGCTTACTCTTGCAGCCGGGTTGTCCATGAACATCGACAGCAATCGCCGACCGAAGCGTATCTGCCATGCATGATTTCGGCCTCGTCGAAATCATGCTCACGGCCGCTGCCATCATCGCGGTCGCGGCATGCGTCGTCTGGGTGTTGCGGCAAGCGCGGTCCCGTCGCCGCACGGCTCGCCGGGCCGATCCGGCCAACGATTATGCCGTGCGCGGCGATTGGGGGCCCAGTACCGGCACCGTCAACTACTCGTCCTTTGTCTATTTCGATGTCGACCGCGACGGTAAATATGGTGTGGGCGACCGGCCGATGGCCGGTATCATGGTGCGGCTGTTCGACGAGCAGGGTGGCTTTGTGGCTTCCGCCAGGACAAACAACGTTGGCTTTGCCAATTTTGCCATGTCGACATCTTCGGTCAATGCCGCGATCCGCTTACCCGGCGCCTACGGGTTCTCGGTTTCGGTGCCACCGGGATGGCGGTCGCCCAGTGCCAACGTGACGCAATCGCAGCGTTTCTGGCTGGAGCCGGGCTCGCCCACCGGTCTGGTGTCGCAGGACCTGCCGAGGCCGGTCGGCCTGGCGCCGCCGCGCAGCCTGGCCGGCAGGATGGCGGCGGACGGCGCCGCGACACTGTCGGTGATGGCGAGCGGGCAAGAGCTGGAGAGGCGGGCGCTGGCGCCGGACACGACCTTCCGGCTTGAGCTTGCCGATGAGGCCGACGCGGTGGTGATCGCCGGCGGCGGCCTCGACCGGCAGCTCGCGCTTTCGCCCTATCCGACCGATCTCGGGCTGATGTCGCCGCAAACGCTGGCTGGCAAGCCGGCGTTGCGCACGATCGGCTTCGACGACGTCACCGGGCGAGGCTTCCGCAAAATCCCATGCGGCCATGCCGGGCTGCAATGGCGCAACCTGAACGCCATGGCGCAGGACCACACCAAGGGCAGCGAAGGCTATGTCAACGGCAATGTCTCGGGCGACCACGTGGCTTATACCAGCAGTGGCTACCCGGCCGAGTTTTGGAGCGAGACGCCGTTCGGTTTCCACTCAGTGCTTGTGAGCGCTGCATGGCTAAAGTCGGAAGGGGAGATGGCGCTGTTCGAGTGTTGGCTGGGTGAGCAACTGGTAGCCAGCGATGCGCTGGCGCTATCGGCGCTTTCACCGCTGCACTACGCCCCGATGCTCAAAGAAATAACCCGTGTCCGTCTTTCGACGAAACATCATTGGCAAATGGTGCTGGACGATTTGGTGCTGACGCGCTGAACTATTGCGGGAGCGGGTTCGAGGTCACGGCCGTGCCGTTGGTCCCGGCCGTGATCAGTTTCAAATTGCCCTTTTTGACCAGAGCAGGCCGCGCGTAGGTCTTCTTCATGGTTCCGTCTCCCCAATATTTCGCCACAAAAAATCAGATGCGTTCCGAAGTCACCGCCCGGAAACCACCACGCCGCCGTTGACCGAGGCGGTGATCGACTTCAAATTGCCTTTCTTGACCAGAGCAGGCCGCTCATAAATCTTCTTCAAGGCTTGTGCTCTCCAGAATATCCCCTTTGGAAGTGTGCCACATCGTCGGCTGGTGTCAATCACGCTCGCCTGAAGGCCGCCGCCGCGGGGCTTCCCACTATTTTTGCGATGTATTGATGTCGCTGATAACCTGGCTCGAAGGGACGGGCGGAGGGTGCGATGAACAGACTTGCTGACAGGGTGCTGGCGTTTCTGCTGGCCGCGGTTGCCATCGGCTGCCTGGCGCGGATTTATCCGCTCGTCGCTACCCTCGCCTGGGGTCGGGCCTCCGTTTCGCAAGATGCGGCCTCCCTGCGGCTTCTGGTTTTCTCCGTGGCGGGACTTGCCTGCGTTGTCGGCGCGTTGCTGTTCTGGGCCGGTCTTTTGCCAGGCCGGCCGGCGCACCTTGCCGGCGCGCCCCTGTTCGGCCGAACGGCGGAGGCGCGGGAGACCGGCAGGCCTGGCCTGCGCAAGGTCTTTTTTGCCTTGCCATTGGTTGTGCTGGCGGCGCTGGGCGTTGACCAGTTCGGCCCGTGGCATGATGGCGGCGAGGTGGCCAGCGAGCCCAAGGCGGACGAACCCAAGCCTGATGAACCCAAGCTTGCCGAGCCCAAGCCTGATCAACCGAAGAGCCAGGATGGCACCAGCACGCCGCCAGCCATAGAACCAGCCCCTCCGGCTCCACCACCGGTAGCCGCCAACCCACCGTCGACACCGGTGCCGCCCGCTCCGCCGCAGACGCCCGCCGTGCCGACGCCGCCGGAGGTCGCGGACACTCCGCCGCCCACGGTGGCGCCGTTGCCGCCACCGCCGCCTCCGGCCCCAACCCAGCCCGACGGCCATCGCGACGCGGTCGTCTGGCTGGCGGTCGCGCCCGACGGCCAATCGATCATGAGCGCCAGCACCGACCACGTCATCAAGCTGTGGGATGTTGGCGGCAAGCACTTGATCCGCAATCTCGGCGTCCACAAGGACATGGCTCGGACAGCGCTCTACATGCCCGACGGCACCAGCGCGCTAACGGCCGGCGACGACGGCGAGATCGTGCTGAGAAAACTCGCCGATGGTGCCGTGCTGCATGTCTTCCAGTCCGGCCAGAATGGCGGCGTCAACAAGCTGGCGATCAGCCCGGACGGCAAGCACGCCGTCAGCGGCCACGACACCGGCAACGTCATCGTCTGGGATCTCGTCAACAATTCCGTGCTGCATGTGCTGCCCGGGCACGACTGGTCGATCAGCGCGGTCGCCGTCTCGCCCGACGGCAAGCAGGCGCTCAGCGGCAGCATCGACGGCACGCTCAAGCTCTGGGACATCGACAGCGGCAAGCAATTGCGCAGCTGGCACGGCCACGAGCAGGGCACCTACGGCGCCGTGTTCACCGCCGACGGACATCATCTGATCACCGGCAGCGGCGATCTAACGATCAAGGTCTGGGATCTCGACAGCGGCCGCGAGGTGAGGCGGTTCGAGGGTCACGAGGGCACCGTCTACACGCTGGCGCTGTCGGCCGACGGCAAGCGCCTGCTGTCGGGCTCGCTCGACGGCACGGCTAGGCTGTGGGATATGGAAACCGGCAACCAGATCGCCATGTTCGACAGCCAGACCGGCCCGATCTACGCGGTGGCATTTGCTCCCGACGGCACGGTGCTGACCGGCGGCTACGACCGCACCATCAGGGATTGGCCGGCCGCTGGTGGCGATGGTGTGGTACTGTTTGCGGGAGCGCCGGGGTGAGAGTGGGACGGGCTATGGGGCCATAATCGTAGCCGTGCGGCCTCACCACAGGGGCGTGTTCATCCATCCATTTGCGAACGGAAATGGGCGTGCCCTTCATCCTGGCCGATGCCATGCTTGAGAAACTGTACCGCGTCGATCCCATCGATTGGGCCTCTGCGGCGGATCTAAATGAGCGAAAGGCGGGCGGCCTGTATCTAGGCATTTGAGGCAGCCGCCCAGCACGATATCTACCTATTGCTGGCTTTTGCCGGGCTGGCAGGAAAGTCGTGATCGCGTCCCATGTTCCACTCGTTTGCCATGGCCGACGCGGACGGGGGGGCGCATTGTTGGGATGGCTCGGGCGTCCGCGTCAACCAGGGCGGCTCGTACCGCCGCAACCGCAACATGACACATTGCGGGGCGCTCGAAACTTCCGCGAAAGCGGAATAGGCAGGAGCTGCGGCGCGGATTCGGCGTTCTGCTTCGCGGGGCAATGGCGCGAAACAGTTTTTCTTATCCGCTGCGTTCGAGCCATGAGACCAAGCAAGACTGTCTGGGCTTCGGCGCGTGGACGTCTGTTGGCCGGTTCCTGATCCATGGCGACGCCAGCGATCGTTCGGCGGCGGAAAGCGACGCAAGCCCTGGCTTCTTCGTCGACAACCACGACACGGAAAAAATCGTCGTCGGCAAGATCAACTGCAAGTTCTGAGACGACAAGCCGGCCATGCCCCTCATCGGTTCGCCCCTCGGTCGGCCGCTTGGATCGATCGGGCTGGCACGGAAGAGAGACCATGTTGATTGGACGGCTGCTCGCCAAGATAGAGCGCCCCGCCCAGAATGAGGAAGACAATCGCGACCGCCGCCAATCCGACCGTCAATACGGCAATCGCCGTACCTGGACCGTGGCCTGTGTTGATGATGATGGACCGATGGGGCACCGCTCGTTCCTCCGAGATGAGGCAGGTCAGGAGACCTCGCGGCAAAACGGCGGCAAGGGCCAGATGTTCCCGGAGCAGGGCCTTATTCGGCCGTTTGCGTTTCCCTGTAGGACCAAGGTCTTAGCGGCCGAACGCAAAGGTCCGAGGGGCCCTGTTCGGTTCCGGCAATGTCCATTGGACGTTCCGTTATTTTAGTCAAACGACATATAATGGTGCGGCGCTGCCGGAGGTAGGAAAGCGTCAAAAAAAGCCGACGAAGCTTTTTACCGGCACTTGCGAGGCGAAAAACAAGGTCGTCGAGAAGCGGCAATTCACCAACGGCTGATCGGATCAAGTCACGGCTCACGTCTCTTCGAACCCTCCCTCGCGGTTCAAATCACGCCTGATCGCGGCTTCTTCGTCGTCGTCGGGGAGGGCGTCGTCACTGTCCTGGTAGGCGTTGTCGTCGTCTTCCTCGGGCAGTTCGCCTTCTTTCTCCGTTCCGTAGCGCATGTCGCCATTTTCCGGCACTGAGTCGGGCAGGATCTGGCCGCCCTTGACCGCGTCCCAGTCCTGCTGCTCGATGGTCGGGCCATCGGCCTCGGGACCGTCTTCTTCCATGTCGGTGCGTGGTTTTTCGCGCGGTGCCATGCCGGCCTCCAACCCTTGAAAGGACTGCAAGCGAAACTCGGCGTGCCGCCATTTGTTCCCGCCTGATAGCGGTAGGGGTTGCGCCTAATGACCGCCGAAGGCTTGCGCGTCAGCCCAGCCACCACCATAGCGCTGCGACCACCGCCACGATCGCCGCGATCGTCAGCATGATGTAGGAGCCCTTGACGATATCGCGGATGATCTTCTTGATCGTCTCGCGGTCATTGAGGTTGGGGAACGGCTCGTTGGGCAGCGCCACGCCGAGGAATTCGCAAAGCGGAGCCCAGCCTTCGGTCACCTTGTAGACCAGCAGCTTCTGCGGCGGCACCGCTGCCATGACCTCCTCGACATAGGCGTTGTAGCGCGCCACAGCCTTGGTGCGGTCCTCCATTACACCGTTCAGCGTGCGACCCCACACCAGTTTCCTCGACATATCGCCGAATTTCCGGCCGAACGGCGTCAGCCACTCCAGGATCTTGAACTGCCAGACATTCTCGGTGAAGTAGATTGTGTCGATCGTGCTCTCGTACCAGGCTTCGGCGCCGCGAGGGTGGAGCGTCAGCAGTACCTTGGCATCGGGGTAGGCAACCATCAGTTCCTTCCACACGCAGCAGCCGGGATTGTCCACGGTGGCTGTATAGTTGGCGAACACACGGTTCCAGTCGTGCTGGCTGCCGGGCGCACTGTTGGCCACCTTGCGCCAGAAATCGAGATGACCTTTGTTGGCCTTGTTCAGGATTACTTCCTGCATATGGTAGGAAGGCAGGCCGAGCCTATTGAGCGCGGCAAAGGTCGACCACGTGCCAGTGCGGCCGAAGCCGGCCCCGATCAGTTTGAGCGTCATTTCCCCATCCCCCGGACTTGTTTTCTCCATTACCCTGGTTCGTGAGCATTAAATTGCTCCCGACCAAGCGGTCGCGCAACAAATTTCGCAAGCTGTTCCGGATCGGGCGATCACATAGTTGCGAAGTCGCTAAAATAATGAAACGTTGTGCGCGGGCAATGGGAATTCAGGCAGGGGAGTCGTTTGAACCGGGGCGGTTCGGGCGATTTTGGGATCGATGTATTTTGGACATTTTCTCGTAGGGATGTCAGTTACGACCGTCGTTATCGCGGTCTGGACCTATCTGGCCACCGGTTCTTTCTGGGAGGCGCTCGCCTGGACGGTCGTGACATTGCTTGTCCTGCAGGTTGGATACTTCATGCTCGTCGTGCGGCTGATCTACAGGCGCGCGCATCATGCCGCGACAAGCGAGGATACGGTGAACGTTGTTCCGCCGCTGCATCGGGATGGTGTCTGGTTCTGAAGGCTGACATCCGGGATCGATGATGCCAGGGTGGATCAGGAGTGCTTTTCGCTACCGGCCCTTCCATTCGCGGGTGCGCAGGGCAAGCCGGCAAAGGGCGCTATCAGCGCGATAATGACAAATGTCAGCCACGCCGCTCGATTGCTGGAACCAAGGTGCCAGAGCCGGCGTTTTCCTGATGTGACCGGTGAGGCTGCCACCTCCGCCGGCGCCGTTAAGGGCTCGCCCTGCTCCCGGCAGGGCGGGCCTTTTTCGTGCGCGGCGGAGGGGTATCCGGGAACGACGCGGCGCGCTCCACGTTAGCTGTTGCTAAGGCAATAGCAGACCAGATTGAATTCACTCCGTGAAAAAGTACGGCCCCGTGCTTCACTGGGAAAGTGTTTTTGCATATATTTTTCACGAAAAATGGAATCTATGAAAATAACTCTGAGTTTTTGTCTGTATGACTCATACATGATCACGATGTTGTTAACGGTAGGAATTCTCATCAGTTTGCCTGAGTGGCGCGTTTATTCCAAAAATAGAGATGGAACCTCGCGACGGTGGCAGAGTTTTCCTGCAGGGCGGGTTTGAGATAGCCAACAATGGAGGTTGTTATGAAACATTATCTTTCTACGAGTGCGGCTGCCGCGATCGTCCTGATGGGTGGTATTGGCACGGCTTTGGCGGAAACCGTCGTCGTGCAGCCACAGGATGAGACAGTCGTCCGCGAATACGTGCAGAAGGAGCCGCTAGCGTCGGTGAACCTTTTGGGCGTCGAACTCAAGCTCGGCTCGCCTGTGCCGGACAGGGTTGAATTGCGCGAGGTACCCAACGTCAGGTACCGCGTCGCCGTAATCAACGACCAGACCGTTCTGGTCGACCCCGACACGCGCGAAATCGTCGAAGTGCTGCACTGATCCGTGGCCTGGCCATGAAAGAGGGTGCGACACCGACCAATTGACACCAGCCCAACTCTTGGGAAAAGCCCGCCGCGGCTTCGTGGCGGGCTTTCTCTTGAAGCGAGCCTATTCGGCGGCGAGCTTGTCCTGCGTCTTCGTGTCGAAATCGCCGGCGTCATGGCGCTCGTGCAACTGCAGAGCCGGTTCGCCGAAGGCGCGGTTGACCATGCGGCCGCGCCTGACCGCCGGGCGCTCGTCGATCGCCTTCGCCCAGCGCTGCACGTGCTTGTATTCGTGCACCGAGAGGAATTCGGCGGAATCATTGTACATGCGGCCAAGCGCCAGCCCGCCATACCAGGGCCAAACCGCCATGTCGGCGATCGAGTAATGCTTGCCGCCGAGATATTCCGTTTCGGCCAGCCGGCGGTCGAGCACGTCCATCTGGCGCTTCACCTCCATCGAGAAACGGTCGATGGCGTATTCGAATTTTTCGGGCGCATAGGCGTAGAAATGGCCGAAGCCGCCGCCCAGATAGGGCGCCGAGCCCATCTGCCAGAACAGCCAGGACAGCACCTCCGCCCGCGCTGGCTGTTCGGTGGGCAGGAATTCGCCGAACTTTTCGGCGAGATAGACGAGGATCGAACCGGATTCGAAGACGCGCACTGGCGTGGCGCCGCTGCGATCCATCAAGGCCGGAATTTTGGAGTTGGGGTTGACCTCGACGAAACCGCTGCCGAACTGGTCGCCATCGTTGATGCGGATCAGCCATGCATCATATTCGGCGCCTTCATGGCCGCGCGCCAGAAGCTCCTCCAGCATGACAGTCACCTTGACGCCGTTCGGCGTCGCCAGCGAATAAAGCTGCAGCGGGTGCTTGCCGACGGGCAATTCCTTGTCATGCGTCGGCCCGGCGATCGGCCGGTTGATGCTGGCGAAGGCGCCGCCACTCGGCTTGTTCCAGGTCCATACTTTCGGCGGGGTATAGTCGGTCATGTCGGGCCTCGGGCGTGGGAGGTTGTGAAAGGATGGGCAGGTCCGTTTACAACTAGGGCTGCCAACGACGAAGTTCAACTTGCGTTGAACTAATGTCGATGTCGGTGATGCGCTTCCGGTTCCTACGGAGAGGGGAAGCGCCACCGCTCCACCCCTTGCACCATCCCCTCCAAGGCATACCTATAGAACAAGTCGCCAGGGCATTCGCATCGCAGGACAAAATCATGACCGCCAATCCCAATCCGCGCTCCGTCGTTGCCGTGCGCGCCACCGTTCCGGAAGACGCCTTCACGGCGGGCGCGCTGGGCACGCTCAGGGAAGGCAGCGGCGTCGTCATCCGCGACGATGGGCTGGTGCTGACCATCGGCTATCTCATCACCGAGGCCGATGAGGTCTGGCTGACCACACATGACGGCCGTGTCGTCCCCGCGCATGCGCTGGCATACGATCAGGAATCGGGCTTCGGCCTGGTCCAGGCGCTGGCGCCGACCGGCCTGCCGGCGGTGGCGCTGGGCGACGCCGGCAAGGCCAGGATCGGCGACGCGGTCGTGCTTGCCGACGGCATCGGCCGAGCCGTCGAGGCCAGGATCGTCACCAAGCAGGAATTCGCCGGCTATTGGGAGTATCTGCTCGATGAGGCGATCTTCATCGCGCCCGCGCATCCGTCCTGGGGCGGTGCGCCGCTATTCGGCGCCGATGGCGCGCTGCTCGGCATAGGTTCGTTGCGCCTGCAGATGAGCCGCGCCGGCGAGGTCGCCGATATAAACATGATCGTGCCGATCGATCTTTTGCCGCCGATCCTCGACGATCTCTTGACGCGCGGCCAGGTGGCCAAGCCGCCGCGGCCCTGGCTTGGCGCCCTGTCGGCCGAAAGCGACGGCCAGGTGGTGGTGATGAGCGTGACCGAAGGCGGCCCGGCCGCCAAGGCCGGCCTGCGCGAGGGCGACGTCATCTCCGAGGTTCGCGACGGCGCGGTCGATGGGCTCGCCGATTTCTATCGCAAGCTGTGGGACAGCGGCTCGGCTGGCGCCGAGATTCCGATGCGGGTGGTGCGCGACGGCCGCGAGACCTGGCTGCGCGTCAAATCCGCCGACCGCGGCAGTTTCCTGAAAAAGCCGCAGCTGCAGTAGGCCTTGCGGCCAGGCGATGCATCCAAGACTGCTGAAGACCTTCCTCGCCGTGGCGCGAACCCGCAACATCACGCGCGCCGCCGAGGCCGTTCATCTCGCACAGTCGAGCGTCAGCGACCAGGTCCAGTCGCTCGAGGCCGAGCTTGGCGCTGCCTTGTTCACGCGTTCGAAGGGCGGCCTGGAGCTGACCCCGGCGGGACTGGCGTTGAAGCCCGTCGCTGAAGAGCTGTTGCGGCTCGACGCAGAGGCGCGTGCGGCTGTGCAGGCGGCGGCCGGGCAGACGAGCGGGCAGGTGACCGTCGGTGCGCTGGAGACGATCGCCTCGGCTCGGCTGGCGCCGTGGCTGCCCGGGTTCCAGGCCCGCCACCCCGGCATCATCGTGCGGATGAAGGTGGCAGGCAGCGGCGCGCTGCTGCGCCAGCTGGAGGACGGCGATATCGATGTCGTCTTCTGCTTCGAGCCTCGCCATTTCGCGAAGGACACTTCCGATCAGCGTTTCGCCAGGCGCACGATAATGGCCGAACCGCTGGTACTGGTCGCGGCTCCGGGGCAGGGCACCGCTCCAGGCGACATTGCCGCGCTCGCCAAACTGCGGTTCGTGGCGACCGAGCCCGGATGCATCTACCGGCACATGGTCGACACTGCCTTTGTCGAGACGGGTGTCGATGCGCCAGAAATTGCCGCCGAAGTCGGCAGCATCGGCGTCATTGCGCGGTTGGTGGCCGCCGGCGCGGGTTTCGGCCTCGTTCCACGCATTGCTGTCAGCGATGCGATCGCACGTGGCGACATCGTCGAACTGCCATGGCCCGGTTCGGCGCGAGCGGCGCCGCTGACGATGATCTGGCGACGCCGGCGCATCCAGCCGGCGGCGCTCCGGCAATTGCTTGCCGCCGCTCGCGATACGCTTGTGCCAACTGAGCGTTCAGGAGCTGAATCGACGAAACACTCCAATGCCTTGTTTGCAAACAGTTCCTGATGTCGGGCCATGTTAGTTCGAAATCTGCCAAAGCATTTCGCGTGCTGCGGAGTTGGATTGAAGGTGCGGTGATTCGGAAGATTCCAAGCCGCAACCCTCGCCACAAGGACAGATAGGGAATATGGTTCCCGATCGCTTGCCGGACCTTAGCTGGCGAATGAGAAGAAGACTCCGCTTTAACCAAAGCGCGCTTCCAGGTTTATTCCGTGCGCTCTCACACAATTGCCACCTCGGCCGGCCTCTCCTAGCGCGACTCCGGCCGCTATTGCATTCACCACTGAAGGAGATCTCAACTTTTCACTGGAGGAGAAGTCATCATGCATCATCTTCCGAGACGTGAATTCATCGGTCAAGGCGGCGCGGCTCTCGCGGCATTGGCGTTCTTTCAATCACGGGTTGCCCACGCTTTTCCAACTCGGGCCGGCGAGAAAGTCATCAAATGGCTCGATCAGCTCCCGCCAAACCCGGTTCCAGAGGTCATCAAAAATCAGCTTGTCTGGGAGGATCTCGATTCCTGGGTGACGCCCAACGACAGGTTCTTTTCAATCGCGCATTTCAACCGTCCGGTCATCGACGAAAGCAAGTGGAAACTCGAAATCAGTGGTCTGGTCAACAAGCCGACAGCGCTAACACTCGCCGACATTAAGGCTCGCCCACGTCAGGAAGTTACATTCACGGTCGAGTGTTCGGGCAATACCGGCCTGCCGTTTTTCAACGGCGGCATCGGCAATGCGCGCTGGGCCGGCACGCCGCTGGCCCCGATCCTTAAGGAGGCGGGGGTCCTTGACAGTGGTATCGAGGTTGTTTTTTGGGGTGCTGATAAAGGGGAAATCAAGCGAGCCGACGATGTCAAGTTCACGCAGAATTTCGCCCGCAGCATGTCGCTCGCCGACGCCATGGATCCCAAAAACATCCTTTGTTATGAGATGAACGGTACTCCCTTGCCCCCTGACAATGGCTTCCCATTGCGGCTGATAGCGCCCGGCTGGTATGGGATCGCGAACGCGAAATGGCTTCAGCGTATCGACGTGCGCGACCAGCGCTTCGAGAACCGTTTCATGGGACGCGACTACGTCACGCTCCGCGAGGAAGATCACAACGGAGAGACAGTATGGGTGGAAACTTCTGTCGGGCGGGCGCGGTTGAAATCGGCACCGGCCCGGGTCACTCATATCAGCAATGACTATCGTATTGTCGGCGCCGCCTGGGGCGGGCCCATCGACCGGGTCGAGGTGAAAGTCGACGACGGGCCGTGGATGCGAGCGACAATCGACGACACCGACAAGGCGGACTTCGCCTGGAAGATGTGGTCCGTCGACTGGCCCAAGCCCTCGGCCGGGGAGCACACCGTCACCTCGCGTGCGGTTAGCACTGGAGGGCAGGTCCAACCCGCAATGGACGATCCCATCATCGCCAAGAAGCATACGTACTGGGAAAGCAATGGCCAGGTAACGCGGCACGTCAATATCGTTTGAGAAGCCGTGCTCGAGATTCCCTTGGGCGAAGCGCATGCGCGAGACTCGCGTGCGCTTTCGCCAAGGGCAGCGGCGATACTGAGCCGACAAATCGCTTGCGTAGACGTGGCGCGCGGACCTACTCTAAACAGTTTTGGCGAGCCCAACCCGGCACGCCGCCGGAATGGGTAGCCCGCTTAGACGGGAGGCTACCATGAAAGTTGCATCGCTACTTGCAGTCGGCTGGATCGTATCCTGCGCAATCGCCCCCTTTGCTTCGGCAGAGGACGCGCACACTGTGATCACTCCCAGCGAGGTTAAGTGGGGTCCTGGACCCAAAACGCTCCCTGCTGGAGCACAGTTGGCAATCCTGTACGGCGATCCGACCAAAGAAGGTCCGTTTGCCCTTCGGCTTAAATTGCCGGCTGGGTATGCGATCGCGCCCCACACGCATCCAGGGCTTGAAGTTGACACAGTAATATCGGGAACCGTTAATCTTGGCATGGGCGAGACCGCCGACCGGAGCGCCGCCAAAGCAATTCCTGCGGGCAGCTATTTCGCTTTGCCGCCGGGCATGGCGCATTTTGCTTATTTCGACGAAGAGACGGTACTCCAGCTCACCACTAATGGCCCGTGGGGCATAAAGTACATTAATCCAGCCGACGATCCTCGAAAGACGAAATAGCTGCGAGGGGTTAGATCGAACTACCCCGCCGCGCTCGGCGGCGGGGTGCCATAGCCGAGGCAGGTTGAAGTGGATACCCAAGGTGGGACTCAGGCTGTGGGTCCGAGCGGATTTTCAAACTAAACCAACCGATGCCCGCCCTCGACATGCAGCGTCGTTCCCGTCGTGAAGCCGTTGCCGATCACGAAGAAGATGGCGTCGGCGATGTCTTCGGGCTGGCCGATCCTTCCGACAGGCAGCCGCTCGGCCATCGCACCAAGCATCTGGGCCTTTCTGTCGCCGGCGACCTGCGTCCAGATCGTGGTGTCGACCCAGCCGGGCGACACGGCGTTGACGCGGATGGGCGCGAGTTCCACCGCCAGCGCCCGCACCAGCCCTTCGAGCGCGGCATTGACAGCGGCAACGACCGAGCCCCGCGCGGCCGGGCGGTAGGCGGCGATGCCGGAAACGAAGGTCATCGAGCCGGCAGGTGTAAGTTGTGGCGCACCATGCTTGGCCAGCAGCAGCGGGCCGTAGAGCTTGCTCTCGATCACGCGTTGCGCCGCCTCTAGGTCAAGCTCCGGCAGCAGACGGTAGGCGCCTTCGATGTCGGCGGCGGTGCTGACGATGTGGTCGAGCCCGCCGACGCGCTGGAAAAGGGCTGCGACCTGGTCTTCCTGCGTGAGGTCGACAGCGGCCACCTCCAGATTGGCGGGGTCGCCCAACGCCTGGCGCGCCTCTTGCAATCTCTGCTCACCTCGTCCGGCGATGACGACTTCCGCACCGGCCTCAACACAACGCCTGGCCAGTGCCAAGCCCATGCCGGAGCCGCCGCCGACGATCAGGATTTTCTGTTTTGAAATGCTCATTTCGCTCTGCCTTTGCTTGGAGGGACAAGGGCAGGGGATTGGCAGGTCAGGGCGCCAAGGGGAAACGGGAGAAACCGATGGTGTTATCGGAGATGCCGATAGTGCCAGCCGCGCAGCGGTCTCGTTCAGCGCACCAGAGGGCTGTCCCAGACGACGAACACCGGCAGCACCGCCGCCGGTCTGACGCCGGCCGGAGGCAGGGCGCCCCTTATTCCTGGCAAGCGGTGAAGGCGCCGCCCGAATTCCAGTCCTTGAAGGCAACGATCCGGCCTTCAGCCGACACGGTCTTGTGCTTCGTGCTGCCGTCCGGCTGCTGCTTCGAGCTGGTGCCCTTGCCGGTCAGCACATTGTAGTCACAGGCGCTGGCGACATTCTCCTTGAGGTAATCCTGCGAATCGTAGGCGAAGCCGGCAACGATGAAGGTGCCGTTGCGGTAGGCGATGGTCAGCGTCTGGTTGGTGCGTTCGCTGCCGATCGGCGGCGCCGGCAGATAGAGTTTGATCGAGCCGTTGGGCAGCATCGTCAGCTCCGGCTCGGTGTCGGAGTTCTCGTAGCCCGGTCGGTCGTAGCCGTTCCACTCGCCACCGATCTGCTCGTGCACGGTTTCGACCGGCTTGAGGTAATTGTGCTCCTTGTCCCTGAGGAAGAAATGAATGTCCATCGGATCGGATGGCTCGGTCTCGATCACCAAGGTCCGGCGCACCGTCGCCGTTGAAGTCACCGGTCAGCGCGGTGATGATCTTCCGGGTTTCGATCGGTTCGGCCATCGCCATGGTGGGGAGCAGGAAAGCAAGGGCGAAGAGCAGGGATCGCATGGCGTGTTCCGGGGGTGGGAGGGAGACGCGTCCGAGAGGACCATGGCTGGTCTTGCGGGATTTTACAGCAGGGCGGCAGTCGTGCGTTGCCTTGCGCAACGAAACGCGAGGCTGCTCATTCTCCGCAGTCGGTAAAGCTGGCCCCGCTATCCCACTCGGCGAACGGCACGACCTTGCCTTCCACTGTCACGGTCCTGTGCAGACGGGTGCCATCCGGCTGCATCTTGCTGCTTTTGCCCTTGCCGGTCAGCAGATTGTAGTCGCAGTCGCTGGCGACGTTGTCCTTCATGTAATCATGATAGTCATAGGCAAAGCCGGCGACGACGAAGGCATCGTTGCGCCAGGCGAGTGTCAGCGTCTGGTCGGTCCGCGCGCCGTTGGACGGTATCCCCGGTATGTAGAGCTTGATCGAGCCGTTTGGCAGCGCGGTCAGCTCCGGCTCGATGTAGGACGCCTCATAGCCTGGCCGGTCGTAGCCGTTCCATTCGCCATACATCTGCTCCTGCACGATGCCGGCAGGCTTGAGAAAATTGTGTTCCTTGTCCCTGAGGAAAAAATGCATGTCCATGGCAGCGCCAGGTTCGGTCTCGACGATCATCGCCAGGTCGATGGCGCCGTCGCCGTTCCAGTCGCCGGCGGCCGCGGTGATGATTTTTTGGGTTTCGATCGGTTCGGCGAGAGCGGCTGTCGGGAGCACCAGGGCAAAAGCGAGGAGCAGACATTTCATGGCGCGTTCCCCGAGTGTGGCACCGGCTGTCGTACAGCACGGCGCGGGGAGGCGCCAGCGCTTCCCTTGAAGGAGTGGCAAGGTGTGCTAGTCGCGTTCCGCGCTGGCAAACACGATCAGGTTCCCATCCGGGTCGCGCATGCGTATGATCCAGAAATGGTCGGCTTTCTCGATAGGACCAGGTTCGAGGCCCGCATCCACCAGCCTCAGCCGTTCGGGCGCCAGCGGTAGCACACCGAGCGTCAGCGTCGAGGTGCCGGCCTTGTCCTTGTCCTCGAAGAGCTGCACCTCGGCGCTGTCGCTGAACTGCCATTCGGCCAGTCCAGGCATCGGCCGGCGCTGTGGCGCCTTGCCGAAGAGTTTTTCGTACCAGCCGATGCTGGCTTCGAGATCGGAGCAGCTGACATGGGCGAAAATTGTCTGGATCGCCATCGGAACCTCCATCCGGCGGTTGCACTGATGCCGGAACGCGGCGATGGGTGGTGCCGTTCCGCTGACTGGCGCCGATGCTTCGGCTGCTGACGAAAACTGGCCGTGGGTTATGCCATGATGCTGGCCGATGAGGGGACGATGGTGGCAGGCGACATGGTGGCAACCGCATTGAACGGACAGGTTCGCTGATGGCGTCGGTCAAGGTCGATCCCGACAAGGTCCGGGAATTCCCCGACGCGGCCAGCTTCTACGCCTGGCTCGGCCAGCACCATGCCACGGAAACCGAGGTGTGGATCAAGGTGCACAAGGTGGGGTCGGGGCTGAAGTCGATCACGCCGAAGGAAGCCATCGATGTCGTGCTGTGCTTCGGATGGATCGACGCGGTGCGCAAGGGGCTGGACGAGAAAAGCTTCCTGCAGCGCTATACGCCGCGTGGCAGGAAGAGCATCTGGAGCAAGATCAACATCGACAATGTCGCACGGCTCATCGAGGAGGGCCACATGACCGAGCACGGGCTGAAACAGGTCGAGGCAGCCAAGGCCGATGGGCGCTGGGGGCGGGCCTATGGCGGTAGCCGGGAGATGAAGATCCCCGACGATCTGCAGGCGGCGATCGACGCCGAGCCGGCCGCGAAGGCGATGCTGGAAAAACTCAGCGCGCAGAACCGCTTCGCGCTCGCCTTTCGCACCCACAACATGAAGACCGAGGCTGGCCGCAAAAAGAAGATCGAGGCCTTCGTCGAAATGCTGAAGCGCGGCGAGACGATCCATCCGCAGGGGAAGAAGTAGGCGTTCAGGCGAGAACGCGGGTTGGCGTTTGGGGCGGCAAGGGCGCTGACGACGATGCCCGGGCAGGATAGTCCAGCCGAGACATCGCCGGGATCGACCATGCACCTTGCACACAAAGTCGCCCTCGCATTGCGCGAGTGGCGGCCTTTCCCTGGGAGGAAGTCAGAGAGAAGTCGCTGTCACTGGTTGAGATCGACCGGTGTCACGCCCAGAAGTTTCAGGGCGTTGGCGTAGGCCCGGATGCCTTGCGCCTGCTTGCGCTCGGCGCAGAACCGGTTCGCCTTGTCCTGGAGCGCCGTTGCCTCGGCAATCCATTGGCATTGGCGCCGGGTTCGGCTTGGGTCTGGATGGCGCTGTCGAGTTGAAGACCGAGCCGGCTGCAATATTCGCTTCGGGTCACCGCCGCTTCCGCACCCGACTGTGCGACCGCAAGCATGGCGAGCGAAACGCCCGCGAGGGCAACCATCCATCGGGTTGAACGTCGTTGCATCTTCGGTATCATCTCATTGCGCCGTGTGGCGGCCGCTGTCCGGCTGCCACTGGATGGTTATCGCAGACGATCTTTTCGCCAGTTTTTCCGATGTGTTGAATCTTGTTTCTGGAGTGTATCTGGCTCTCACCCTCCCCCTTGTGGGGAGGGTCGATCCGCNGGAGCGGGGTGGGGGACTTTTTAGCTTTGGCGCCGCACCCCCACCCCGTCGCACCGGCCTTGCTTCGCAACGCCGGTGCGCCGACCCTCCCCACAAGGGGGAGGGTGAAGCACTGCGGCGCTTGCGCCTCTTCCTCTGGCGCCCGCCATGGCGTATGGCCCGGAGAAAATCCTCCCAAGTTCCCATTCCCTGGAAACCGCATGATCAGACTTGAAAGCATCAGCAAGCAGAATGGCCGTCAGCTTGTCTTCATCGAGGCGTCGGCCTCCCTGCAGAAGGGCGAGAAGATTGGTCTTGTCGGGCCCAATGGCGCCGGCAAGACGACACTGTTTCGCATGATCACCAGCCAGGAGCAGCCGGATGAGGGCCAGGTGCAGGTCGATCGCGGCGTCACCATCGGCTATTTCAGCCAGGATGTCGGCGACATGGCGGGCCACAGCGCCGTCGCAGAGGTGATGAACGGCGCCGGGCCGGTGAGCGACGTGGCGGCCGAAATGGCGGAACTCGAGGCTGCTATGGCCGACCCCGACCAGGCCGACCGGATGGACGAGATCATCGAGAAGTACGGCGAGGCGCAGCATCGCTTCGAGGAGCTCGACGGCTATGCGCTCGACGGCCGGGCGCGTGAGGTGCTGGACGGTCTCGGCTTTTCGCAGGAGATGATGGACGGCGATGTCGGCAAGCTGTCCGGCGGCTGGAAGATGCGCGTCGCGCTGGCGCGCATCCTGTTGATGCGGCCCGACGTCATGCTGCTCGACGAACCGTCGAACCATCTCGACCTGGAAAGCCTGATCTGGCTGGAGCAGTTCCTGAAGGGCTACGACGGCGCGCTGCTGATGACCTCGCACGACCGCGAGTTCATGAACCGCATCGTCAACAAGATCGTCGAGATCGATGCCGGTTCGCTGACCGCTTATTCGGGAAACTATGAGTTCTACCAGCAGCAGCGCGCCATCGCCGATAAGCAGCAGCAGGCGCAGTTCGAGCGCCAGCAGGCGATGCTGGCCAAGGAGATCGCCTTCATCGAACGCTTCAAGGCGCGCGCTTCCCATGCCGCACAGGTGCAGAGCCGGGTGAAGAAACTCGACAAGATCGACCGCGTCGAGCCGCCCAAGCGCCGCCAGATCGTGAATTTCGAGTTCCAGCCGGCGCCGCGCTGCGGCGAGGACGTCGTCACCTTGAAGAACGTGCACAAGGCGTATGGCAGTCGTACCATCTATGACGGGCTGGACTTCCAGGTCCGCCGCCGCGAGCGCTGGTGCATCATGGGCGTCAATGGCGCCGGCAAGTCGACGCTGCTGAAGCTGGTGGCGGGCGCTTCTGATCCCGACACTGGCACGGTGGCGCGGGGGCCTAGCGTGAAAATGGGTTATTTCGCGCAGCACGCCATGGAGCTGCTGGAAGGCGAGCGCACCGTGTTCCAGACGCTGGAAGACAATTTCCCGCAGGCCGGCCAGGCGCCGCTCCGCGCGCTCGCCGGCTGCTTCGGCTTTTCCGGCGACGAGATCGAGAAGAAGTGCCGGGTGCTGTCAGGCGGCGAGAAGGCGCGGCTGGTGATGGCGCTGATGCTGTTCGATCCGCCCAACCTCCTGGTGCTGGACGAACCGACCAACCACCTCGACATCACCACCAAGCAGATGCTGATCGAGGCGCTGTCGCAGTATGAAGGCACCATGCTGTTCGTTTCGCACGACCGGCATTTTCTAGCCGCCCTGTCCAACCGCGTGCTGGAGCTGACGCCGGAGGGCATCCACACCTATGGTGGCGGCTACACCGAATATGTCGAGCGCACGGGGCAGGAGGCGCCGGGGCTGAGGAGCTAGACTAGGCGCTACTTCAGCGAGATGCTCATGCCGCTGAGATCGGCATTGACCTGCATGCCCACCTGTCTGCCTGTGAGTTCGAGCTGGGCGCCCTTGTCATTGGTCATGACGATCACCTGGGCGCCTTTGCCGATCGCGCCGCCACCGCCCGCCGCGCCGTAGACTCCGGTCACATCTCGGGCGCGCCGGATATGGCGCACGGTGCCTCGGAAATAGGTTTTGGAAACGCCGAAGGCGAGGCCGCCCGAGACAGCGCCGACCGAGATGGGATAGGTTTTGCCATGGAAGGTCAGCGTGCCTTCGCCGCCAGAGCCGCCGATGAAGAAGGCGGCTTTGTAGACGGCGAAGCGGATCGTGCCGCTGTCGGCATGCGCGGCGCTGGCAAAGCTGATGCCCGCGGTGGCGATGGCGGCAACCGCGATGGAACGCAATCCGGACGAAATGTTCATGATGAAAGCTCCTCAAAAGGCCGCCGCTTTGCCCAATCGGCGGGGCTATCAGCGTCATGTCAAAGTTACAACTGAACAGTCTCGCCCGTCATTTGGTTCCAAGCACATGGCTTGAATCTGGCTGCGAGAAGATCGACACGAAGCGAGGTCTATGGCAAGCGCCAGGGCGGGACTTCGCGTATACGTGATTGGCAAGGCGGAGGCGCCGGCCAGGCACGATCGTGCGGAATTTGGGATGATGCGATTCAAGGTGCGATTCAGGGGAAGAGCTTCAGGATGAGAATTGCGATGGGAATTGCGACGTCGGCATTGGCCGCGACGCTGGCTGGATGCGCGACCTCGCCGGTTGACTACGGGGCGTCGCTTTCGCAGCAGGACCAGAAATGGGCGTCGCCGCAATGCCAGCAGGCGCGGGCTGTGGCTTCGGACTACGAGGCGCGCGAAAAACACCATCCGGGGTGGGAATTCGTCGCGCTTGGCCCGTACGGTTTGGGGATCATCGCGGCCACCAAGGAGCACGAACAGAAGCAACGGAAGCTGTTTGCCCGCGAGGTGCACCTACAATGCTCAAGCCTTCCGCTGCCGAAGGAATTGGAAGGCGATTTCAGCCCTGCGAACGCACAGACGAAATATCCGTAGACGCGCCTTCATCGCGGAGCACCGTTGCAGACATCTGGTCAACTTGCGAGCATATCGCCATGGAAAAACCAGCCGCGCCCGGGCCTTTGCTGCAAATGGCGATCGAGCCCAAGTCGAGGGCCGATCAGGAAAAGCTGCATATCGCCTTGTCGCAGTTGACGGCTGAAGATACGTCCTTCCACGTCAAGACCGACGAGGAGAGCGGCCAGACCATCATCGCCCACATAGGCGAACATGATCTGGACATTATAATTGATCGCCTGCGGCGCGAGTTCATGATCAACGTGAATGTCGGAGCCCCGCAAGTAGCTTATCGCGAGACGATCACCCGCACGCATGGGCAGGACTTCACACACAAGAAGCAGTTCGGCGGCACGGGCCAGTTCGCCCGCGTCAAGATTGTGTTCGAGCCGAGCTCGTACGATCCAGACTTGCTGTTGGCGTCCAGTATCGTCGGTGGTGCGGTTCCGAACCAATACATCACCGGCATCGAAAAGGGGCTGCGCAGCGCTCTGTCGGCAGGGCCGTTCGCGGGCTTTCCGATGATCGGCGTCAAGGCGACGCTGGTGGACGCGGCCTGGCACGATACTGATTCCTCGGCTCTGGCTTTCGAGATCGCGGGGCGCGCCTGCTTTCGCGAAGCCGCGCCGCGCCTCGGCGTGCAACTGCTCGAGCCGATCATGAAGGTCGAGGTGGTGACGCCTCCGGACTATGTCACCAGCATCATCGGCGAACTGAACAGCCGCCGTGGCCAGATCCGGGGTCAGGAAACCCAGGGCCTCGCCGTTGTCATCAACGCGATTGTGCCGCTCGCAACCATGTTCAAATTGGAAGAGACACTCTTGTTGCGCTCGAACGGGCGGGCACGCCTGAGCGCTTTCTATGACCGATACGCTCCCGTTCCGTCGCCTGGCCGCGACCCACCGCCCGCAGCAGCCATGTTCGCCTGACGTCCGCTCGCGCGCTGTGGTCGCGATAATGTGCGAGGTTGACGCCAAAAGCGGTCAAGCTGGAGGCGTCGGGCATTGGTGTTTCAGCTGATTGACGGGGCGTTGACCGCAAATTGCGCGGCGAAAGCCCTGACATAAGCGGGCCGAGCTTCGCCGCGCGCCACATAGGCGGCCAGGTTTTCATATTCGTCCAAAATGCCTGACATTCTCAGTCGCAGCAGCACTGATACCATCAACAGATCGCCGGCGCTGAACGCACCATCGAGCCAGTCGGCGGCGCCCAGGTGAACAGAGAGCTTGTCCAGCGTCGCGCGAACACGGTCCTTTACCAGCGGCAGGCGCTCTTCGCTCCAAGGCTTGTCACGTTCGAATATTCTTGCCGTCATCAATTCGAGGATCGGTGGCTCGACGGTGTTGAGCGCGGCAAACATCCAGGTGATGGCACGCGCGCGGGCATCGCTATCCGCAGGCAGCAGGCCGGCGTACCGTTCGGCGAGATGAAAGACGATCGAGCCGGTCTCGAACAGGCACAGGGATCCTTCCTCATAAGTGGGGATCTGGCCGAAGGGGTGGATGGCCAGATGCTCGGGCGCCTTCATCTGTGCGAAGGAAACGAGACGAACCTCATAGGGCTGCCCCACTTCTTCGAGCGCCCAGCGAACGCGCGTATCGCGCGCCAGTCCCTTGCCGCCATCGGGCGATCGTTCAAAGGCTGTGATGGTGGGGGTCATTGGCAGGCTCCGGTGTCGGGTATGGTTTTTGGTTGCGTCCAAAGGACGAATGAGCGACGTCACTCCCGACAGGCCATCCTCGTTTTTCAGCCATGGGGTGAGGGCGGCACCGAAGCTGCCGATCTCCCCTCTTGTGGGGGAGATTACAGCGTCGCCGCGTCGCCAAACCAACGTGACGCGGTTCGGCTCAGCTCCTCAAGGTCGGGNGTGGGGGAGATGTCCGGCAGGACAGAGGGGGGCGCTGCCCCGCGATCCTGTCCCCAATCTGCAATGCTCTCACGCTTGTTTCGTCGGGTCTGCCACATGCGGACGCAGTGCCCGGCAAAGAGAGGTTGGCGTTCCTTCGCGCCCCCCTCTGGCCTGCCGGCCATCTCCCCCACGAGGGGGGGAGATTACAGCGTCGCCGCGTCGCCAAACCAACGTGACGCGGTTCGGCTCAGCTCCTCAAGGTCGGGCACAGCGTCAGCGGCCCAGGCGACGATGCCATCGGGGCGCACGAGCAGGGCGCTTAGGCCCAACCGCTCCTTGGCGTCGCCGGCGACATCGGTGGCTGATCCGCAACAGGGCGAACTCGACGATTTTCTGGATGGCGAGCGTGGCTGGATCNGGCTGGATCGGCGACTGGCGATCAGCCGCTTCGTGCGAACGCGCCAATGCTGTCGAGCAGCGGCTGTTGGTCGCCGACCCAGAACCAGTGGTCGTCACCGGCGACCTCGATGAACCGTGCGCCCGGAATCCGGGCGGCGAGGAACCGCCCGGCCTCGATGCGCACGGCGCGGTCGCCGGTGCGGTGCAGCACCATCGTCCGGGCCGAGACCTTTGCCAGGAGATGACGGACATCGGTATCACGCAGTGCCTCCAACAGACCCGCGACCGCGCCGGGACTGGAGGCCGCCCTGAGCAGTCCGGCCCACCAGGTCCGAACCTGGCGGTCACCGGCGAGACTCGGCGCGAAGGTTTCGATCTCCGCCGGACCACCCCAGCCGGCGAGCAGGCGTCGCTTCCACAGATCATATTGCGCGGCGGTCAGGGCGAGGGGATAGTCGGGGGCGTGGCTGCCTTTCGCGAGCGAGCCCCAGAGGACAAGGCCGCTGAGGCGATCGGGGTGATCCACGGCGAAACGGATACAACCCGGCCCACCCTCCGAGGCGCCGATGAGCAGGGCGCGACGGCTGCCGGCCGCATTCATGACCGCCAGAATATCCTGCGCCGTCGCTTCGACGGTGGGGCGGGCGCCGACGCGGTCGGAAAGCCCCATGCCGCGCCGGTCGAACAGGATCAGGCGGCCTAGCCGCGAAACCGAGTTGAGCCAGGCGCGACAGCGTCCGTCCTCCCAAACGCGCTCGACATGTGAAATGAAGCCGGGAACAAGCACGATGTCCATCGGGCCGGTGCCGACGATCTGGTAGGCGATGTGGATGCCGTCGACTTCGACGTAGCGCGTTGCGGGGACGGCGGCATCGTGCGTTGGCTGCTGCAGCAGGGCAAGGGTGGCGGGGTCCGGCGCGACGCCGAGTTCATCCCTCAGCAGCCGCACGCAGGATTCGACCTGGCGCTCGGCCGCCGCCCTGTCCCCAGCCGCCAGATGGGCACGGATCAGGTGACGGTGCGCGCTTTCGCTCAGAGGATCCAGTCCGGCCAGGCGTGTCGCGTTCACGACGGCAGCACGCGGCTCGCCGTCGGCGATCTTGGCTTCGACCAGCCGTTCCAGCACCTGCACCAGGCGGCTGCGCAAGGCCTCGCGCCTGAAGAAGACCCACTCCTCGAATTCCGGACAATCCGGAATTGAGAAGCCGGCGAGATAGTCGCTCTGGTATGTATCGGCCGCCGCGTCGAGGGGACCGACATTGCAGGCATGTTCGAAAAAGCTGGAGTCGACCTCGACCGACAGCGCCGGGTGCAGGACGAGCGATGCTCCGGTGGCGGCGATGACCTCGCTGCCGAAAGCGATGCGGATTTTATACAGTGTGCGGCGAAGGCGTGCCCGTGCGGATTCTTCGTCGGTTTCAGGCCACAGAAGCGTGGCGGCGACGTCGCGCGCCACGGGTCCGCCGGCCTCTGCGAGATAGACCAGGAGCGCAGCCGCCTTGCGCAAGGCAAGCTCCACCCGCCGCCCGTTCAGGCGGAACTCCGGAAACCCCAGCAGTCGGAACGCCAATCGTTCCATCGAAACCGTGTGCGGCCGCCGAAGGGGTTTGAGAGGACGTTGAGGGGACGCCGGCCTTCTATCTACCCCACGACGCCGGGCCGATTGAGCCCGATCAGGAGACTCCCTTGGAGCGAGAAATGCCACTGGTCAATACGTCCGCCCATCACTCTACGTTCGAGATCGATGCCGGCACCCCTGTCGGTGCCGCAACCACACGGCAGGGAGGCTGACACATGTGCCAATCCTGTCTCTCCTGGTACGCACGCTGCGTTGCTCCCTACTTCGTCCACGCCGGCTGTTCGGCGAATGCGTTCGCGCATATGCGAAGGCGCATGATCCCGAGGGCAGAGGGCATCGTCGTCGAAGTCGGCTTCGGGTCGGGCCTGAACCTTCCCTATTACGACGCTGCCCGGGTGAAGCGGCTGGTCGGCGTCGATCCCGACGGCACGATGCTCGGCCTGGCCGGACCGAAGTGCCGCTCCTCGCCATTCGATGTCGAATGCCTGCGGGCCGGCGGCGAAAGCCTGCCATTGGCCGATGCCTGTGCCGACACGGTCGTCGTCACCTATGCCTTTTGCACCATTCCGGACCCCGAGGCGGCGCTGAGCGAAATCCGGCGCATCCTGAAGCCCACGGGCCGGCTGATCTTCATCGAGCACGGCCAGGCCGAGGGGCCGCGCTGCCGCAGGTGGCAGGAGCGCCTGAACCGCCTGTGGGGACGGCTCGCCGGCGGCTGTCACCTCAACCGCGATCCGTTGGGCCTGATCCGGGCGGCGGGCTTCCACCTTATCGAAGAAGAGCGCAGGCGGTTTCCGCTGCCCTTCTGGCAATTGGGGAGCCACCATGCCGGCGTGGCGGCGCCGACAGGTTGATCGCCGCCGAAGCTTAGCAATCAACTCGGGCTGAGCGTGGGCTCAGCCCTTCGAAATGCCGCGTGCGATCAGCCGGGCAAGGCGATCGGAAAACGCCCTGGCGTCGGCCGGCTTGTCGCCGTCGAGCACGCGCGCCTCGTCATAGAGGAGATGGGCCGCGTCGTCCTTGAAGGCCTGTTCCTCCTCGCCAAGGCCGGCGAGCGCCAGCACGCGCTGATGCCGCGGATTGATTTCCAGGATCGGCTTCGCCGCCTTGTCGAGGCGGCCGGCGGCATTGAGCAACCGCTCGAACTGACGGTCGGGGCCATGTTCGGGCGCGACCAGGCAGACGGCGCTTTCGGTCAGGCGATCTGATGCCTTGACGTCCGACACGGCATCGCCGAGTGCCGCCTTGACGAAAGCCAGGAAGCCGTCGACTTCCGGTGTCGTTGCAGTGTCCGGCTTGGCGGCGTCATCGGGCAGCGGAATGTCCGACAGCTCCGCCACGCCCTGCGTCACCGACTTGAACGGCTTGCCGTCGAAGTCCGGCCCCATCGTCACCCAGAAGCTGTCGACCGGGTCGGTAAGCAACAGCACCTCGATGCCGCGTGCCTTGAAACCTTCGAGCTGCGGCGAGGCTTCGAGCCGCGCGCGGTCGTCGCCAGCCATGAAGAAGATCGCCTTTTGGCCTTCCTTCATCGCCGCGACATAGTCTGCAAGCCCGCGCCAGCCTTCGCCAGAGCCGGTTGAGCGGAAGCGGGCAAGCTTCAGCAATTGTTCGCGGCGCTCATGGTCCTCGTAGAGCCCTTCCTTGAGAACGACGCCGAAGTTCTCCCAGATACTCGCGTAGGCCTCGGCTTCATTCTCGGCCAGCTTGACGAGATCGCCAAGCACGCGATTGGTCAGGCCCTTGCGGATCGCGGCCAGCAGCGGGCTTTCCTGGATCATCTCGCGCGAAACGTTGAGCGGCAGATCGGCGGAATCGACCAGCCCGCGCACGAAGCGCAAATAGCGCGGCAGGAGGTCGGCATCGTCGGTGATGAAGACGCGGCGCACATAGAGCTTCATGCGGCCCTTTCGGTCCTGGTCGAAGAGATCGAACGGGCGCGAGCCGGGCACGAAGGCAAGCACTGAGTATTCCTGCCGACCCTCGGCGCGGAAATGGATGGTGGCAGCCGGCTCGTCATACTGGCCGGCGACGCCGCGATAGAAGTCGGTGTATTCCTCCGGCTTGATCTCGTTCTTCGGCCTGACCCAGAGTGCCGTACCATCGGCGATGTCGCGCGCCTCGGCGCCAGGTTTTTCAACGAACGTGATCGGCACCGGCACATGGCCCGATTGCGATTTGGCCAGCTGCTCGAGCCGGTAGGAGCCGGTGTAGGAGACGGCATCGTCCATCAGATGCAGCACGACGCGGGTGCCGCGCCTGGGTGCAGCTTCGAGCGGGGCGGGCGCGATCTCGTAGGAACCTTTGCCGTCGGACGACCAGCGCCAGGCTTCCTCGCTTCCCGCCAGCCGGCTGACGACATCGACCCGGTCGGCCACCATGAAAGCGGAGTAGAAGCCGACGCCGAACTGGCCGATAAGCTGGGTGTCTTCCGTGCCGGAACCGACCCGCTCGATGAAGGCGCGCGTGCCCGACCGCGCGATCGTGCCAAGGGCCTCCGCCATGTCGTCGCGGCTCATGCCGATGCCGTTGTCTTCGACGGTGATCTGCTTGTTGTCGGGGTCGGCCGAAATCGAGATGCGTGGCTTGGGGTCGTCGCCCAAGAGTTCGGGCCGGCTGACGGCCTCGAAACGCAGCTTCTCGCAGGCGTCGGCGGCATTGGAAATCAACTCGCGCAGGAAGACGTCCTTATCGGAATAGACCGAATGCACCATCATGTGCAGCAGCCGCGAAACATCCGCCTCGAACGCCCTGGTTTCCGTCGCTTTCGTATCCGTCGTCATTCAGATTTTCCCACAATGTTCGTTCGCCCGCTGCGCCGAGGCGCATTCGGGATTTCCTTTCAACCATTTTCAACTGATGTGGCAACTCGGCAGTTGCCAACGCGGCGACAATATCGATGGGATACGAAGGCAACAAGGGGTGAGAACTGGGCGCCCGCAGCAAAACTGCCAATCTCCCCCCACGTGGGGGAGATGCCCGGCAGGGCAGAGGGGGGCGCTGTCCCGCCGACTCTCCCCGTCCGTTCGCCAATCGCGATGTGTTCTCTCGTATCGGCAGAAGAGCAAGGTTGGCGCCCTACGGCGCCCCCCTCTGGCCTGCCGGCGTTCGTCGCTCGGAAAGCCAAGCAATTGGCTTTCCGTCCGCTGCGCTGGCCGCTCCTCACCCCCCACGAGTGGGGAGATTGGCAGCTTCGGCGTCCGCGCCTACTTCCCCGCCATCTGGTCGGCAAGCGCCTGCGCCTCGCCGACCAGAGCCGGGAAGGCCGCGTCTTTCGGCAATTGTTCGCCCATGCATTTGCGATAGTCGCCGTCGCCTTTTTCCCAAGCGGCATTGGCGGCATCATAGGCCGTTTCGTCCTGCTGCCCGGACGCCTGCGCGGCGAGTTTCTGGGCGGCTTCGTCGGCCGCGGTCCACAAGGCCTCGCAGGCCGCGATCTTGGGAACAGGTGGTGTGGCGGGCGCCGAGGCGATCATGACGCTGTTGCCCTTGACCAGCGTGACGACGACCTGCTGCTCGTAGATCGGGCCGACATCCTGCGTCCACCCGCCGAGCCGCGCGATGGCGATGTCGGCGCCATCAGGCTTCTTCAGTGGAAAATCGAGCGTTCCCATGAAGGCGGCGTCGCTGTTGATCGCCTGGGTGTAGAAGGCGTCGAGCTTCAGCGCTTCGTTGATATCGGTGGGCAGTTTGAGTGCCGGGTCGGTCTCGGCGGACCGAGCCTGGAGCCAGCGGTCGAGAAGACCCCGCGTCGTTGCCAAGAGGCTCGGGCCGTCATCGCTCTTGGTGTATCGCAGCCCGTCGAGCATGCCATATCCGACATCGGCGTCGCTCAGGCTTTCCAGATTGATGGTGCCGGTTGCCGGGAAATCCTTGACCGCCAGGGGGCCGAGAAGCGCGGACAGGCGCCCTTCGAGATCGGTCCGCGCCTTGGCATCGGCGGCATCGAGGTCTTCCACGGGAGCGTTCGCGCTGTTGAGCGCTGCGATCGCTGCAATCGCCTTGTCGCGCGCGGCAACATAGTCGTCCTCCGGCGATGCCGCGAAAGCCGCGCTGCTCGCCAGCGCGAACATGACCGTCCAGACCAGCCGCATGATGGGAATCTCTCCAGTTCCAGGGTGTTGTGCTGGAGACATTGTGCAACGAGCATGGTGAAAACATGGTCAGGTTTGCTTTCGCTTCTCCACATCCGCCTTCCTCAGCAGGAAGCGCTGGATCTTGCCGCTCGGCGTCTTCGGCAATTCCGTCACGAAATCGATTTCGCGCGGATAGGCATGCGCAGAAAGCCGCTTGCGGACATGCTGCGCCAGTTCCTCGGCGAGCGCCTCGCTGCCCTTGAAAGGGGGTGCCAGGATGACGAAGGCCTTGACGATCTCGGTGCGCTGCGGATCGGGCACGCCAACCACTGCGGCCTCGTTGACCGCGGGATGTTCGATGAGCGCGCTTTCGACATCGAAGGGGCCGATGCGGTAGCCCGATGAGGTTATGACGTCGTCGGCGCGGCCGATGAAGGAGACCGAGCCGTCCGGCTCGTATTCCACCGTGTCGCCGGTGCGGTAATAGCCGCCTGATATCGCCGGTGTCTGTTCCTGGTGATAGCCGTCGAACCAGCGCAGCGGCGAGTTGGCGATGTCGACGGCAAGGATGCCGGGCTGGTTGGGGCCGAGCTCGTTGCCGGCCTCGTCCAGCACCACCATGCGGTAGCCGGGCATGGCAAAGCCGGCGGAGCCCGCGCGGACAGGATGCGCGAGGCCGTGGTGGTTGTTGACCATCATGCCGTTCTCGGTCTGGCCGTAATGATCGTGGATGGGCGCACCGAGGTGCGCGTCGAACCAGCGGATCACTTCCGGGTTGAGCGGCTCGCCGGCGCTGCTCACCACGCGCAGCCGGCCCTTGATGCGGGCGGCGGCGTCGGGACCTTCGGCGAGCAGCAGGCGGAAGGCGGTGGGCGAACCGGCCAGGCTGGTGACGCCGAGCCGCTCGATGACCTCATAGGTGCTCCTGGCATTGAAGGGACCTTCGTTGAAGGTCGTGGCAATGCCAAGCTGCAGGGGGCCTGTGACGGCATAATAGAGGCCATAGGCCCAGCCGGGATCGGCGATGTTCCAGAAGATGTCGTCGGGACGAAGTCCGATCGCGTCACGCATATAGGCGCCGAAGGCCAGCAGCGCACCGAGCGGCACCGGCACGCCCTTGGGCAGGCCTGTCGTGCCCGAGGTCGACATCATCATGAATAGATCGCAACCCTTGCGCATCACCGGCTCACAGTCGGGCGAGACGGCGGCAATGGCGGCACGAAAATCGGTGTCGCCTTGGGGCAAGGTGTCGTCGCGGTCGAGAATGGTTGCCACGCGCGGGCAGGTCTCGATCTCGTCGAGCTTGCCGCGATTGGCTGGATTGGTCACCACCAGTTTCGCCCCGCTGTAGCCGAGCCGATGTTCGATCGCTTTTGGGCCGAATGCGGTGAACAGCGGCTGGTAGACGGCACCGATGCGCCAGGTGCCGAGGATCAACGCCACCAGTTCGGGAATGCGCGGCAGCATGCCGGCGACGACATCGCCGGGGCCGACGCCCAAATCCTTGAGCAGGTTGCCGACGCGGCCCGACATATCGGCCAGATCGTCGAAGCTGAATTGCCTGAGCTCGCCGCCGGCCGAGATCGCGCGCAGCGCCAGACGGTTGCTGCCGATATGGCGGCCGCAGCATTCGACATAGGCATTGGTGCCGGTCGCCGGGTCGCCGTCGAGCCGGGCGATCTCATCTTCGATGCGAAAGCGTGAAACAGCGTCCTCGTAGCGCGGCAAGCCGGTCCTGGTCATGGCAGTCCTCCCTGGCGGCGCCACATCTCCCCACGGAGCGCCGTCGCGGCGACAATGACATCAGATGGCGTGGATGGGCAATGAAGGAAGCCGCCGGTTGCGCAGGCAGAAGAACCGGCGGGCGGAGCTAGGATCCTTGCCGGCCGTGTCCGGCGCTGGAGCCATAGAGGGCGGCGTTGCCCTCGCGCATCATGCGCAGCGCCTCTTCCTCGGTCAGGCCGAACTTGCGCATCATCCGACGGATTTCGGGATTCACCGTAACCTCGACCGGTCTCTCAATATGACGCGTCTTCATGGCCTTCTTCTTTGGCATCAGTGCGCATCCCAATCTGGTCGGGGCATGCTTCGCATCAGCTCTGCCCCGGCCTTACGGTGCCACGCCAGATCATCGGGGCATGATAGATCATACGGCTGCCGGTGCCGCCTTCTTCCCGCGCACCGGTGGCCAGCCGCACGGCGTGCGTGGCGATGTCATCGATGGGCGGTGCGAACGTCGTCAGCCGATACGAAGCCCAGTCGGCCTGCTTGATATCGTCGAAGCCGATGACGCAGAGATCGCGCGGCACGCTGATGCCGAACTCATGGCGCGCCGCATCCAGGAAGCCGCAGGCGATGAGATCGGTGACGCAGAACGCCGCATCCGGCCGCTGCCGGCCGGAAAACAGGCGCCTGGCGCCCTCGACGCCGGTTGCATAGCCGGTGCGTCCCTCGCGCCACAGGATCACCTCCAGCCCTTCCTTCCGCGCGGCGGCGATGAAAGCCGTCTCGCGGGCCAGAAGGCTGGGTGTGCCGGCGGCCGACGTGACCAGGGCAGGCCTCGTGCAACCGGCGCGGATGAAGGCGTGCAATGCCGCCTCGGCGGCTGCGGCGTTGTCGACGCCGATGTTGTGCGGCCCGTCGAAGCGGTCGTCGCGATTGATCAGGATCAGCCGTTGGCCATTTTCGAGGCAGGTGCGGATCAGGACTTGCGGCGGCGAACCGGACAGCACGATGCTCGCATCGGCGCGATAATTCAGCGTGTTGCGCAATGCCTGATCGACATGGTGGCTGGGGCCGGAGGTGTTGAACACCATGGCCACCTTGCCGGCATCCCGCAGGTGCTGCGTCAGCATCCGCTGCAGCCGGGCGTGATAGGGCGTGTCGCCGTCGGCAACGATAAGGCAGACAATGCCCGTGGAGGCCCGCATCAGGCCGCGTGCCAGATGGTTGACGTGATAGCCGAGCTGCTCGGCCGCCTGCAGCACACGCTCGCGGGTTTCTTCAGAGACGCTGGCGCCGGGGGTGAAGGTTCGCGACACGGCGGAACGCGAAACGCCGGCGAGGTCGGCGACCTGCTGGGCGCTGGAAAAACCGTTGCGGGCTCTCTGGACGGTCAAGCGAACGTCTCGCTGCTGTTTCTCATGATTCCTTGCACGGCCGTGCAACGTAGCGCAAGTTCCGAGCTATTGCCACTGCCGTACTTGACACCTGCGTCTGAATGAAACAGCTTTGCACAGCCGTGCAACAAATGTGACGGCATTGGAGGATATCCTGTCCATTTCAGCGACGAGGGCATCGAGGGTACGATTGTCCGGACCGGCTGCGTGAGCACGGCAGTGGCGCATCCCGGGGCGGACCGGCTGTCCGATGCCGAGATGGACAGGCGTGCCGATGTCTGCCGCAAACTGCTCACCTCGGCGGGAGAGTTGGCGATGGAGGGATACTCCAGGCTCGACGCCACCCAGCCGGTGGCGATGAAAGGGCCGCAGGATTTTCTCACCGAAACCGACGGCAAGGTCGAGGAGCACATCCGCGCGACGCTGGCCGAGGCCTTTCCGCAGGACGGGTTCCTGGGCGAGGAGACCGGCGGCACCGGCTCGGCCCGCATGTGGGTCGTCGACCCGATCGACGGCACCGCTAATTTCATGCGCGGCATTCCGCATTTCTGCATCTCCATAGCCTTTGTCCAGGACGGCCGTAGCGAAATTGGCGGCATCGCCAATCCGGCCGTCGGCGAGACGTATTTTGCCCGTCGTGGGAGCGGCGCCACGCGCAACGGCGCGGCGATCCATGTTTCACCGACGCAAGCTTTCGACCGCGCCTTTGTCGAGTTCGGCTGGTCGCCCAGGATCCCGAACCGCGTCTATCTGGACAAGGTCGCGCTGGTCTGGTCGCTCGGCGCCAATGTGCGGCGCTCCGGTTCGGGGGCGCTTGGGCTGGCCTATGTCGCCGACGGCCGCTCGGACGCCTACGCCGAGCTTCACATCAATTCATGGGACTGCCTGGCCGGATTGCTTCTGGTGGAGGAGGCCGGGGGCCGGGTGAACCGGTTCCTCGACGGTGAGGGCATGACGAAGGGCAATCCCGTGCTTGCCGCAGCGCCGGGCGTGGCGGCGACGCTGTCCCAGGTGATCGGAGTGCCGCTCGACGACGGTTGAATTTCAAGAGCAGGTTAAGGGAGGAATATCGATGAAAGGTCCTTTTGATCGCAGGCGGGGCAGGGCGTGGCTTGGTCTCGCGACATTCGCCATTCGCCCGCCGTGGCGGAAGGAACCGTCGTCGGCATCGATTTCGACCCGGCAAAGATCGTGCTGATCGCCGGCGACTAGGGCTGGATCTCACCTCTACAGGTTCGCCTCGGCGAAGATGCGCGCGGCCCAGTCGAGGAAGACGCGCAGCCGGGGCGAAAGCTGCCGGTTCTGCGGGTAGAGCGCCGACAGTGGCGTCGATGACGGCGGGTAGTCTGCCAGCACCTCGACGAGCGTGCCGTCGGCAAGATCTTTTTCGAAGCGATAGCGTGGGGCCTGGATGAGGCCCAGGCCAAGCCTGGCCAGGTCGGCGGCGGTGTCGGAATTGTTGGCGGCGACGCGGCCCGGCAGCCTGACTTCGCGGGTCTTGCCGCCGACGGTGAATTCGAAGGGCAGCACCTCGCCGGTGCGCGACGAGACGAAGCCGACCGCCTGGTGGCCGTCGAGCGCGTCGGGTGAGGCGGGTGTGCCGTGGCGTTCGAGATAGGCGGGACTGGCGCAGGTCATTTCGCGGATCATGGCCAGCCGCCGCATGATCATGCCGCTGTCGGGCGGCTCGCCGACGCGGATGACGCAATCGACGCCCTCGCGCACCAGATCGACCAGCCGGTCGCTCTGGCCGATCTGCAGGTCGATGCGGGGATGGCGGGTGAGGAATTCCGGCAGGCGCGGCAGAAGAAATGTCCGGGTAAGCAGCGTGCTGACGTCGATGCGCAGCAGGCCGAAGGGTTCGGCATTGCGGAAGGCCGCTTCCGCATCCTCGATTTCGGCCAGGATCGACAGGCAGCGCCGGTAATAGGCCTCGCCATCCTGCGTGGCATTCACCTGCCGCGTCGTCCGCTCCAGGAGCCGCGCGCCGAGATGTTCTTCCAGCCGCCGGATCGCTTCCGTCGCGGTTGAACGGGGCAGGCCGAGATCGGCGGCAGCAGCGGTGAAGCTGCGCCGCTCCAGAACGCGAACGAAGAGCCGCATCGTGTCCAGGCGATCCATGGTCTTTGTTCGCAGATTCCGAATAGTGATGTCAATAGGAAGCTGATTATCCGGAAGATGGCATGGTCTATATCCCGTGTCACCGACAACACGGAGAGACTTCCATGACACCCATTCCGACCAGAGCTGCGATCGTAACCGGCGCTTCCAAGGGCATCGGCGCGGCGATCACGCAGCGGCTAGCCCGCGACGGCATGGCCGTCGTCGTCAACTACTCGCGAAGCCGCACCGAGGCCGAAGCGGTCGTCAGCGCCATTGAAGCCGGTGGCGGCAAGGCAATCGCTGTCCAGGCCAACATCGCCGATCCGGCTGGTATCGCCATGCTTTTCGATGCCGGTGAACAGGCGTTCGGCGGCGTCGACATTCTCGTCAACAATGCCGGCATCATGAAGCTTTCGCCGATCGCCGAGACCGATGACGCCTCCTTCGACAACCAGGTCGCCACCAATCTCGGCGGCGTGTTCCGTGGAATGCGCGAAGGCGCGCGCCGGCTTCGTGATGGTGGACGCATCATCTCATTCTCCAGCAGCGTCGTCGGCCTCTATCAGCCGGGTTATGGAGTCTACGCTGCCACCAAGGCGGCGGCTGAGGCGATGACCCACATTCTCGCCAAGGAGCTTGGCGCGCGCCGTATCACCGTCAACGCGGTGGCGCCCGGACCGGTCGAGACGGCGCTGTTCACGGACGGCAAGAGCGCGGCGCAGATCGAGGCGATCGGCAAGATGATTCCGCTCGGCCGGCTCGGCCAGCCCGACGACATCGCCGGCGTGGTCTCGTTCCTGGCCGGGCCGGACAGCTTCTGGGTCAACGGGCAAATCATCCGCGCCAATGGCGGCGTGATCTGAAGGAGGCTGTCGACGGCGTCTCCAGCCGCCCGACGGCTGCTCCATCCCAAAACCTGAAATCCAACTTCAACACAAAAGGAAACGATCATGCCATTCGCCAACATCAAGATGCCGCAGGCGGCCCTCTCCAAGGCCCAGAAGGAAGACCTCATCCATCGGATCACCGCCATGTTCGTCGACTTTTTCGGCGAGGGCGTGCGGCCCTACACGATGGTGCTGGTCGAGGAGGTCGCCGACGGCGGCTATGGTCGCGCCGACGAAGTGTTCGTCGTGCCGGAAGCCTATCGCGCCAAGGAGTAGCTCACGAAAAGGTTTGCGCCAGTACCCCCACCCGGACCTTCGGTCCGACCTCCCCACAAGGGGGAGGTGGGAGCCGAGCTTTTCTGCATTTCCATAAAAGCACGGTCGCATAGGTGAACAAGGCGCTCCCTAACCCTCCCCCTTGTGGGGAGGGTCGCCGCGAAGCAGCGGGGTGGGGGCTGCGCGGCGCCGCTCAATCACTCGTGGGCATCCCGACCCAGTCGGCCGCGATTTCGACGAACAGCCAGTCGCGGAACGCCCTGATCTTTTTCTGGCGCAGCGCGCCTTCGGGATAGACGACATAGTAGCGAGCCGCCGATTTCAGCGCGAGGTCGAACGGCCGGACCAGACGCCCCGCCGCAAGGTCGGCCGAGACCAACGCGCTGCGGCCGAGCAGCACGCCTTCGCCATGAACCGCCGCCTCGACGGCGAAGGTGGCGGAATCGAAGCGCACGCCGCGCTTCGCGTCGACGTCCGTGACGCCCGCTTGGTCCAGCCATGTCGCCCAGTCGATGCGGAAAGCGTCGTGGATCAGCTTGTGATGCCTGAGATCCTCGGGCCGGCGTAGCGGATGTTCGCCTGCCAGGAGTTCCGGGCTGCAGACCGGGAAGACCTCCTCATCGGCGAGAAACTCGACGGTCACCCCGGTGTAGTCGCCCCGGCCATAGCGGATGGCGATGTCGATGCCGTCGCTGACGAAATCGGCAAACACGCCCGAGGTCGACAACCGCACGTCGATATCGGCGTTGGCGCGGTGGAAGCGATGCAGCCTCGGCACCAGCCAGCGACCGGCGAAGCCGTCCGAGGTGCTGACGTTCAGGACGCGCGTCGAGCGGTCGGGCGTTGCGGCGATGGTGGCGGCGGCGATCTGGTCCAGCGCCTTGCCGACCTCCTCCGCATAGGCCGTGCCCACCGGTGTCAGCCGCACTGACCTTGTCCCGCGATCGAACAGCTGGATGCCCAGCCTGTCCTCGATGTTGCGGATGGCGCGGCTGACCGCCCCATGGGTGACGTTGAGCTCTTCCGCCGCCTTGGTGAAACTCAAATGCCGGGCGGCTGCGTCGAAGGCGGGGAGGGCAGTGAGGGGCGGCAGTCTGCGCGGCATGATGTCGACCTGTGAGCATTGCTCACAAATCCTGCACAAAGAGTCGTTTGTCGTCCAGCCCAAAGATGGCCAATATCCAGGGCGTACCGCGCATCCACATCGAGCTTCCGGTTCGCCGATGCGCTGAAGACCAGACATGAGTGTGAGCGATTGTCATGCTCGCCCGCTGGGCGGCACCGGCATCCTTGCGCCCAAACGAACGCAGGAGACGAACAATGACCTTTGGATATATCGGCGCCGCGATAGGTGGCCTTGCCATGCGAAGCGCAGCAGCATTCGAGCACCGCCGCACCTTACGCCAGGTTTCAGGCCTGTCGGATCGCCGCCTGCGCGACATCGGCCTGGAGCGCGACTGGGACGGTTCCATTCTTGGCAACGGCATTCTGGGCAATGGGAGGGGAATATGAGCAGCACCTTGATCATCGGCGCGACGGGACTTCTGGGCAGCGAAATGGCGAAAGCGAGTGCACGCAACGGCGACAGCCTGCATGTCCTTGTCCGGCCGGCAACCGCAGGCAATGAGAAGCGGATGCGCCCGCTGCGAGACCTCGGCGCCACTGTCCATGTCGGCGATCTCGACGATTATGACAGCCTTGTGCGCGCCGTCGGCAAGGTCGATCGCGTCATCAGCTCGGTGCATGTGAGTTCGGCGAGCGAGATGACGCTGGTGCGTGCCATCAAGGATGCCGGCGTCTCGCGCTATGTGCCCTCCGCCGGCTTCGGCCTCGACTTCGCCGCCGCCGCACCCGGCTCGATCGAACCGCTCGACATCAAGCGAGCCGTGTTCGATGCGGTCAGGCAAGCCGATCTGCCCTATACGGTGATCTACACCAATGGTTTCTTCTCGACCTGGGTGGCCACGCTTGGCGACCTGACGCGGTTCGGCTCGACGTCCCTGCCGCCGGATGAGGTCACGCTCTACGGCGATGGCAATGTGCCGGCGACCTTCGTCAGCGAAAAGGACATCGCCGCCGTCACCATGCGTGCGCTGGAGGATCCGGGTGCCGTCCGCCGCGAAATCCGCATCGCGCAGAACAGGATCACGCAGAACGAGATGATCGAGCTGTGGCGCAAGGTGAGCGGCCGCTCGCCTGGCATCAAGCACATGAACGCTGACGAGCTGGAGGCGCTGATCGCGGCGGTCCCGGGCCTCGCATTGCTGCGCGCATTCTGGATCCGCGGCGAGACCGCGCTGGAGACGGCCACTCCCGAGGCCGGTGCGCTCTATCCGGAGTTGAGGTTCGAGACGATCGAGAGCGCCTTTGTGGAGATGGCTGCAGGAGGCGGGCGGACGGTGTGAAGGTTGGACGCCTTGCGAGGTTGGTGCCCTACGACGCCCCCCTCTGTCCTGCCGGACAGAGGGGGGGCGCCGTAGGGCGGGGCGAACATCGTTGGCGTCCATGGTGGTTGACCCAACCGCCCATCCGGCCGATAGGTCCGCGCGAACAGCCCGAGACCCGCAATGACCGAACTCAAAGATGCAGCCCATGCCACCGACGCTACCTGGCAGGACGATGTCCGCCAGGGTGTTCGCCATGTGCGTGACCTCGACCACCTGCCGCTGTCGCCGGCCGAGCGGGCAGCAGCGCTAGCGGCGGCAGCCAACCACAAGGTGCGCGTTCCAAAAACCTATCTCGACCTGATCGACTGGAACGACCCGGCCGACCCGATCCGGGCACAGGTGATCCCGTCGCCGGACGAACTGGTGGAAGCGGAGGGCGAGCTTGGCGATCCGATCGCCGATCACGAATTCAGCCCGGTGCCCAGGCTGACGCATCGCCATGGCGACCGGGTGCTGTTGTTCCCGACCTATCAATGCGCTGTCTATTGCCGGTTCTGCTTCCGCAAGGAATCACTGACCTCGATCGGCCGCGGCTACACGCGCGAGGCGCTGGTGCCGGCGCTGGCCTATATCGCCGACCACTCCGAGATACGCGAGGTGATCCTGACCGGCGGCGATCCGCTGTCGCTGCCGGACAAGGCACTGGCCGAAATCTTCACGCGCATCGAGGCTATCCCCCATGTGCGGCTGCTGCGTATCCACACTCGCGTGCCGGTGGCGCTGCCGTCACGCATCACGCCGGGGCTGGTCGAAGCGCTGCAAGGCCGGCTGATGGTCACCGTCGTCACCCATTTCAACCATGCACGCGAGATCACCGATGCTGCCGAGGCGGCTTGCCGGACAATGCGCCAGGCGGGCTTCGTGTTGCTCAACCAGAGCGTTCTGCTCAAGGGCGTCAATGACAACGTCGAGGTGTTGGAAGAACTCTGCCGCGAGTTGATGTACCGGCTGGGGGTAAAGCCCTATTACCTGCACCATGGCGACCTCGCGCGCGGCATGGCGCACAGGCGCACCACGATTGCGCAGGGCCAGGCGCTGGTGGAGGCGCTGCGGGCGCGGCTGTCGGGCATCTGCAATCCCGTCTATGTGCTCGACCTGCCGGAGGGCGGCGGCAAGGTGCCGCTCGGGCCTTGTCCTATCGAGGGACGCGACGGGGAGAGCTGGCGGATACGCGGGCAGGATGGCGCGGTGAGGGGATATACGGAGATCACCGAAGCGTAAGAAGCAGGCGCGTCGGCGCCGGATCAGCTAGTCCGCACGCCACGACGAACGCCAGCACGACCACGCGCGGAACGATGCAGTATACGAGGCGGACGCGACGGCTCGTCTTCGTCACTGCGCTGCCTGCGGCCAGATCCACGGCGATGTCCTCATAGCCCAGGATTTCGCGGTCGAGCGGATACACCGCCTTGTAAACCGCTTCCTTGGCTGAAAAGAGGATACGGCCGCCAAGATGCGGAGGCGCCGCACCGGTTTCATCCGCTGCGGTTTGAATAAGCGCCAGGAGCTCGTCGGGCAAGGGCACCGCCGGCTCGACGTCGATGCCGAGCGAGGCTAGGTCGCCAAGCGGCGCGACCGTGGCCACGGCCATCTCGTCGTCATGGGCGAGCGAACCCGCTATCCCATCTGGCCAAGCGGGCGAACCGGAGGGCGTGCGCGGAATGGCGACGTCGCCGACGCCGATTTCCGCCAGCAGCCCGTGCGCGATCCACCGGGCGGCGCCGCTCGCGCGCCGCATGGCCGGCTGGCGCGCCGGGATGGATTGCGCCTCGGCAGGCAAGAGGTGTGCCTCGTCCCCTCCATGGATCATTCGGCATCCGGTGCGGACGCCGTTGGGGGCGATAGCGGCCAGCGCCCGCGCGAGCGAGATTTCCTCAAGCTGCTCCAGGGCGGACGGAATTGCGGGAAGTGTCATCGGCCGCTCGGTGCGGGCAGCACGAGCTCGGCGATCATTTCCCCGTCCTCGTCGAGGCCTTCCTCGACGAAACCGGCGGTGCGATAGAGTTGCCGGGCCGCCTCATTCTCCGGCTCGTAGCAGATTGAAACGTGCCTGACGTGGCCGAGCCCCCGGATTTCGTCCAGCACTTCACGCAGCGCGGCCTTGCCGTAGCCTTTGCCCTGGCTGGAGCGGTCGATCATGAAGCGATAGATGCGCGCCTCGTCGTCATCGCGCGGCGCCTCGTACATCAGAAATCCGACGACACGGTCCCCGGCCATCACCGCGCGTGGCCGTGCGTCCCTGTCGGACCGGGCCTCATCCAGGGAGTCCGCATTGCCGGCGACGAACTCGATCTGCTCCGGCGCCAGTTGCAGGGACGCGACCAGGGTCCGGTTGGCCCTGGTCACCGGGACCAGACGGATTTCCACCATCTCGCGGGACATTCCGTCACTTTGCGCCATCGTCGGGGACCGGGGTCACGAACCGATGCAGCTTGGCCGGGTTGCCGCGCCATAGCGAGTTGGGCTCCAGCTCCTCGCCCTTCATCACGAAGGAATCGGTGTCGGCCACCGAGCCTTCGCCCATCACCACGCCATAGTGGACAAAGGCCGAAGGCCCGAGCGTGCAGCCATTGCCGATGCGGATGTAGTCGGACTTGAAGGCACCTTCTTCGAGCGAATGGGCCTGGATGACGCAGCCTTCGTTGAGAGTGACGTCGTCGCCGATCTCCACCAGGGACCGTTCGGTCAGGTTGCTGCCGCCGTCATAGACGCGCTTGCCGACCTTGACGCCCAAAAGGCGCAGGATCACCGGCCGGAACGGCGTGCCGCTGAACAGGCGCACGATCGGTGAATCGGCGAGCTTCCAGTGGCGTTCGTGGCGCCAGAAGGCGACGTCGTAGATCGTCGTGATCTGGGGCTTGAGCCTGCCAAAGCCAAGGCTTGCCCGCTCGACCAGGATGTAGAACGGGATGGTGATGGCCGAAGTCAGGAGCACGGCGACGAAAAGCGCGATCTCCGCCCATTCGCTGTAGTAGTTCAGCGCCCGGTCCCAGATCGCCAGCGTGGCGAACAGCATCACCCATTGCGTTGCCATGAATAGCAGGATGGTCACCAGATTGTGGCGGTTCTTGTGCGGGATGCGCTGGCGGCGGTCGGCCTCGTCGACGCCGGCGATGAGTTCCTTGTCGCGGTTCACCATGCGCGGGATCTCGAAAGCTGGAGAGCCCAGAAGCCCGACATTCTCGCGCAGCGGTCCATCGACAGGGACCATCACCTTGGTGCCGAGCAGCACGTTGTCGCCCGTGCGTCCATCCGGCGGATAGTAGATGTTGTTGCCGAGATAGTTGCGTTCGCCGATGCGCGTCGGCTCGAGACTGAAGGCGGTGGCGGACTTGTGCATGTTGATCATGAAAAGCCCGTCCGAGACCATGGTCTCGGTGCCGATCTCGCACAGGAGAGGGTTCTCGTGCTGCTGGTTGGAGCCGAAGTTGGAACCCGTCTGCACCACCTTGTTGAGGTTCCAGCCGATGGCACGCATGTAGTGGACGATGGCCGAACTGTCGCCGAACAGCAGGCCGAGCACGCGCGAGTTGCTCGAGAATTCGGCGACGGTCTGCAGCCAGTAGCGGAAACCGTAAAGCGAGTAGGTACGGCCGGGCTTCAGCACCAGGCTTGTCAGGCGCGGCACGACCGTCGCGGCGAGGAAGGCCGCGGCGATGTATCCGAGAAGCGTGACCGTGGTGCCGATCGCGACCAGGCCGATCGTCTCCTGATAGTCGTCGCCGACATTTTCCCAATAGCTGTGGAACAGCAGCGGCAGCGGGGTGACGATGGCAAACAGCCCGATCAACTGAACCGCTTCGTAGAGGACGCGCCGGACATTGGACGGATCGACGGCGCGCACCTTGCAATAGTCCGCCGTGGTCGGCACCGCCGGCGATCCATGCCAGTGTTCGCCGTCCGGGATGCCTTGCCCGCGCTGCAGCGAGGACGAGTGGCCGAGCTGGCCGCCGTCGCCGATCTTGGTGTCGATGTCGATGGTGCAGCCAACACCGACGAAAGCGTCGCGGCCGATGGTCAGCGGGCCGGTGTGGATATAGCCGGCCTGGGCCCGATAGCCGAGGATCATCGATTCCTTGCGCAGGATCGTCTGGGCGCCGATCGAAATGAGATCGGTGCAGACGGGCACGGACTTGGATTCGATGACCGCGTTCTTGCCGATCCTGGTCCCAAGCAGCTGCAGGTAGATGCTGTAGAGTGGGCTGCCGCGGAACAGGACCACGGGCGCGGTGCGGATCAAGGTCTTGACGACCCAGAAGCGATAGTAGCGCAGGCCCCAGATGGGGAACGTTTCGGCCTTCCAGCGGCCTACAAGCAGCCATTTGGCGGCGACTGCGAAGCCCGACATGCCGAAGAACACGCCGGCCGAGAGCGCCACGCATCGGATATAGAGCTGCAGCGGCTCGTCGAGCGCGTCATAGACCCAGTTGAGGCCGTCATTGATCGCCCACAGCGCGACATAGCTGTAGAGGCCGTAGAAGGCGAGCTGGGCGGCACCGCAGGTCCAGTAGACAAGGCTCGACGCCTGGCGGGTGAGGACAGGTTCGTTGGTGGCGGTCGTCATCTCTTCCGCCACGCGCAGGTGCTTGGCCAGGCGCGCCACGGTCGGATAGAGATAGATGTCGCGCATGGAGGCCGTCGCCCATTCCTTCCTGGTGCGCACGCGCGCGCAGAAATGGGCCATCAGCAGGGAGTTGGCGCCGAGGTCGTCGAAGAAATTGTCCTCGACGGACACTGCGTCGAATTTCAGCACCGCGGCCAGCGCATCGGCGAGAAAGCGCTCGTCGTCATTGCCGGGCGCCACCATCTCGCGGTCGGTGGAAAGCCTGATGCTGGTCGGCTTCGGAAGCTGGCGAAGGTCGACCTTGTTGGAAACCGTCATCGGGATCGCCGGCAGTTCCTCCAGATAGGAGGGCACCATGTAATCCGGCAGGCGCCGCTTCATCGTGCTGGCAATGTCGGCGCGCGACAGCGGCGGCAGGCCGGCCTTTGGCGCGAAATAGGCAACGAGTTCGACGCGGCCAGGCTCGATCTCCCAGGTGGTGACGGCGGCCTGCGCGATCTCCGGCTGGTCCAGCAGCACCGCCTCGATCTCGCCCAGCTCGATCCGATAGCCGCGGATCTTCACCTGGGTGTCGATGCGGCCTGCATACTCGATCTCGCCGTCGTCGTTGATCCGGCCAAGGTCGCCCGTCCGGTAGATGCGCCGCGATGGGTTGTTGGGCAAATCGAGGAAATCGGCGATGAATTTCTGTTCGGTGAGATCGGGCCTGTTGAGGTAGCCCACGGCAAGCCCGATGCCGGCAATGCCGATTTCGCCCAGCTCTCCCGGCTTGGCCAGTGCCGGCACTTCGGGGTCGAGTATGACGATGGAATAGGTGGGCAGCGGCGCGCCGATGGTCACGGGCCTGTCGGGCGTCAGTTCACCCATCGTCGCGGTGACGGTCGCCTCGGTCGGGCCATAGGTGTTGAGGATCTTTCGGCCGGGCCTGGACCAGCGCACCACCAGATTGTGCGGGCAGGCCTCGCCGCCCACCAGCAGCGTGCGCAGGCTCGGCACGTCGCTCGCCATGGACGACAGCAGGGTCGGGCTGCAGGCCATGCAGGTGATCTCATGGAGGCGCAGGAAATCGGCCAGCTCTTCGCCCACCAGCGTCAGCGGGCCGGGCGCAGGCACGACCGTCGCGCCGGCGACGAAGGGCACCCAGATCTCCTCGGAGGAAAAGTCGAAGGCGATGGTCATGCCCTGGTAGACGCGATCGCCTGGCTGGTATCCGTAGGATGCGGCGGCGACGCGGATGAAATTGACGAAGCTCTGGTGCCGGATGGCGACGCCCTTCGGCCTGCCTGTCGTGCCCGACGTGTAAAGGATGTAGCAGATGTCGTCGGCGGGCGCCGCGTCGAGCCGCAGCGGAGCGTCGGAGCGTGCGGAGATGTCGGCGGCGGCGCCGTCGATCATCACATGGGGAACCGGCAGCAGACCGGCTCGCTCCGCACAGGCGGCGATGGTGACGATCAGGCTCACGCCGGCGTCTTCGATGATGAGGGTCATGCGCTCCTGCGGGAAGGCGGTGGCCAGCGGCACGAAGGCAGCTCCGGCCTTCATCACGGCGAGCACCGCGACATAGGTCTCCGCCGACCGGTCGAGGATGAGACCGACCCGGTGACCCGGCCGCACACCACGCTCGACCAGCAGGCGGGCGAACTGGTTGGCCCGCCTGTCGAGCTCGCGATAGGTCCATACACGTCCCTCGCTGATCACCGCCGGCAGCGTGGCAAAGCTTTCGGCGAGCTGCTCGAAGACCGCATCGAGCCGCTCATCTGGCTGACCTGCCAGGGCGAAATCGGCGCCCGCCAGGATCTGGCTGCGCGCCACCGTCCGCGGAGCGATCCTTACAAGGGCTTCGATGCTGTCCAGGCCCGCCTGATCGGGCTCTCTGCCCGATCTTGCCGCTTCCCTGTCCAGTTCGGCGATATCGACACCGTGGTCCATTTCCAAAACTTTCTCATCCTAGCCGAACCGTGCCAGACACATGTCGATCGTGCCGCCGCTCAAGCAGGCATTGTCGGCTGCGGCCGCTGCAATTTGACGTTGTTGGTGACGGTGGAATGACCGGCGCGCAGGGCGCGGGGCGGAGGCAGACGCACCGCAGGCGGCGAGCGACATCCATCCGTTCGAACCGCGTTGCATTGCCCGTGCCCAATCCCATGCGCTGTGCGGCCGATTTCCGGCCGCTAGGACACGCTTATGCCATCCGATCTTTTCGCCAGTTTTTCCGAACTGTTGAATATTGTTTCTGGATTGTGTCTCGGTGCTCTTTTTTGCCCCGGATTCCTTCCTCCCAAAGAATCTTGCGAGGCCCGGGAATAAAGCGCCGCCCTTCCGGGTCTTCATTTCAGCGGGGCCAATCCAGCGGCCCGCGACATGAAGAAACGAAACAAGGATCTTTCGGAATGACCAAGCTCGCTCTCAGCGTGGCTGCGATGTTGCTTGCCTCGAGTTCTGCCTTTGCCGGCAGCGACCATTTCGGCACGAGCACCCAGGCCACCGCCACCATCGACAACACCTACACTGCCTCCACTCGCAAGGCGGACATGGTTCGGCACGGCATGCAGGCAACGATGAAATCCGATGCGGAAGAACCCGGCCAGGGCATCTGGGCCCGCTGAGTTCATGAGCGTCGCGCCGGATCCCGACGGCGCGCCTCAACCGCATCAGGACGGAGGGCCAGGGGCTTGGCCCTCCGTCATTTCTTCCGATTTTTTGCCTGCCGCCACGCAACCCAAAGGAGAGACCACCATGTTCAGCATGACACGTCGCACAGTGCTGCAATCAGCCGCCGCCGCCGCTGCTTTCGGCCTTGCCGGAAAGCTGGAATTCACACGCCCGGCTTTCGCGCAAACACCGGTTGAGCCGACCGTCGGCTTCTACAAATACAAGGTCGGCGATATCGAGGTCACCGCCGTCTATGACGGCATCTGGCGCAAGCCGCACGACCCGGCCTTCATCAAGGATGTATCGGTCGACGACACCAAGGCGGCTCTTGCCAAAGCCGGGCTGCCCACCGAGTTCATGCCCATCCCGCTCACCGTCGTCGTGCTCAAGATGGGCGGCAAGCTGATCATGATGGATGCCGGCTCGGGCGTCGGCCAGTGGCAGGCCAACGCCACGCATCTGCCGGCCAACATGGCCGCCGCGGGCATCGACTACAAGACTATCGACACCATCATGATCTCGCATTTCCACCCCGACCATGTCTGGGGCCTGATGGAGAAGGGCACCAATACGCCGGTGTTCCCCAATGCCGAGCTGATCGTCCACGCCACCGAATACAATTGGTGGACCGACCCCAGCCGGCTGGCCAAGCTGCCCGAGGGCCGCAAGCCGGCGGGCAAGCGCATCGCCGAGAATTTTCCGAAATGGAAGAACTGGAAGCTGGTTCAGGACGGCGCCGAAGTCGCGCCCGGCATCCAGATTATCGCCGCGCCCGGCCACACGCCCGGTCACTCGGTCTATCTCGCCAATTCCGGTGGGGAGCAGCTGATGATCTCGGCCGACACAATGTATGTGCCGGCCCTTCTGGCGCCGCATCCGGAGTGGCAGGGCGCTTACGACCAGGACGGGCCGACGGCGATCGCCACGCGCCACAAGATCATCGACCGGGTGATCGCGGACAACATCCGCATTTCCGGGTCGCATTTCCCATTCCCCGGCACCGGCGTCTTCGTGAAGGACGGCAGTGCCTACGCTTTCACGCCCGTGCAGATTTAATCATGGCAAACCGACAAGCGAGAAAGACAATGAAACAATCATTCTTGGGCAGAAACGCCCTGTACGGCCTGCTCGGCGCCATTGCCGTGCTGACCGTGGTTCCTGTTGCCACAATCATACCGGCCTATGCGGTCGACGATATCGAGGGCACCGATGCGCCCGACCTCACTGCCGTGCGGGCCAAGATCGCCGCCAAGGACTACAAGGGGGCGCTGGCCGATTTGCGTGATCTGGCGCAGGACAACCAGCAGGCCGACGTCTACAATCTGCTCGGCTTCACGCTGCGCAAGACCGGCGACACCACCACCGCGCTGACCTACTACAACAAGGCGCTGGAGTTGAAGCCCGACCACAAGGCCGCCCGCGAATATCTGGGTGAGCTCTATGTCGAGACCGGCGACATGGCCAAGGCCGAGGAGCAACTGGCATCGCTGCAGAAACTCTGCCCCGCCGGCTGCGAGGAGCTTTCCGACCTGCAGAAAGCCATCGACACCAAGGTGACGCAGTAGGTTCCCCCTCACCCGGATTGCCCAAGACCGAATTGCCAAGAGCAATTCGGGGCAATCCGACCTCTCCCCAAGGGGGAGAGGAGGTAGCCGGCGCCGCTTTCGTCTCCTCCCCTTGGGGAGAAGGTGGCCGCGAAGCGGCCGGATGAGGGGGCCTTGGCGCTAACCTCAACCCGAAGGAACCCGCAGTTTGGGCGCTCGTGGCTGACGCCCGTTGCCGGAGCCGGCGCCTCTCCCTCGAGCCGGCTCCGGCCCTTTCAAAATGGAGGCTGACCTATGATACCGAACGACATCGCCGCGAAACTCGGCGGCCTCGCCTCGAAATACCACGCTGGGGATGTGACCCTGCTGGCCGGCCGCCTGCTTTTGTCCCTCATCTTCCTGCATGAAGGCACAACACTGGCCGCCCATTTCGATGCCGCCGCCAAGGCGATGGCAGTGTTGGGCGTCGGCCTGCCGTTGTTCGTCGCCACCGTCGCGCTGCAACTGGGGGCAGGGCTCTCGATCGCAACCGGCCTGCTGACGCGGTTGGGCGCCATCGGGCTCGGCCTGTTCTGTCTGGCGACGGCCCTGCTGTTCCACACCAACTTCGCCAGCCAGAACGAACTGCTGCATTTCGAAAAGGACCTGGCCATCGCCGGCGGCATGTTCGTGCTGGCCGCCGTCGGTGCCGGCAGGTTCTCGCTGGACCGGCTGGTGGCGCTCTATTTGCACAAGCGACAGCGCGACAAGGAGATGGCGGCGGCGCTGCTGGCGGTGGAGAACCACATGTGGGTGGGCGAGGTGAAGCTGCCGATTTGAGGCGCGCGAACCCTCACGGCCCGGGCGTGCAGCACTTGTCTGCTGCATTCCACGCAAAATTCCACTGTTGCGGCGGTTCTTACCACGCCGGCTACAACGCTTGCGCACACACCCCGGCCCTATGAAGCGGCAACAGCGCACGACGAACCCAAGACGATCATGCGCTGAGCAACCTGCCGCAGCGGATCCCGTGGGGATAGCGGCTGGCCGGTTTCGCCTGATGAAAATGTAGAGACAGCCTCGGGAACGCGGTGCGGGCGGCGCGTTGAGGTCCTGTCATCACCTTTGGAGAGATGGAGAATTGAAATGAAAAAGATCGTTCTTACCATTGCCGCGGTTCTGTTTGCTTCCGGCACGGCCTTTGCCGGCAGCGACCATTTTTTTGGCACGGACTATGTCCCGGCCGCCGGCAGCTATCCGACCGCGACGACCCATTCGATGATGTCCGGCGGTGCGCCCGACATGATCGGCACCAAGAGCATCACGGGCAGCGCGGTTGAAGGAAATGCGAACTCCGGCATGCCTGCGCCGGGCTATGGCCAGGGCATCTGGGGCAACCGCTAACGAAACCGGCCGCCATGGCCGGCATCCAGGCGGCGGGATAACTCGCCGCCTGGATCATTTCTCCGCCTGAATGGCTCGCAACATTCCTTCTCCAGCAGCCGATCAGCGATGTGCCTGCCGCGCGTGCTTTTCTGGAACAAGCCTGTCGGTAGCTAATCAAGATGTCCGGTTTTGGTAGCACATTACTTGTCCGCTTCAGTTTTGCGTCGAAGCGGTT